>JBCCQK010000230.1:0-12172 GCA_039024375.1 Bacteroidota bacterium
CTATGCTATGCATAACCTCAACCATGAGGGTACAACTTACCGAAAGTTTGAAGACTTAACCGACCACGTTCTATTTGTAGATGCGGACGCCGCATTGGGTGGAGACGGTACAAGTTGGGCTACCGCTTATAAATACCTACAAGATGCCTTAGCAAATGCTAGTTCAGATAATACCATTACTGAAATCTGGGTAGCAGAGGGTGTCTATTATCCCGATGAAGACGAAGGCGGTAATGTAACAAACAATAGCGAAAGTGCTACCTTCACCCTTAAAAATAATCTAAGTGTTTTAGGTGGTTTTGCAGGAGGTGAAAACTTAAATACCCAAAGAAATCCTTTTGCAAATAGTAGCATTCTGTCAGGTGACATTGACCAAAATGATACCAAGGTCAATAATATTGTAACCGACCCTGCTAATATTATGGGCAGTAATAGTACCCATGTAGTAACGGCTTCCAACCGCAATAATACTGCTTTACTAGATGGCTTTACCATTACAGGTGGTAATGCGAATGCCAATTCTGGCAATAATAGTTACGGTGGTGGGCTCTTCGCTGAAGTGGGTTCTCCTACTTTAAGAGGTATCCGATTTGTCGGAAATACAGCAAACCTTAGAGGTGGAGGTTTGTATTTAGAAGGTGAAAACTCCAATGTATCTGCTATCTTAGAAAATCTTAGCTTCTATAACAATTACTCTGCTTCTCTGGGCGGTGGATTCTATCAGGTGGGTGGTGATTTTACGCTATACAACGCCATATTTTCGGGTAATCAGGCGGAGTTCAACGGTGGTGCAGTTTATAATGATGAAAATTCTACTGCTAAATATAGAAACATCACTTTTGTTAATAATACGGCGCTGCAATTCAGAGGTGGGGCTATCTACAATTTTGCGTCGGACATTGATGTGAAAAATAGTATCTTCATTGGTAATACCGATAATTTTGGAAGCAATAGTATTTTTAATAGTGGCGGTAATGGCGGTAGTAGTGTTACCCATGGATACAATTCTTTAGACGATAGTAGTCTAGTAGGAAATACAGGTGCAGGAAATAATGAAACTAATATTAGCGACCCATTTGTAGATATTGATGGTGCTGACAATATTGCTGGTACAATAGACGATGACTTACAACTTGTTAGTTTCAGCGATGCCATTGATTCTGGCAGGAATTCTTTCAATAGTACTACTCAAGATATAGTTGGAAACGCTAGAAATTTTGATGATACCGCTGTAACTGATGCTGGGTCAGGTACAGCCCCAATAATTGATAGAGGTGCATTAGAAAGGCAAACGGAATCACAACCCATCATCTTTGTTGATGCGGATGCCACCTTGGGAGGAACGGGTGTCAGTTGGGGTAGAGCGTTCAAATATCTGCAAGATGCCTTAGCCACCGCAACAACGGGTGATGAAATTTGGGTAGCCGAAGGGGTATATTATCCCGACGAAGATGAAGCAGGTAATGTAAGCAATAATGATGAAAGTGCTACCTTCCAACTCCTCAATAATATCAGCATATTTGGTGGCTTCAATGGGTCGGAAAGTACCCTTGATGCAAGAGCTATGGCAACTTATCCTACCATATTAAGTGGGGATATTGACCAGAATGACACCGATACCAATAATGATAACATTGCGAACCAAACGACCGATATCGTCGGGAATAACAGTTTCCATGTGGTTACTGGTTCAAGTACCGATGCCACCGCAATATTGGATGGTTTTATCATTACCGCTGGACAAGCAGATGGAAGCAGTTCTAATTCTAATGATAATGGTGCTGGCGTATATAATAATAGTGGTGCGCCAAGCCTACAGAATCTTAACCTTATTGGCAACGTCGCTGATAATTTAGGTGGAGGAATGTTCAATGGATTCCTCTCTCCTACACTAATCAATCTGAGTTTCTCAAAAAATGTAGCTAAAGAAGGAGGAGGAATGGCTAATTTCTTATCCCTTGGCTCCCCTGTCGTATTAACCAATATCAGCTTCTCTCTGAACGAAGCTGAAGACGGAGGAGCGATATACAATCTTACAGCCTCTACTAACATTAGTAACTCTATTTTTTATGGTAATACTGCTAATAGTAGTGGCAACTCCATCCAGACCAATGGTGTGAATAATACTACCATTTCCTATAGCTACTTTGACGATGTGACCTTACCAGCAGGTACTACCGACGGAGGTAATAACTTAGTAGGACAAGCCAATCCTTTCTTTAATGCAGCAAATCATAATTTACGTTTATTAAACTTTAGCAACGCCATTGACGCAGGTAATAACAATCAAAATAGCACCACAGAAGATTTGGCAGGAAATCCAAGAAAGTTGGATGATGGGGCGGTAACTGATACGGGCAATGGTACAGCACCCATCATTGATATGGGTGCTTTTGAGTGGCAATCAACTAGTACTAATATTCTATATGTAAACGCCAATGCTGCAACGAATGGAGATGGAACTGAATGGGCGAAAGCCTACAAATATCTACAAGATGCACTAACTGAAGCAAGTACCAATAGCGTTATTGAAGCAATATGGGTGGCAGCAGGTGTTTATTACCCTGATGAAGACGAAGCTGGCAATATAACCAATAATGATGAAAGGGCAACTTTTCAATTACTTAATAATGTCAGCCTACTTGGTGGATTTAATGGTACGGAATCTTCAAGTGATGAAAGAAACCCTGAAGCCAACATTACCATTTTGAGCGGCGATATTGATAAGAATGATGTTAAAACAAATAATATTGTCATCAATACAGATAACATTAGCGGTGATAATAGTGACCATGTAGTTTCTGGTTCAGGTACAGATAATACAGCGATAATAGATGGTTTTACCATTACGGCTGGTCAGGCATTAGAAAGTGATAGTGATGGTGACATTGGAGGTGGAGGAATGAATAATTTTGCAGGTTCGCCCAGCGTGAATGAAATAAAGTTTATTGGTAACTATGGATTATTTGGCGGAGGTATGAATAACGAACAATCCTCACCAATCCTCACCAATGTAAGCTTTCTTAATAATAGCGGTGATGATGGAGGGGGTATGCTCAACCGATTCTCATCAAGCCCCATACTCATCAATGTCAGTTTCATTGAGAATAGTGCAAGATTGGGAGGGGGAATGGTTAATTTCTCTTCTTCGCCCATCCTCATCAATGTCAGTTTTTCAAAAAATGGGAGTGGTAGAGAAGGAGGTGCCATGTACAATCAACAAGCATCTCCAATGCTCACGAATGTGAGTTTCTCCTTAAATACAGGGAGAGATGGTGGTGCGATATACAATGATGACGCCTCTCCAAGTATCCGTAATTCCATATTTTACGGAAATACTGCCAGCAGAAGTGGTAATTCCGTTGAAAATGATGGTGTCAGTAGTCCAAGCGTTTCCTACAGTTACTTTGATGATGCGAGTCTACCATCAGGTACTACCGACGAAGGTAATAACTTAGTAGGACAAGCCAATCCTTACGTGGATGCTGCGAATCATAATTTACGATTATTATCCTTTAGCAACGCCATTGACGCCGGTAATAACAATCAAAATAGCACCACAGAAGATTTGGCAGGGAATCCAAGAAGGTTTGATGATGAAAGAGTAACTGATACGGGCAATGGTACAGCACCCATCATTGATATGGGTGCTTTTGAACGGCAATTTCCAATTCTTTACGTAAATTCAACTGCTACAGCGGGCGGAGACGGAACTAAATGGGATAATGCATTCAGGTATCTACAAGATGCACTGGCTGAAGCGAGTAACAATAAAAACATTCAAGAAATTTGGGTAGCCGCAGGCACTTATTACCCCGATGAGGACGAGGCTGGCAACGTGACAGATAATGACGAAAGTGCCACTTTTCAACTCCTCAATAACGTCAGCGTGCTGGGTGGATTTACTGGTACAGAAAGTAGCAGTGATGAAAGAGACCCCTATGCTAATGCCACGATACTAAGTGGTGATATAGACAATAATGATATTAAAACTGATAATGTTGTAATCAATATTTTTGACATTATTGGAGACAACAGCGACCATATAGTTACTGGTTCAGGCACAGCCAATACAGCCGTATTGGATGGCTTTACCATTACTGCGGGACAAGCAGATGGGAGTGCAACTGAAGAGCAAGGTGGAGGAATGTATAATCTCCAAGGCTCGCCAAGCTTAAACCAATTATCTTTTATCGGCAATATGGCTAAGAGTGGAGGAGCCATATCTAATGCTTCTTCCTCTTCTCCCGTAGTTACCAACATACTTTTCTCAGCAAATTCAGCTACCCTTAATGGAGGAGCGGTACTAAACGACGATAACTGCTCACCCATATTTACGAATATTCGCTTTTCGGCTAATACAGCTGTCGTTGGAGGAGCGGTATATAATATAACTTCATCTTCACCTACACTTACCAATGTTAGTTTCTCGGCCAATACCGCTACTGGTAATGGAGGAGCTATATTTAATAACTTTAACAGTTCACCTATAATTATAAATGCCAGTTTTTCAGGGAATACAGGTATTAATGGAGGAGCTATGTATAACTTCAATAGTTCTACGCCCAACATTGTTAATAGTATATTTTATGGAAATACTAATACTGTAAGGGGAGATGCGACTGGACCATCAACTGTTTCTTTCAGTTACTTTGACGATGCTAGCCTACCATCAGGTACTACTGACGGAGGTAACAATCTGGTAGGACAAGTTGACCCTTTCGTGGATGCTGCGAACGGCGACTTACAATTGATAGACCATAGTCCTGCCATTGATGCGGGTGATAATAGTCAAAATAGCACATCTGAGGATTTTGCTGGCAACGCAAGAAACTATGATGATGTCAATGTTACAGATACAGGTGCAGGTACGGCACCCATTATTGACATGGGTGCTTTTGAGAAACAATCTGATTCTAAACTTACACCTGATGTAATTGCACCAGCCGATGTAACCTTTTGTGGGGGAACTACAACAACCGAAATAAGTTTTAGTGGAACAAATATGAATACCTTATACGCATGGACGAATAGTAATACTCAAATTGGTTTAGCCGCAAGTGGCACCGGAAATATTGCTTCTTTTACGGCGACCAATGCTACTTCCAATCCTATTTCCGCTACCATTACGGTTACGCCTTACACCGTTGGCTCAAATGGTATAGATGATGGTGGAACGGGGGACGATTGCCTAGGAACATCGCAAACCTTTATGATTACTGTATTCAATAATGCCGCTTGTGCAAATGCCTGTACCAATAATGACCTCCTAATAGATGAAAACTCCACCGAAGCAGGCATTTTTCAAGCCGTTGAAACCATAACTTCAGACAGAATTATTGCCGAAAATACGGAGGTTATTTTTAAAGCGGGCACTTCTATTACCTTACAAGCTGGGTTTCATGCCGAAGCAGGTAGTAATTTTACGGCTCAAATTGCAGCTTGCCCAGCTACTTTAATAGCAAGCGAACCAAGAAATACTAGCAATAAGGTAGAAACGACGAAGCCACTACTACCTAAGGTAAAAGTATTTCCAAATCCAGTTCGGTCCTACACCAATATTTCTATTGATTTGCCCGAAGAACAGGACGTTCAAGTGGATATTTATGATTTGAATGGACGTAAAATCACTACGATTGTACCAACCACTACTTTATTCGCAGGCACACATACCTTCGAATGGTCTTGTGACCAAGTTGAAGCAGGGATTTATTTTGTGGTGATGAATGGGCAGCAGGTTGGGCGGTTGGCAGTAATTAAATAAAGTAATTTGGGGGCGGCATAACTAAATTTGATAGAATCTTTAGACAGAGGCAGGACCATGCTTTTTGATGACAAATTTGTTGGCATCGAGCCAACAAATTTGTAAAAAAAGGTTTTAGGGTTCAGCCCAAAGATGGTTTCCGTTGGAATACCATCTTTGGGCTGAACCCTAAGTCCCATTTAATAGATTTTTTAGGGCTCGATGCCCTAAAAAATCTAAATTGAGAATTGCTGCAACTTAACCAAATCCATATGCAACCTCAGCGAATACATTTGCAACGGGAATGAATGCCCTTTCTCGCTATTCTCTACACTTTTGTATTTGTCAAAAAGACCCTTTTATTCCAGTACCCTTTTTTAATAGTTCAAACCATGCAGCGCATAAAAATAAATTCATTCAATACGCTATCATTCCTTACAAAAACCATTTATACGTTCTCCTGCTTATTATGCAGTTACTCGCTTTTGGCCAACACTATAACCGTAGATACCCCCAACGATGTGGTAGATGCCGCTGACGGATTAACCAGTCTAAGAGAAGCCATAACTACTGCCAATACAACCGCTGGGCCTGATACCATCCTATTCGATGCCGCCACGAATGGGATGACCTTTCTGTTAACCATTGCAGGAACGGCAGAAGATGGAAATATAGACGGCGATTTGGATATTACCGATATAGATGGCTTAGTGATTACAGGAAATGGCCCAAGTAATACTGTTATAGACGGAAATAATAGCGAACGGGTATTGCATCATCTCAATGGGGATTTGACCATTACAGGAGCAACCATTCAAAGAGGGGTAGAATCTTCTGATGTGGGCGGAGGTATTCTCTCTAGAAACGGACAAGGAAACGTAGTGGTAGATAATTGTCATATCCTCAATAATTCTTCTCGATTTGGTACAGGTATCTCCTTGTATATGGTTAATTCTGTCAATCGCTTAACCAATAGTACCTTTATTGGTAATGAGACAACTTTTTTGGGTGGAGCTGGCTTTAGATTGGCAGGGCAAAGAAGTTCGCTTTACGTTAGTGATTGTATTTTTGATAGTAATACCGCAAAAAAGAACGGTGCGGCATTTGAGTTAAGTGCCACTAATGGAGCCATGCAAGTAGTCAACTGTGTGATGTCCAATAATACATCAGATGGTAGAGATGGTGGAGCTATTCAGCTATCTGGCAATTCTGCAATAGTTGAAATTGACGCTAGCACGATTCGTAATAATACTATTGTAGAAGACGGGGCAGGTCTCAGTATTACGTCTACTGAGGGTAATGTTGTTGTCCGTAATTCTACCATTATGGATAATACCTCGGGAAGAAGTGGCGGTGGAATTTCGATAAGTGGTAGTGTCCGTGTGGTGCTAACGGTAGTCAATAGTACACTTTCAGGCAATAGGGCGGCTAATAATGGAGTGGGGGTATTTAACGATGCGAGTGGCACGACCGTCAATTTGAATTTTGTCACCTTGACCAATAATATAGCCGATAGTGACGCCGATGGTAATGGGGACGGTGGTGGTTTATTCATTGATGATGCAACTTCGACCGTTAATATTCATAATTCAATTGTACAAGGGAATAAAGATGAAACAGTCAATCAAACTGATGCAGATGATTGTGGCAATATTCTTGGTGCAACGGTTACTTCCCAAGGCGGCAATGTATTTGGCAACGGTACGGGCTGTCCAGTAGGGGCTAATGACACTATTGGGGATGCCAAATTAAAGGCATTAACGGATAATGGAGGGCCTACTTTTACCCATGGATTGACCATCGGTAGTGCAGCAAAGGATTTTGCAACTTGTGACTCTCTTAATACTGACCAAAGAAGGGTTGCGCGAAATGATGGGGCTTGTGATGCTGGTGCTTTTGAAGGTGTTTTAAACGGAAATCTAACCATCATCCATGAGACCACTCCAGAAGATAATACGAGCTTTACATTTTTGGGTAATGGCCCCAGTTTTAATACCTTAACCCCCGAAAATTTTCAAACCTGGTCTTTTGGCTCCTCCAACGAATTTACTGGCATTGCACAGGACATTGAGGGCAATTTTTATGTTTCCGATAATAAAAATCGAATTAATAAAATCGACCAAGATGGTAATTTTTTGTTTGCTTGGGGCTGGGGAGTGGCCACAGGAGCCAATCAACTAGAAACTTGTACCAGCAATTGTCTGGACGGAATTGCTGGGAGTGGAGATGGCCAGTTAGCTGGGCCAAGAGAAATGGCCATTGATGCTAGTGGAAATATTTATGTGGTAGATAGTGTCAATGCTAGAATTCAAAAATTTGATACGAATGGAAATTTTCTAATCAAATGGGGAGGCGCAGGTACTACTGAAGGTTTGTTTAATGGAATCAAAGAAATTGCCCTCGACCAAAGTGGAAATGTCTATATTCCAGAGGCGGGCAATTATCGCTTACAAAAATTTGATAGAAACGGCAACTTTTTAAAGATGTGGGGCTGGGGCGTTGCCGACGGAAGTACCAATTTTCAAATTTGCACGAGTGGTTGTCAAATTGGTCAAGCTGGAAGTGGTATGGGGCAGTTCGCATTTTCCCAAACTGTAGCCGTCAGCAAGCAAGGATTGGTTTTTGTTGGAGATGAAACCAATAGCGTCCTGCAAACATTTGATACGGAAGGAAATTTTATTCGGAGTTGGTCAGCCGGAAAACCTGGGATTCTAAAAGTTGATAACCAAAGTAATTTGTATGTAGGTAATTTCTTTGGGAGAGCAAGAGAAATAATAAAATATGATACGCTCGGAGTCCAACAAGTTGAAATATCACCTCGCAATACTATATTTTTTGAGTATAATGATTTCACTATTGATGATAAAGGTAATTGGTATGTTGCTGGTGTAGAAACATTTAGTAGGGCAGCGATTACAAAATATGTTCCTAGACTTTTTACATTACAGGATAATAGCGCTAATACTATCCAATTCACCGATTTAGATACTGGCACTTATTATATCACAGAATCAATTCCTACGGACTGGGAACTCAATAATATCACTTGCTCGGGTGGTACATTTACCGTTGAAGACAATCAGGTAGCCCTTCAAATTGCCGATGGAACGAATATGACTTGTACATTTACCAATAAAATACCTGTCGGAAATATTACCATTATTAAAGAGGCCACACCTGAAGATAACAATCCATTTGAATTCGATATTGATGGTCGAGGCATAGATTTTATGATTCCCACGTTTGAAAGAAAATGGGGAGAAGAAGGAACAGCTATTGGACAATTTAGAAACCCAACTGGTATCGTAGTGGATACGCAGGATAATGTTTACGTTTCTGATGCAAATAATAATAATATTCAAAAATTTGATAAGGAGGGTAATTTTTTATTGCAATGGGGTGGTTCTGGAACAGCCGAAGGTCAATTTGATACTCCTTACTATATGGCAATAGATGAGAATGGTAATATTTGGGTGACTGATAGCAATAATAACCGAGTACAACAATTTGATGCTAATGGGAATTTTATTAAAATGATAGGTTGGGGCGTAGCAACGGGAACCGCCCAATTTGAAATATGCACTTCAGGGTGTATGGCAGGTATAGCTGGTATTGGAGAAGGGCAATTTGAAAGCCCTTCAGGCATAAAGATAGACGCTAATGGGGTTATTTATGTGGCAGAAATAGATGGGGCAGATGCTGTTCAGAAATTTGATAGTGATGGTCATTACTTGTCGAGATTTATTACTCAAAGTGAGGAAACTTATGGACTAGCAATTGACAAATCGGGCAATATTTACGTAGCAGATTTAGATGCAGATTTAATTTATAAACACGCCAATGATGGTAATTTATTATGGGTCAAAGACTTTTTAGCAGATGGTGCCCCCCATTTAGAGGAGCCTTGGGACATAACCGTTGATGATAATGGAAATTTATATATCGCTGGTGGAGATTCAGACGGGATTCATAAATGTGATACCAATGGAAACTTTTTGGCTTTCATCGGTAGTACACGAGGTTCAGCCGATGGACAATTCCATTCTCCAAGAGGCGTCACCTTCGACCAATCAGGAAATCTCTATATAGCGGATAATGGAAACGACCGTGTTCAAAAATTTGGCCCAGATAAAAATGAATTTACCTTAATGGACCCGTCGGCTAACACAAAAGTGTTTTCAGACTTAATAGCTGGTGCGTATATCATTTCAGAGTTACTCCCACCTAATTGGGAAGTCAGTAATATTGTTTGCACAAGTGGAAATCCACAAGTAGCAGATACCTCCGTAACTGTAACATTAGCGGATGGAGCCGATATAACCTGTACATTTTCTAATTTATGTACAACAGATGTTATTGACCCTACAGATACTATTTATTGTGTAGGCATCACTTCTTCCGCAGTAATATTCAGTAGTTCCAATCCTAGCACTTTATTTAATTGGACGAATGATAATACCAATATTGGATTAGCGGCAAGTGGCACAGGAAATATTTCGGCTTTTCAAACAACCAACACCACCACAGATACGCTGACGGCAACCATTACCGTAACTCCTTATTTAGTAGGTAGCAACGGTCAAGATGATAATGGTACAGGGGATGATTGTGTAGGTATAGCAAGAGCTTTCACTATCAAGATTTTACCAACACCCGATGTAATCGTCCCTGCGGATACCACTTATTGTAATGGCGAAGCAACTGCCGCAATTGCTTTTAGTAGCAATGTAACAGGCACGCTATTTAATTGGACAAATGACAATACCAATATTGGTTTAGCGGCAAGCGGAACAGGGAATATCGCTTCCTTTACGGCTACTAATTCGACTATTAGCACTATTTCTGCAACTATCTCTGTTACTCCTTACACTATGAGACCAAATGGTATAGATGATAGTGGTATGGGCGATGATTGTGTGGGAACAGCACAGACATTTACTATTTCTGTGCTGCCAACCCCTGATGTAATCAATCTTTCAGACACAACATTTTGCAATGGCGAAGCAACTGCCGCCTTCAACTTTAGTAGCAATATAACAGGCACTTTGTATAACTGGACAAATACTAATACCAATATCGGTTTAGCGGCTAATGGCACAGGAAACATCGCTTCTTTTACTGCGACAAATACGACCATCAGTACTCTTTCAGCGACTATTTCCATAACCCCTTATACTGTCGGACCAAATGGTATAGATGATAATGGTACGGGCGATGATTGTGTGGGTGTAGCACAAACGTTTACCATTTCTATTTTACCTACGCCCAACGTAACTGACCTTTCGGATATGACTTATTGTAATGGCAAATCTACCTCGGCTATTGCTTTTAGTGGGGAGGTAACGGGTACTTTATTTTCGTGGGCGAATACAAATGCCGATATTGGTTTAGCCACTAGTGGAACAGGAGATATTGCTTCCTTTACTGCCACTAATACCACCGTTAGTACTATTTCTGCAACGATTACTATTACCCCTTATACGGTTGGCCCAAATGGAATAGATGATAATGGTGTAGGAGATGATTGTTTAGGAACGGCACAAACATTTACGCTTAGCGTATTCAATGATGCCGCTTGTACAAATTCCTGTACCAGTAATGACCTCCTAATAGATGAAAACTCCACCGAAGCAGGCATCTTTCACGCGGCGGAAACCATTACCTCCAATAGGATTATTGCCGACAACACCGTCGTTGTATTTAAAGCAGGTACTTCGATTACCTTACAAGCTGGTTTTCATGCCGAAGCAGGTAGTAATTTTACGGCTCAAATTGCAGCTTGCCCAGCTACTTTAATAGCAAGCGAACCGAGAAATACTAGCAATAAGGTAGAAACAACGAAGCTACTACTACCTAAGGTAAAAGTATTCCCAAATCCCGTTCGAGCCTACACCAATATTTCCATTAATCTACCCGAAGAACAGGCCGTTCAATTGGATATTTATGATTTGAATGGTCGTAAAATCACTACGATTGTACCACCCACTCCTTTATTTGCAGGAACACATACCTTCGAATGGGCTTGTGACCAAGTCGAAACTGGGATATATTTTGTGGTGATGAATGGGCGACAGGTTGGTCGGCTGGCAGTTATTAGATAAGGCAACCTAAGGAGTTTTTCTTTTTTTGTTTGTAACTTGTTGTATTTTGTATCTCAAAATTGGAAGCCACAATTTGCAGCATTCAATCAAAACCATTTTGAAGTCGCAATTTGCGACTTTAAAATGGTATCACCCACCCCAACTATCCCTATCCAAACTCCGATACTGTATTGCCTCCGCCAAATTCCCAATTTGAATATCCTTCTTCCCTTCCAAATCCGCCGCCGTGCGAGCGACTTTCAAAATACGGTCATAAGCACGGGCAGATAACTGTAGCTTTTTCATCGCCGTTTTTAGAAGAACAATCCCCGCTTGGTCTAATTTACAA
>JBCCQK010000231.1:0-12148 GCA_039024375.1 Bacteroidota bacterium
AAACGATTACGCCAAAGAAAGTTATTCCAAAAAATGGAAGTCCTCATCATTGACGAAATTTCGATGGTGCGTGCAGACTTGCTTGACAATATTGATTGGTTTTTGAGAAAGAATCGAGAAAATCCAGCGCCGTTTGGTGGAGTGCAAGTCGTCTTTTTTGGAGATTTATTTCAATTACCGCCGGTAGTAGCCACCGAGCAGGAACGGATGCTGTTTCGAATGCAATACACGAGCCCCTATTTTTTCTCGGCGCACGTCTTCGAAGCGTACGAGTTGGAAATGATGGAACTGCGCAAAATATATCGTCAAGATGGACGGCACTTCATTCGACTACTAGAATCTGTCCGACTCAATCAGCTCGACTACGACGATTTGGCCGACTTGAACGAACGTCACCTACCCAATTTTAAACCAGAATCTTACTATATCACGCTGTCCGCTCGAAACGCAACGGTCAACGCTATCAACGACCGAGAATTGCGCCAACTCGAAACACCCTCTTCTGTCTATCTAGCCAAAGTAGAGGGTAAATTTGATGTACGTCTCTATCCGACGGAGTTGGCACTTTCTCTGAAAGAAGGCGCTCAAGTGATGTTTATTAAAAATGACCCCGAACGGAGGTTTGTAAATGGTACAATCGGCAAAATTATCGAACTAAGTCCCGAAGGTATTAAAGTACTCGTGCAAGAGGGTGGCAAAGAACGCATTATTGATACTCCAAGGCTAGAATGGGAAATCGTTCGCTATAAAATTAGTGAAACGGACGAAACAAAAATTGAGGAAGAAAGCATTGGAAAATTCACCCAATATCCATTGAAGTTGGCATGGGCCATTACCATTCATAAAAGTCAAGGAAAGACTTTTGAAAAAGTGATTATTGACTTGGGCAAAGGCGCTTTCGAACACGGACAGACCTACGTGGCACTTAGTCGTTGTAAAACGTTGGAGGGCATTGTTTTAAAGCAAGCATTACGTCCACAGGATGTCATCGTCGATGAAAAAATTCTGGATTTTTACGAACGGTATTTTTAGAAACTAGAGCAAGCAACTTAATCCGTTCAGATTAGATTCATAGCTGCCATTTGTATTATTGAAGAATTGAATGGCTATATTGCTGAATGGTTATATGGTTTAAGCAACAATAAAACCATTCAACAATAAAACCATTTGACTCACGATGAAATGCAATACTTCAATAAGTTCCACTAATTTGTAAAGCACTCAGAACAGCAATAACCAATAAGATGGAAAAAACCGCTTCCTTTACCACCCAACTGACCCGTAAACCGTCGAGCCTTTCTTGGAATTTTCAAATTGACGTTCCGAAAGAGACCGCTGACCTATTTATTGAAGGGGATAATCGACGGGTCATCTGTACGCTTGATGGAAAATATCAATTCCACGCAGCCCTGATGCATAATGGAACGGGTGGCCACTTCATTACCATCAACAGCGACATTCGGAAAAAATTGAAATTAGGCGAGGACGCTACCCTGCAGGTTGAGTTGCAAAAAGACCGCAGTAAATACGGTATTTACTTACCCGAAGAAATGAAGGAACTATTATTGGTGGACGAAGAAGGCAGTCACTTTTTTCACCAATTGACGCCTGGCAAACAGCGCAGTTTGCTGCATATTGTTGGCAAGCCTAAAAGTTCAGATGTCCGACTCAAAAAATCGGTCGTGGTGCTAGACCATTTAAAAACCAATAATGGAAAACTGGATTTTAAAATGTTGAACGAGGCGTTCAAGCAAGCGAATAGGAGGTAGGTTCTATTTTTCAATTTAGAACTTGCATTATTTGCTCACAATTCCCAAATCTACTAGTGGCAAATTCGGGATTTTCTCAGTAAGCCTCTGGTGAATCTTTATCGCCTAAATCATTAACCCGTCTGTAAATATCTTTGAGTTGGACGGTGCAGTCGATAGAATACAGATAAATAGGTTTATCAAGCCCAAAGGCATTAGAAATCCGCCACAAATCCTCTTCTTCTTTGTACCAAGACTGCACTTTAGGAATGGTTTGCCAAACCAACAAATATTCTTTGAAAGAAGGGAGACTGCGATATCCTTCAAACTTAGCGCCTTTGTCGTAATCTTTCGTAGATTCGGAGAGCACTTCGATAATTAAGCAAGGGTTGGTGACCATTGCATTGCTTTTTTCGTGCATTTCTACCTCTCCGCAGATAATGGAACAATCGGGATATACGCCTCGATTAAAGTTAGGGATATAGACCTTTTGGTCACTATTGAAAGCTGAGCAATTTTTATTTTTTTTGTCTAATTCATTTTCAATACACCGTCCTACGCTATTAGCAATCCGATTGTGATTCGGCGTACCACCAGCCATTTCAATAATAAGGCCATCCCAGAACTCACTTTTATACTCGGCTGCTTCCTCTAAAGCCAAGTATTCTTCTAAGGAGTAAATTTTTTCTTGAATTTTTTCCGCTGCTCTCATTCGTACAGATTTTGAGTAAAGAAAAAAGCATCCTAACAAATATATCACTTATTGAGAACTTTTACAAAATCGAAAAATTTATCAAATCAAACCTTGTAGTTATTCCTCAAATCTTTCGCCACCCCTGCGTACAACAATAACTTAAATTCCTGGGGTGTGATAAAAATATTATTCGAAAAGCCTGTGCGAACGTCCGTCAAGGTTGTTTCGCTATAGACCCGAACCACCTGTAAATCTCTCGTTTCGTTCAGTGGGCTATCAAGATTTTCGACAATCAATTTGACGGGAATCATACTCCCTTGAACTACTTGAAAAAGGTGAATCCCTTGTTCGCCGTGAAATAACTCTTGTAATGAGTAGCCTTCCGCTACCAAGGATTCTGTTTCCGTTTCTTTGGTAAATCGGATGTCTAAAAAAGTAAGCACTTTTTCGTAGTGCTGTTGCAGATAAGCGACCTGTGCTTGCCCAATGCCCGTGATACCCGACTGAATGCGGAAGCGGATTCGTTCAGTTTGCCCATTCAAAAAGCCTTTGGACTGTAATTTTAGTAAAAATACGTTCAAGAAATTGTCCAAAAATTCGGTGCTTAAACTGTCGAATTGGGCAGCAGCATGACGGTAATATTCTATAATTTCTTGAATCCCTTCCTGTTGAAACAGTTGGTCTTTGACCATAGCTCGATAGGCTTTATCTCCACCGTAATCGTAAACCGTACTACTTCCTTTAATGCGTTTCAGACGAAGCGGAATAGCGGGTGCTTCGTCGAAGTTTCGGTCTCGAAAGCCTAGCAGCATTGTCTGTACACGGTCTTTTACTTCGAATAAGCGATTTTTGAAATCGTAATGTTGCCAGTTCAAATCGTTGCCACTGTTTGAACCAACCACAATCAGTTCTGCTTGCTCTTCTTGATTTTCCAGCCGACTAATTTGTTGTTCGATACGTTCAATTTGTCGAAGTAACTGACCATAAAATCGGCGCCCTTGCCGTTCGTCGGGCGTTTCGGGTAACCATTCTTCTTCTATCGTATCCACAAAAGTGAGCGTACGAATTTTGGGTACTAATTTTTGACCATCATAGAAAATATCAAACAAAATGGGTTGGTCGCTATAAGTAGAAACGAGTTGCTCAGCCGATAGCGTGGTTAAATCTCGTTCGATTTGTCGTTTCAATGCTCGTCCGCCCATACGGGCGTCGTACCCTCTTTTAGCAACCCATTCTAATGCTTCTCGGGAAATATTCAAAATGGTCGAACGCCGCACGAACCCGTCGCGTCGCAACAACTCCTTAATTTGAAGTCGAGCAATGTTGAGAATATGTACCAATTCTAGTGGCTGAAAAACGACAATACGGTCGATTCGATTGATAAATTCGGGCCGAAACTTATCCCGAACGGACTTACTGTAAATAGCTGCATCATTCGCAGTACTTTGGCCAAAACCCAACTGACTAGAGACTGCTTTGGCGCCCACGTTAGAAGTCATGATAATCACCGTATTCGTAAAATCGACGGTTCGCCCAACACTATCCGTCAGGCGTCCATCATCCAGCACTTGCAGTAGTAAATCGTGCACTTTAGGATGGGCTTTCTCAATTTCATCTAATAACAAAACGCCAAAGGGGTTGTACCGAACTTTGCCCGTCAACTGTCCCTCGGGATTATAATAATCACCAATCAAACGATGAACGGCCCCTTCGTCGATGTACTCGTTCATATCAAAACGCATCAAGTGTTTTTCGTCGCCCTTCAAATATTTACACAACACCTTTGCCGCTTGGGTTTTTCCGACGCCCGTTGGCCCAATAAACAAGAAAGACCCCATGGGTTTGTCGGGATTATTCAGTTTGGCTTTGACGGTATGAATAACGTTAGCGAGCGTTTCTACCGCTTCGGGCTGTCCTACTAATTCAGCGCCAATCTTTTTTTTAACTTCTTGTTTTTCAAAAGAATAAGAAGTGTCAAAAATGGCTTCTTCTAAACCGCTAAAATTTTGAAATTCTTCCCGTACTTCGGGTAGGTCAATCGGCGTAGCTTTGTATTTGGTTACCAATTGTCGGAGCAGTTTCATGACGCTCCCCGGTAGTGCTTTTTGTTTTAAATAGTTACGCTGAATCGTAAATAGCCGATGAATGGCCTGTATGGAAATTGACCCGCTGTAGGCTAGTTCTAGCTGCTTTCGTTGCTCCAAAACGATTTTTGCCGCCGTTTCGTAGTCCACTTCCTCCATACGAAGGACTTGAAACAAATCGGCAAAACTCCGACTTTTTTCCTGTACAATTTTCCACTGTTCTGGCGTCGCAATCAAAATGACTTGTAGCTTTCTTTTTTCTAAATAGGGCTTCAATACATCACTTAAGGTCATGCTATTTTGGGCCGATTTTCCAATTCTTTGCAGAGCAATGCTATTATCAAAAACAATCTTATCCGCCGTATAAGTTTTCATTAACTCTGCTCGTCGATTTAGCGCAAAGTTCAAGATGGCCTCGAACCTTTTTTGCCACATCCCTACAATACTCATGCCCGCAATAATACGGGTAGGGTCTAAATGCCAAATACTCTGTAATTGCTCTATATTTTTATTGGGATACTCCCGTCGATAACGAAAAATAGCTTCGTGGAGCAAGCTGTGTTTTCCAACCCCTTCTTTGCCTACCAAAACTAAAGGGGTGTTTTCCGATTGGTACAGCGCATTATAAAGTCGATTCACTAAAGGTTCTCGATGAAAAGTACGGAGTAATTGGTCTGGATACCGTTTCAATAAATCACTCCCCACTTTCTCAATTTCTACGCCTCCGTCGAAGTCGCTATTTTCGTTAATGTTGGCAAAGAAGGAAAAATCTCTTTCTTGTTCAATTCGAAAAGTGCCTTGCTTTACCTTTACCGTTTGAGCAATAGTTGTCACAAACTCGCCTTTGGTGGTGTAATAGGCATCAAAATCCTCTGTCTCCGAAGTTTCTTTAATTTTCTCTTTTAATAGTTTAACGACTGTGGTTTCTATTTTGTGGCTAATACTGGTACGGTCACTAGGACTCGTTTTCGCCAAAAACATAAAATGACGAAAGGCGGGCAAGCAGACAAAAGTCCTTCCTTTCAATTCAAATTCAGCAACACTCACTTTTCCGTTAAACACTTGCCAGCCAATGGTTTTTACAATGGATTGGGTATAGAATTTTAAGGTGGGATTAAAGGCGTACCATAATAGAAAATCTATATTTTCCCTGTGCAACTCGTAGCCTTTCAACCGTAATGCCAGCGCATCTCGTAGTTTTCGAACGGCGGGTTCAAATCGTCTATCTACGACCGCTGGACTAGGTACCAATAATGGTTTCAAGTGATAATTGGAAGTTTGCCCATCACCAATTTTTTGTACCAAAACGGGGAATTCTAGTCTAACGTAACTCATAAGGTATCAAATAGTCAAGTTGGGTACTGGTTGAAAAATTAGGACAGAAAGGTAAAGGTTAATCCCACCATTTCAAAATAAAAGAACGGCAAAAAAATGACCGTCCACCTGTTGGTGAACGGCCTTGACAAAACTATAAAATTGAACACATTTCTAATACGATGGGCGCAAGCGAAAATAGAGCGTGGTTTCTAAGAAGCGCCACGCTTCTATTTTGGTCGCCGCTGTTTTCTTTCAGCACGATTTCATCCTCTGATTGTAGAATTAGTAGTCCCAAACCCTACCAATTTCAAATGGTCTAAAAATCAGATTCTCTCTAAAGGGTATTTTCTACTTGCGTAACCACTTACGGAGTACTGGATAATTACCCAACCAGATGCCTAATTTTTTGCTATCAGATTGTTATAAACATATACGTAAAACACCATCTCAACTAAACCAGTACTCCAAGAATGGTCGATAAACCATGCTTCGAACTGCAATTTTGGCGTTACTACCACTCTAGAGTACCGTTCACCTTTGAAGTTTTTGTGCTTGTCTAATGCCGTTGTATGGGTTGTCAAAGGTGGGTTTAGCTATTGAACATAGCACTTTCGTTTCTCACAGGCTGCCCGCTTTTAGACAGACTATAAGTTGCGTTATATCCAAATATGTTTTTTTGGTAAAATTCCTTCAGGCTAACTTTGTGGTTGATTACAAAATTGTAGGCATACACCTGTAGCCACATAGATAAAAAAGACAATTGCTAGCCTAGATGTATCCTGCTGAAACTAGCTTAACGGAACACCAAAAAATACCAAGAATAGTGTGAAAATTTTTAATATTTAGGAGAGGCTGTGGTTTAGCACTCGAACTGTATATAGGATAATTAGTTGTAGGTAACTGTGTATTTTCGGATTTTAAAAAATACATTCTTTATACGTCTAAAAACAGAGTAGGTCACAAATTAGTTAATGAGAAAATTGAAGAAGGCAGGTTAAAATTTTGTTAAGAATGTGTAAGGTAGTGTTTTGAGAGGATAATATTTTAAAAATTGTCAAAAAACAAAATATTTATTATGTTACCGAAGCGTTCCTAGAAATTATTTTTTTAGACTTTTTTCAAAAAAATTGAATTTACCAGTTTTAGACACACACTAGCTGTAAAAGTAAAGGGGATGTAGCGAATGTAGTGCTCATTTGAAGCCAAAACGTGCAGCCTTATATTTGAGGTACCATCAAAATAAAAAGCCGTTACGCTTTAAACGGCAACGGCTCTTTATTTTTGTCCCTTTCCTAAAATCCTATCCATCTTGAAACCCGCTCGACCCCGCCCGCCTGAAGGCATTCGGGCTGGTGCGCAGCGGGCGAGTCCTGTCAAAAAGACTTACGAAAATTCTGTCTTGACACTGCCGCTTTTAAACTACAGTTTAGCAAAACGGAGATTACTTATCCCGTCAAAGGTAATTTGAAAACCAGCAATTTCCCCACTTTCTTTTCTGTCAAACTCAATGCTCTGCATCGTCCAATCATTTCCTCGGAATACGTCCTCTTTCACTGGCGTAAACTGGAATGCTCCTCGACGCAAATTTGTTGCTAATAACTGGGCGTCTTTCACCGTTAAGGTATAAGTGATACCTAAAGCTTCCGCATAATAGGTGCCCGAAAATTGAGCTAAGTCTTCTGAATCGTAGGAAACAGGTTCGTATTTTTCCAACGGCTCAAATTCACTTTCCCCACTTTTGGTCAACATGCGCATTTCCCCATTTTCGTTCTCAAATTTGATGTAGATTTTATCGTCGCTGTCCACCACCATTTGAAAAGTATTTTGGTCGAGTGGCACCAATTTACTATCCCAAGCAGCGCCCAAATGCTGATAGCGTAAAGTATCATTTTTATTAAAAATTCGGCGTCCGTAGCCCTTTTCCTCGTGCCAGTATTGCCCTGCAAACTGATTAAGCTGTGCAGTAGTTAACTTCTCCGTTTTGATATTTTTAAAATCCACTACCTGCGATTCGGGAAATTCGTCTTTTAAGAGGGTATAAACCATACTCATAGCGGGCATTCCGTTGTACTGATTATTGTTCCCCAAGACAAAAGACGTTAAACCGTGTTCGGGGACTCGAAAAATATTACAAGCGTAGCCGGCCATCAAACCGTAGCTCCAAAACATGGGTAATCCCCTTTCGTGGTGCCAATATTGTTGCCCGTAAGCCAATACGCCGAGGTTAGACTTGTACTGTCGGCCGTTCGCCAAAGTGACGGGGGTTTCCATCTTTTTAATCAACGCAGGGCTACCCACCTTTGGATTATCAAAATTGAGATACCATTTACACATATCGGAAACAGAAGTGTAGAGATTCGTTGGCCCAACCATACTGTTATTGAGTATGCGTTTTTTGTGGCCATTTTCCGTTGCTTGGTAGGAGTGCGCTACGTTGGGTATCATCATTTCGTGGTCATCCTTGAAAAAGGTACTTGTCATACCCAAGGGTTCAAAAATGGCCGTTTTGGTAAATTCGGCGAAAGACTGTTCCGCTACTTTGGTCACCACTTCGGCTAATAGTACCAAGCCCGATGCCGTCATGGAAAAGTTAGTGCCTGGTTCAAAGTCCAGTTCCTTTTGTTGGCAAATCAGTTTTAAAGCATCTTGCTGCGTAAATACATCACCCGCTTTCCAGCCTCCGATAGCTTTCAATCCCCAAATTTCGTGCAAACCACTGGATTGCGTAATCAAGTGTTCGAGGGTGATTGTTTTTCCAAAATTAGGGAGTTCGGGAACGTACTTTCGCACGTCGTCGGAGAGGTTCAATTTTCCCTGTTCCGCTAATAGCAAGACCGCAAAAGCCGTAAATTGCTTCGATAGTGAACTTATCTGAAAAGGGGTGTTCGGCGTGATAGGTCGGCCGCTCGCTATGTCTGCACTACCAAATCCCTTCAAATAGACAATCTCTCCGTTGTAAAGCAAACCGGCCGCCACGCCCGGTTTATCCGCATCTTTCCAATTCATGTAGAAAGAATCTAGTTTTTGCTCCAATTCGGGTGTCCAAACCCTACCTTGCTTGCTTTCGGCCAACTGCGCTATCATTTTTTCCGCTACCAAACCCGCCGCACTGGGGTCTTGCCCGGTAATCAATCGCCCATCTTCGACCGCAAAGCCATCCCAACCTTCCCTTGAGTACACAAAATTAGCGCCCCGCGCTTTTAATTTTTCTTCTATCGAAAAAGGAAAAGTTTTGTAGTACGCCGCCTCCTTATTTTCGAATAAATCGGGAAAACCGTTGACTTTTCTACCATTTACTAAGTACGTTCCATCCCGTTTTTTCAAATTGACGAGTCCCGCCGAACCGTGGCAAACGGCCGCCACAATCCCGTTATGCGCCTCATAGACTTCCATCACAATTTGCTGAATCGACTCATTTTCGGGTACTCCAAACATGGCGGCGCCCCCACCACCGAAATAGACCGCATCGTAGTTGGATGCGCTGAGATTTTCGGGCTTATGAGTACGTTTCAACAAATCCATAAATTGGTTATCGTACAGATAGCTTTTGATGAGGTTGTCGGAAGTCTGTAAGTAGCCGATAGGAATAGCGCCACCTTCGGGGCTGACAAAATCGACCGTATAACCCGCCTTGACCAACTTGTCGTAGGGGTAAACGATTTCGGCAAAATGGTTGGCAGCATTCATTTTACTATTTCCATAGAAATGAGCATTGGAAACAATGAAGAGGATTTTGCCCTTGGTCGGCGGTGTCACAGAATTAGTAGGGGTCGCCGCTAATGTTGAAAAAAGGAAAAACTGGCATAAGAAAAGTAATCGTCGCATAATATTAAATTTTGGAATCTTAGATTAATAATTAGGCTATCGGTACACGGTTGACGGTACACGGTGTAAGGTTTGTGTAAAACGAATTGAAATGACTATCGGCTCGTCTCCGACGAGCATTTATTGAATATTTACAATTTACAACCTTAGACAGGTGGCCTATATTTACGATTACAATATTAGGTGAGAAACCAGTTGAAAGCGATTTTTAGAACTTCCGAAAAGTATGAGATTATAAATTTGGAGTGTTTTGGATAGGATTTGAGGAGTTTTTGTCGAATGGGAACTAAATTTATTGAATCACTAGTATTGGCCAAATCGCCCCACAGGTCATAAGTAAGTTGTCAGAGCACCATCTTAGGTGAGTTTGCGCTCTTGGAGCTAATAGTCTCGTAAAAGTCAATAAAAAAAGGCCTGTCTTGCGACAAGCCTCTCAAAATTATTTTATCAAAACAAAACAAAAATTTTAGGTTGGTTCGTGACTAATGACCAGTGACCAGTGACATATCATTTATCACCCATCACCTGTCACTCATAAACATCAAGCCACCAACTCCGCATTGGCCGCCACTGCAATCTCTTCAACCACTTTGGGGTTGAGTAGGGTAGAGGTATCGCCCAAATTGGACGTATCGCCCGTGGCAATCTTTCGCAAAATTCGGCGCATGATTTTTCCAGAGCGAGTTTTGGGCAAACCGGGGACAATTAGAATGCGGTCAGGTTTGGCAATCGGCCCAATTACTTTGGTCACCACGGCCCGCACTTCTTTTTCAAAAGCCGCTGTATCTCCACTGAGGTCTTGCGTAATCACATAAGCAAAAATACCTTGACCTTTAATGTCGTGCGGATAGCCTACTACGGCTGATTCCACTACCATTGGATGTTCGTTGATGGCATTTTCTACTTCGGCGGTACCCATTCGGTGCCCCGATACGTTGATGACATCATCGACTCTACCGATAATGCGGTAGCGACCGTCGGCGTCTCGGCGTGCGCCGTCTCCCGTGAAGTATTTATTGTCGAAGGCTGAGAAATAGACTTGACGACACCGTTCGTGGTCTCCGTAAGTCGTACGAATCATGGATGGCCAAGGGAATTTGACACAAAGTAGCCCTTCCACATCGTTTCCTTCGACCACGTTACCGTTGGCGTCCATCAATTCGAGCTGGATACCTGGCATTGGGTAGGAAGCGTAACAGGGTTTAGTGTCCGTGATGCCTGGTAGCGGGGTAATCATAATACCACCCGTTTCTGTTTGCCACCACGTATCGACAATAGGGGCATTGCCTTTACCTACCTTTTCGTTGTACCAATTCCACGCCTCTACGTTGATGGGTTCGCCGACCGAACCAATTACTTTTAGACTAGATAAGTCGTACTTTTCAACGTACTGGTCTCCCTTGGCCATCAATGCACGAATAGCGGTTGGAGCAGTGTAAAACTGATTAACTTTATGCTTCTCGCAAATTTCCCAAAAGCGACCCGCATCGGGGAAAGTAGGTACCCCTTCGAACATCATGGTCGTTGCTCCCGCTAATAGTGGACCATACACAATGTACGAGTGTCCCGTAATCCAGCCAATGTCCGCTGTACACCAATACACATCGTTCGGTTCGTATTGGAAAACATTTTTGAAAGAAAAACAAGTATAAACCATGTACCCACCGCAGGTATGTACGACCCCTTTTGGTTTGCCCGTTGACCCAGACGTGTAAAGGATAAATAGCATGTCTTCCGAGTTCATGCTGGCGGGTTTGCAGTGCTTTCGTCTATTTTTCATCACATCGTGCCACCACTTGTCGGTTTTTTCGTTCCAATTGATGCTGTCACCCGTATTTTTGTGGACGATGACCGTTTCTACACAATCGCAGTCCTGTGCCAGTGCCTCATCTACTACCTTTTTGACGGGAATATTTTTTGCTCCTCGACTATTGAAATCTGAGCAGATAACCATTTTACAGCTAGCATCCTTAATTCTATCTGCTAAAGCCGTTGCCGAAAATCCTGCGAAAACCACCGAATGAACTGCTCCAATTCTGGCACAAGCCAATACGCCAATGGCCAATTCGGGGACCATTGGCATGTAGAAACACACACGGTCACCTTTTTTGATACCATTAGCCCGCAAAGCGTTGCCAAATCGACAAACCTCGTCGTGCAGTTCTTGATAAGTATAACTAATAGCTGTGGCGTTTGGGTCGTTGGGTTCCCATAGGATAGCCACTTGGTCGGCTTTGTCCACTAAGTGTCGGTCTAAACAGTTTTCGGTTATATTCAATTTTCCTCCGTTGAACCATTTTACATCTGGTTTTCGGAAATCCGATTCTAAAACGGTGTCCCATTTTTTATGCCACGTAAACGTTTCGGCTTGTGCTGCCCAAAACTGTTCGGGATTATCTACACTTTGCTGATAGACTTCTTGGTATTGGTCTAAAGTTTTGATTTGAAGCGTCATATTTTTAGATTTTAAAAGTATTTAA
>JBCCQK010000232.1:0-12119 GCA_039024375.1 Bacteroidota bacterium
TAAGGCAAAATAAAATTAATAATCATCCATTTATACCGCTCTTTGTCCTTTTAAGAAACTTAAAAAGTGCTTCCATAATCCAATATGCAAGAACTTTTTAAATTCCTTAAAAGAAAAAATAGCTGGTCTAACTGGCTAATTATTTTCTTTATTTTGCCTAAATTAAAATGTGTAATTAAATAAGGTTAGGTGATTGCTCAATTGTTAGGTGTTTAATTGCCTATCTGCCGAAAGATAAATAGAGCGTCAGATAAAAAAGTGATAAAAACAATTATTCCCAAAGGTATTAAGTAATTACACAGATAATTTTTTAAAAATAAGTGCTTTTTATACAACCTCAAGATTAAATTAACCCAATTCATGGAATTGACAGCTTCTAAAAACGGTCAAAAACACCTAAAAAATAATATGGATATTCAGCTTGACACCATAGAGTCGGCCATTGCCGACATCAAAGCGGGAAAAGTAATTATTGTAGTCGATGATGAGGACCGCGAAAATGAAGGGGATTTCATTTGTGCGGCGGAAACAATCACTCCTGAAATCGTCAATTTTATGGCTACGCACGGTCGGGGATTGATTTGTACCCCCATCGAAGAAAAGAGAGCGGACGAATTGGGGTTGCAAATGATGGTCTCTAGTAATACAGCTTTGCACGAAACGGCTTTTACCGTATCCATTGACCTAATTGGTCAAGGATGCACCACGGGCATTTCGGCTTACGACCGTTCGACGGGTATCAAAGCGCTCGTGTATCCCGAAACGAAGCCTAGTGATTACGCTCGTCCGGGGCATATTTTTCCACTAAGGGCAAAGAAGGGGGGCGTTTTACGTCGAGTCGGGCATACAGAAGCGGCGGTAGATTTTGCTCGGCTGGCGGGACTTTATCCTGCGGGGGTATTGGTAGAAATTTTGAACGAAGACGGGACCATGGCGCGGCTTCCACAACTAATTGAAATTGCGAAAAAGCATAATCTCAAAATCGTCTCTATTGATGATTTGGTGGCGTATCGACTCCGTAGCGAGCAGTTAATTGAGTTGAAGTCCTCCGTAACGATTGATTCCAAATACGGCGAGCTGGAAATTTTAGCCTACGAACAAAGTACCACGGGAGACATCCATTTAGCCATTAAAAAAGGGGATTTGAGAGCTGACCAACCCGCCCTAGTTCGCGTTCATTCGGTGGACCGTCTGACGGAAATTTTCAAAGTAATGTTGGACAAAAAAGAATCTTCTTTGTCTAAAGCACTGTCCAAAATAGGAGAGGAGGGCAATGGCCTTTTAGTTTTGATGCGTCACCACGAAAAAGAAACGGACGTGCTGGATTTACTGAAAATCTTGAAAGACCCCGCCAACGCCCAGAAATTTAAAAAACCAACGGACTACTTGAGAGATTACGGTACGGGCGCCCAAATTATCCGCTCGTTGGGTATTCGAAAAATCCGATTGATTACCAATAATCCGAATCGAAAAGTAGGCTTGATTGGTTACGGTTTGGAAGTAGTAGAAAATGTGGAATTGTAGGTAGTGACTAGTGATTAGTAATCAGTGACTAGTTACTAGTTGAGTCAACGTCTAATTTGGTCACTAGTCACCTAATCACTAATCACTAGCACCCTACTTCGTTGGGTCAGCGCTGTAATTGACGTCGCCAATTTTGACTCCTAAAATATTAAGATTAACTTCTGGTTGTAAATCGTTTAGCGTCAGTATATTAAATAAGTTTCCTTGGGGAGAAACAAATCCCCAAGAGGGCGCATTGGGAAACTGAGGATTGATGCCAAGGATTAACTTTTGGATTTCAATAATGTCAAAAGTGGTAACGGAATTGGATAAATTGGCGTCTCCAGCGACCTCTTTGAAGGGGTCATCGAAGGATTCTAATCCTAAAATGTGCCGTCTGATTTTAACAATATCGAAAGTGGTAACGCCATTGAGTATCTCGCCCGTTTTTCTGAAGGTGATGCGGTAGGCTGATTGACGAGGTAGCTGCAAACCGACAAACCCTTCATCGTCGGTCATTACATTCGCCGTCGTATCTGCCCCTTCTAGCTGGATGTTAACGCCGCCGATACCTTCTCCTTTGGGCGTTTGCAGGCGAATGCTAAAGTTGGCCAAATTGACAAAAGGGTCGAGGCTATTCAAGCTACTGACGCCCGAATTAATGGGGTCTAACCAGTCTTTCAATCTTTCCTGCGGCGTATCGCCTTCCCACGAAACTCCTAATCTTCCGTAATATAAATTGAAAATAGAACAGTCGGCAATGTTGATATTACCGCCGTGTAGTTGGCCGTAGAGTAGCCCGTCCGAACCAAAGAGTGGTGAGCCAGAAGCGCCCACTTGAGAAAAGCCTTCATCCATTTTTATTTCGAAATGGGTGTTCGGGGTAGAGGTGTATTCGGCCCAATTGATGGTTCGAGGGAAAACAGAAGTGGTATTTTGATTATCTACCGTAATTTTCTTGATGTCTCCACACGGATGATGAATCATCGTCGCCTTGTCGGGAAGCGCCGTTAATGCTCGATTCCACCCCGCAAAATAAGGGCTGAAAGAGGAAGGAATAGATTGAGAAATCTTGACTAGTAGAAAGTCGGGGTCTTGCCGACCTGCTACCAATTCGGCTCCAACAACCGTATTGAAAATCGGTTCCAGTGTTGGATTATCACAATTGGGGGCTTCGTAGCCAAAATTGAATTGCCATTGGTCGTATAGTGGGGTAAACCCTTCCACAATACAGTGAAATGCCGTCAATAAGTAGGGGGTTTGGTCTTCGGCGGTATTATTGACGAGGGAACCCGAGCAAAAACCATTGAAAATATCTTCACCATCCTGCAAAATCAACATAATACGAACGACTCCTCGTTTGGTATCTTGCGAAGCTGCTCCCGTTTCGCAGTTAATATTGATATGGCAATCGGCCGATGCACCGAAGCCAAATTCTCCACGACTGCGCCCATTTTCCACTTGCTGAATCACTTTATTAATGCTAATTCTGGGGGTACCCGATACTTTGGCGGGTTCGTAATACTCCAAGTAAACGCTTTCGCCAAAAGTAGTAGCTGTACTAAATTTGCCGCTTTTTTTATTATTCTGATGCGTAAAGGCTCCGAGTATTTGCCGTTCATTTTCGGTGTATAGGTAGAACTTGGACTCTTCGGGTAACCAAAAATCGTCGTAGAGAAGGGTTAAGCTAGTAGCGCCTTTGGCCGTGATTTTCAGCCGCCACATTCGACTCCCATCGTTCATCAACGTCCATTCTCCGTTTTGCCGAAGGTTGATATTGGCGTCAACGGCGACGCCCTCAAAGGCAAAATTGGGATTTTTGGCCTTTGCACGTTCCAGCTTGATTCTATCGAAAAGGGGAAGATGTTCTTCAGGGATGTCAGGTAGGATTTCTTTCTCCAAAAAAGATTCGGTCATGCTCAAAGGGATTCCTTTTTTGCTGATTTGGCCGAAAGCTGTATCAAAAATAAATACCAAGAAAAGAATCAAGACGGTCTGTTGAATCCGCATAAGTAGGTTACATATTGACAAAAAATCACAGAGGGCAAACGGCCTAGTTTACGGAGTTTGTGTGGAAAGGTTTTTATTACCGACAGACATGGTACAACTCGTTACACTTTCTTGATATAATGATAATAAGCGTGGAGTTTAGTACCATCTTCGAGCACAAATCGCGATTTCATAGTTGTTTCGCCAATCGCTAGTGCTACTCTGAGCACTCCGAATTGTGCATTCGTTTCTACATCAACGGAATAATTCTGGTTGCCAATGGCTAATTCTATTCGCTTTATGTTCAAGGATTGCCCAGCGGGTAGGCCCGAAAGGTGCGGGAGTTCGTCTACCGACGGAGTCTTAGCTCTTAAAAACAGTCCACTTTCCATCGGGTAACGGGCAATACTAAATTCGTAATTTCCTTCCGACTCAACCATCAGCGAATAGTATCCTTCTTCAACTCGATTGGTAGCTTTGCGTATATGCGGTTGATTCCAAGGAACGGGCGTTTCACTGTGCATATCGTGAATGGTAACGATGGTGGTCGCTTCTTGGTCACTACCAATGACAATCGGCGAATAAGCAAAGTCCGCTTCGGCACTTGCCCACCATTGGTCGTAGAAGGCGTTCATTACTTTGACTCTTTCGGGATGTTCACTGGCTACATTGGTTGTTTGACCTGGGTCTGTTTTAGTATGGTACAGTTCATCTCCGTGCACAAGACGCCAATCACGGCTCATCACACAGGAACGCTGCTCTTTTTGGGGCCATTGATTCCGCTGCGTATCGACAAGGAGCATCCTGTTGGCGTCCGTTTTTTTTCCCATCAATTCGTCCAAGCGGTCCGTACCGTCTAACGGTTTATTAGGGGTAAAATCTAGCTGACAGAGGTTAGCCAGCGTAGGTAAGATATCTACGTGGGAGATTAATTCGTCCGTTTTTTTACCACCCAATAATTGCCCATTCGGGTAGCGAATGTAGAAAGGGACTCGATGCCCACCGTCGTATTCACTTCCTTTTTGCGCTCTTAAACCTGCATTATAACCGTACTTTTTGCCCGTTTTTTTATCTGTATGTACACCACCTGCGGTTCCGTTATCGGTGGTGTAAACAACAACCGTATTGTCCGACAAACCTTCGGCGTCTAAATAGTCCAATAGCTTTTTAAAATTATCATCTAAGTTGGTCACCATGCCGTAAAAGCGTTTGAGAGCGGGCGTTAAATCGGCCTTTTCGTATTGCGCCAAATATTCCTTTGGTAAATTGAACGGACTATGTGCGGCGTTGGGCGTTAAGTAAACGAAAAAAGGTTGGGTTTTACGTTGGTCAATAAATTGGATAGCTTCGTCAAACCAAACATCGGTACAATACCCCTCGACTTTTTCATGCGTTCCATTTCGAAAATAAGTATCATCGAAATAATCGTTGTTCCAGTAATCGGGGACTTGACCGACCCCTCCGCCTTTACAATAAAAAGCAGTGTCAAAACCTCGGTCGTGGGGACGATATGGATAAGAATCTCCCAGATGCCATTTACCAAAAAGCCCAGTTTGGTAGTTGTTCTTTTTAAAAACATCCGCCATTGTTTCCTCCGACCGATTTAAAATCGAACAACCTGCAATAGTGTGCCAAGTACCGTTGCGATTACAATTTCTACCCGTTAAAAGCCCCGCTCTAGTTGGCGTACACGTAGTGCCCGTATGGTAGTTCGTCGCTTCAATTGCCGTAGTGGCAAAGTTGTCCAAGTGAGGGGTTCTGAGGATGGGATTCCCGTGACTACTAACGTCGCCGTAGCCTTGGTCGTCCGTCATAATGTAAATGACATTTGGTGGCTGGACGGAATTATGGTCAAGGTTCGATTCGTTGCTGCATCCCCAAAAGCTACTCAAAGAAAGGAGTAGGAAGACAGTAATAACGAAGTGGGCGAATAGTTTCATAAAGCCTTTTTCGGCTGAATTTTTAAGACCGCCACAATGGTAAAAAGATAATAAACAACTGCTGAGCAAAAAAGCACCTAACAAGTAACGTCGAAAGTGAGCCATCGAGGAACGATTTGAAAAGGGCTAAGCTAGCATTATATTTTGGGTTTTAAAATAAAAAAGCATAATTCCTAACACAAGGAATTATGCTTTTTTGTAGTCACAAAGGAATTGACTCAATTTTAATGGATGACTGCAAACAGCCAAGCCATTTACTATTTATAGAATCATCATTTACCATTAATTTACTTCCCTCTAGCTATCATCTGGTCCACATTATCCGTAAATTCTTTTACCGTCCGAGTATAGCCCGTCGAACCCAAACCTTCAATATTAAAGTTACCATTGGTTTCGTCACGGTCTAAATTGAATACCCAAACAGTCGGGAATCCTCGAATGCCAAAGGCTTGTTGTAACGCCGCATTCTGCTGCTTGATTTCGGCAGGTAATGTTTTTCGGCGCGGGTAATCCAGTTCCAAAAGAATCACATTGTCGGCGGCCCATTTTTTAAAGTCGTCTTGAGAAAAAACGGAAGCAGTTAATCGTTTGCACCATCCGCACCAATCGCTACCCGTAAAGTTGGCCATGATGGGTTTACCCGTTTTTTTGGACAACGCATAAGCTTCTTCCATACGCACTAACCAACCTTCGTTTTCGGCTTTGTAATCGGCTACCTCTTGGCTAAAACTTTGAAACGAAAGGGCAAAAAATAAGGAAAGAAAGAGTATCTTTTTCATGTAATTATAGTTTTGGGGAGCAGATAAAAAATATCCTACCCAAATTGAGAATTTGTTGACGTAAAAATTATTGGTAGAATTGTTATTGGTTATTTGATATTTGTTATTCGTTTAGACGTTGACCGTCAACGTCTAAACGAGTAACCAATAACAAATAACGTTTAGATGGACTAATTGAAATTGCTGAAGATACTTCAATTAAAAAAATTGATTGTTCAAATTTCCAAACTAATCTACGCCAAATATACCAAATTGTGACCTTAAAAGCTGGTTTTCTGGATTTTTCACTTTTTTATAACGTTTGGTTGTCCGTAGTAAAACGGAAAAAGATAGCAGGCTGGTACAAGTGGTCGGTAAATTTATTTTCACCTCCCTTTGGTCTCCGTATTAACAGAATGTTGCCAGAAAGGACTTTTAAAATAAACCTACTAAAAATCCTAACATTCCTTTGACCTATCCTCAAAAAAGCCTAATTTGCGTAGGCGATGCAAAAAAATGTCCTATCCACCCCTTCCTCCCCGTTTTAGTGCAGATTTTGCCCCTTTACACCACCTCCCACTAAAATTAGAAGATAAAACAAACACTTTCGATGAACAAACAACACTACCTTGTGCGGTTTTCTGTGCTATTAATTCTCTGTTTAGGGGTTCACCTTCCCGTCTTTTCTCAACTCGAACTGTCTGTCAACCAAAGTGATGCCATTTATAATGTAGGCGAAACGGCCTTCTTTCGGGCCAGAGCAACCTATTCGGCAACGGCGACTTACGAAATTATTTACGACAACGAAGCGCCCGTCATCGAATCGGGGAGCATCAATTTGAATGCAGGCCAAAACTATACCATTCCGTACGCACAGAACGAACCAGGGCTAGTTATTTGTCGAGTCAATTTGAATGGAGTGGTGAGAGAAGCGGCGGCGGCCTTTGCGCCTTTGGAGATTCAACCCTTAGAAGAAGAACCGAGCGATTTTGACGCGTTCTGGTCTGCTCAAAAGAATTTGAAGAACAGTCTGCCGATGGACCCGCAGATTAGTTATAATAGTGAGACTGCTTACCAAACCACCTATAATTTTTCTATTTCCAATATTGATGGACGACGCACCTATGGGTACATTTCGGTTCCTAAGGGTAGCGGCCCATTTCCCGCATCCATTACGCTTCCGCCTTACGGTTCCTCAAATGCCGTAGTGGGGGCAGACCGAGAAAGTGCAGAAAAAGGAGGCATGATTGCCGTTTCTTTGAGTATTCATAATTCGCCATTGACCTTTGACGACCCAAATGCCTATTCTCCCGACATTAATGATGATAGAGACCGTTTCTATTATAGATATGCTTTGATTGGAGCGATGCACACCATCGACTATTTGGAAACTCGGTCTGATTTTGACGGAAACGTTTGTGCAATGGGCGTCAGCCAAGGTGGAGGTTTATCCATGTTACTAGCAGGGATTGATGACCGAGTCAGTTTACTCATTAATTCTAACCCAACGATGGGGCAGCACGTGGGGTATAAGTACGACCGTGCGAGTGGATTTCCCTATTATTTGTCCATTGCGGACGACTTGAACCAAGGAAATAGTGCGGCGTTCAACGCCACGGTCAATGCAACGAAATACTACGATGCCATGTTCCACGCTCGTCGATTCAAAGGCGCTTCATACACCCTGACGGGCATGAAAGATTTAGTCGTTCCATCGGCCACGGCTTTGGTTTCGCACAATCAACTACGGGGAAGTAAAGTATTGATGATGTCGAGAGACGGTGGGCATGACCACCCTAACGAATACTGGAACGGACGTTTTGAGTTTATGCGCCGACACTTTGCGGGGTCTAACACTCCACCTTTTCCATTTGGGTCAACTAACAAGGGTTTTGTAGCAGAAGCGGGAAATAATCAAACCGTTGGCACTTCGGCAAATTTAGCGGGTCAAATTTTCTATGATAATGACCAATTGAACAACTTAAATGTTACTTGGCGAAAAGTTAGTGGCCCCGGTAACGTGAATTTTTCTAACGCCAACGGCTATAACACATCGGCAAATTTCAGTGCGAACGGAACCTACGTCTTGCAATTTACGGGTAGAGACGACCGCCAATTGAATAACGAAGGAAAAGTTTATTACATCTCTGATGACGTAACCATTACCGTAACGGGTGGCAGCAGCCCCACTTTTACCCTTGATTTAAACTGTCCAGCTAACCAAAGTGTGACAATTCCTAGCGGTCAATCCCAAGTGAATGTTTCTTGGTCAGAACCATCTGCTACGTCCAATTGCAGTGGTGGCGCTAGCTATTTTCAATTAGCTGGTCCACAAAACGGTTCTAGTTTTTTCGAAGGAAATTATACCATTTCTTACCGAGCAACGGACAACTGTGGGAATCAAGAGGATTGTAGCTTTACCATTAATGTTACCCAAGAAACTAGTAATAATACGTCGATTGATTTGATTTGTCCTTCGGATATTGTGGTCAATGCTGCACCGGGTGATAATGCCGTGACTGTCAGTTGGGCCGAACCAACCGCTACTACCTCTTGTAACAGCGGCGGTGGTAGCACTACGACTACGGGCGATTGTTCGAGTACTTTCCGTAACGGCTACACCTACATTGGGTCTTTTGACAATAGTCAATTTTATTTGTCCAACGGACAAAGTAATTGGGAAGATGCCAAAACGGCTACGGAAAGCGAGGGAGGTCGTTTAGCGATTGTCAACAGCGCCGAAGAGAACGATTTTTTACAAGATAACATTGACAATCAAATCGTCTTTATCGGGCTAAGCGATAGTGAACAAGAGGGAAGTATGCGTTGGGTGGACGGAAGCTCACTTAGTTATAATAATTTTGTTAGTAACCCAGCTAACTCTAGTAATAATGATTATGTCACCCTATTTCCGTGGAATGGCCAATGGGATTTAAACGGCCCGTTTGTAGCTAAGCGCTATTTGTTAGAAATTCCTTGTGGAAACGGTGGTGGTGGCGGTGGAAATAACACTGTGACTATTGACCAAGTGGGAGGAAATCCGAACGGCAGCAATTTCTCTGCGGGGACAACAACCGTTTCTTATACTGCAACAGATAACTGCGGAAATACGGCCAATTGTAGTTTCAACGTAACGGTCAACACGGTTTCCACTAATTTATCCATTGATTGCCCAAACGATTTTTCGGTACAAATCCCAGCGGGTCAAAATTCGACGACGGTTACTTGGGACCCCGCTACGGCTACGTCGAATTGTGGCGGTGGTGCGTCCGTGGTACAAACGGGCGGCAATGGAAATGGCAACCAATTCTCGGCGGGTACTTACGTTATTACCTACCAAGCGACCGATAATTGTGGCAACCAAGAAATTTGTTCATTTACTATCAATGTGACTTCAACGCCCACCGATTTAAGTATCAATTGTCCAGCAAACGGGGTTTTTCAAATCCCCGCTGGGCAGAATAATGTCCAAATTAACTGGAATGTACCTACGGCTTCCACAAGTTGCCCCAATGGTACGACGGTAACCCAAATTTCGGGACCGAATAACTTTAGTAGCGTTGGCGCTGGCAATTACACTATCTCTTACGAAGCAACAGATAATTGTGGAAATCGGGAAGTATGTTCTTTCCAAATCACGGTCAATCAGACGAATACCAATTTGAGTTTAAATTGCCCGTCCGACCAAAACTTGACGATTCCTGTCAATGAAACCGTTTTGTCGGTGAACTGGAATGACCCGACAGCTTCTGGCAATTGCCCGGGCAATGTGTCTATCAATCAAACTAGCGGTCCTAATAAATTTAGTGGATTAGGTGCGGGTATTTACACTTTTACTTTTCAAGCGACGGATAATTGTGGTAATTCGGCCAATTGCAGTTTTACCATTACGATTGAAGATTCAAACACGGGCGGTAATGGCGATTTAAGTATCAACTGTCCGCCGAATCAAACGGTGACGATTCCCGTTAACGAAAATTCGGCAGTGGTCACGTGGAATGACCCAACGGCTTCTACCACATGTACAACCACCACGAGCGGCAGTACTTGTTCGGGGGCGACCATTGATGGGTATCAATATATGGGAACGTTCGAAGGAAGCGACTATTATAAGTCGAACGAGCCCTTAAGTTTTCCACTGGCTAAAACGGCAACGGAGGATGCGGGCGGTTATTTGGTGGTCATTAACAGTGCGGAAGAAAACGAATTTTTGCGGACTAATATTGGGAGGGACCTTTGTATTATTGGCTACAGCGACGAAGCTACCGAAGGCACTTTTGCGTGGGTGGACGGAAGTAACGACGGTTACAGTAACTTCCCCGCCAACGTTAATAATAATTTTAGCAACGACTACGCTGTCATTAATTTTTGGAATGGCGAATGGGAGTTGACCACCGATTTTATTTATAAAAAATACATTTTAGAAATTCCATGTAATGGCGGTGGTGGAATAAGTCCGATTGAGGTAAACCTAACTCAAATTGCGGGTGCGCCGAGTGGTACGAATTTTAGTGTAGGAACGACCACTATTTCTTACGAAGCGACGGACGATTGTGGCAATTCTGAAACTTGTTCGTTCACCATAACGGTTGAACAAGAAGCCTCAACGGGAGATAACGGTTTACCTGTTCCTGTACTAAGTGTGGCCAGCACCACGGTTTCTGAAGACTTTGATTTAACCATCACATTCAACGAACCCGTGACCAGCTTAAATGGCTACGATTTGAGTATTTCCAATGCCAATTGGTATAACTTTAGGTCGTCCAACGGGACTGATTTTACAGTAACGATTGACCCAATTAACGAAGGAACGGTTAGGCTACAGGTTCCTGCGGATGTGGCTTTTGACCGTGATATTCAAGGAAATATAGCCTCCAACGTTATTAATGTGACGTACGATACGGGAAGTAATGGTGGAAACGATGGTGGTAATGGAAACGGTGGCGGTACTCCTTCGATGGGTTCTTGCGTGATAACGCCTACTTCCGTTGTTCAAGAAAATGGGAATACCGTTGGTGGTGCCTTGAATAATATTATCAACGGCTCGGGACTGATGTCCGATGATGATTTGAACGCCTCCCACGGCGGTGGCAATCTTTACGAAGGGGTATGGTTGAACGACGGAACGGATGTAACGCTTCGTTTTGATTTGGGTAGTGTGCAATCTATCGACGGCATCGCCATCTGGAACTATTCTTATCACATTTGGCTAGTTTTAAAAAGAAGAGGCGTTCGAGATTTTCAAGTCTCTACTTCGACGGACGGAATTAACTATACTTCTCCGAACTTCTTTACCGCGGGCCAAACGACCAATCGAGGCGAAAAAGAATTGGCGCAAGTCTTTAATTTTCCGCAAACCAACGCTCGTTACGTTCGACTACGATTGTTAAACGCTTTGAACGACAGTTTCTACGTTGGTTTGGGAGAGGTTCGCTTTACGAATAACTGTCCCTCCAATGCGCAATCTAGGTCAGGTGAACCTAAGCTATTCGTTGAGGACATTTTTGATAAAAACCAAGAAGCACTAACGGCGGAGGTCTTTCCAAATCCAACATCTGGTGCCTTCTATCTGAGTTTAAATTCGACTACCGATAGTCCAGCAACCATCGAGGTCATCAATGAAATGGGTGCCGTACTTCAACGTCTCCAAACGACAACTTTCGAACATGCCCCCGTTGCCCTTTCTCTAGAAAACGAACCGTCGGGCCTTTATTTTGTAAGAATTACGGCAGGAGAGGAATTACCGATTTTAAGGAAAATTGTGAAAATTAAGTAAAACTCTAATGTTGGGAAACAAGTAAAAAATAATGGTTCTTTGACAATTTTTGCACTTGAGTAACAAAAGTAAATTCGTAGCTTAGACATTCTTGTCTGAGAATCAACTATTTGTGGTCTCAGACAGGAATGTCTAAGCTACGTTTTGCAAAAA
>JBCCQK010000233.1:0-12088 GCA_039024375.1 Bacteroidota bacterium
AGCAGTTGCAAAGCAACCAATCGTTGAGGCCAAAGAGAAAATAGTAGTAGAACCAAAATCACCTTATGAAATAGAAAGAGGAAAACCTATGCCTAGTGTTAATCATGCCTTCGTCCAAAAAAGATTGGTTGTCAAATTAGATATTAAATATGCTGATAAGTATGAAGTACTTCCCGAACTTAGCATAAACGTTATTGATAGAGGCCGTGTACCCGATATTGCCATCTGCGACTTAAATATAGCATTTAAGGTGGGAGAAGATACAGTAAAAATGGATGGCACACCATTAGGCGTCATTGAGATTTTATCTCCTGAGCAAATACTCTCCGAACTGGTAGAAAAGTTGGCTGATTATTTTCAAATTGGTGTAAAATCTTATTGGCTAGTCATACCCGACTTGCGCTCTATCTACGTTTTTGACCGTCCCCAAAACTATGAGGTATTTACTTGGCGAGACGAACTAACCGACCCAATACTTGATATCCAACTGAATTTACAAGAAATTTTTAAGTAACTGCTTCCAAAAATCGAGTCCGATAACTCCCCCCAATTGGCAACTGCACACCCATTATTTCCACTTCCGTCTGATTATAGGCATCAATAAAATTGACGGCGACGGCAAAGGAACGGTGAATTCGAATGAGTAAGTTATCGGGAAAACGGTCGAGAATCATTCCTAAATTTCCTTTGACCACCATTCTTTGATGCACGGTATGAATGCGAACGTAGTCCTTCAAACTTTCGATGTAGCGCAGGTCTTTGAAATAGACTTTATGGTGCTTTTTATTGACATTAAAAAAGAGGAAATCGTTAGTAGTAGGCGGAGGTGTAGAAAGTGTCAGTTTAGGTTGGTGTCGTCGAACCCGAAAGCGGTCGATAGCTTTCAAGAAACGGTCAAACGCAATCGGCTTCAACAAGTAGTCTATAATATCTAAGTCGTAACCGTCCAATGCGTACTCTCGATAAGCGGTCGTAAGAATAACTGCGGGCGGTTGCTGCAAGGTTTTTAGAAAATCAATTCCATTCAGAATAGGCATTCGAATGTCCAAAAACAATAAATCAACGGGCTGTTGCTTCAACAAAGCGAAGGCTTTTACGGCACTGTGGCATTTTCCAACTATCTCCAATTCGTCAATCATATGGATATACTTCACCAACAAATCAACGGCGGGCGGTTCGTCATCCACTAATAAACAGCGAAAAGAGTTCATAATAACGAAGTTTGGGGAGTCAACGAAATTTCTTGATTAGTTGGAAACATTGCGGTGGGAATGGGTTGTAATTGTAGGTTGACGGCAAAATAGGTAGCCGCATTTTCAATTTGCAAATCATGTTCATTAGGATAAGTCAATTTTAGCTGACGCTGTGTATTGGACAGACCAATTCCTTTTTTATACGCATCATTTAATTCTCCCGCAAACTGACTCTTCGAATTCCAAATAACACAGTGAATCTGACCTTCCTGCCCCACAATTTTTACCTCAATCCGAGGGGCTTCAATATCACCACTCGCTCCGTGCTTAAACGCATTTTCCACCAAAGACAATAAAATTAGCGGCGCAACGGGCGTCGTCAAATCGCCTAAAACTTCAAAATCCACTTGTAAACGGTCACCGTAACGGATTTTTTCTAGTTCGATGAAGTTTTGAATGCAGTCCACCTCCTGTCGTAAGGCCACCGTCGTTTTTTGACTTTGGTACAAAATATAATCCAGCATTCCCGACAATTGTAAGATTAAATCGGGGGCTTTGGGCGATTGATTCAATACAAAAGAGTACAAATTATTAAGCGTATTGAATAAGAAATGGGGATTGATTTGCGCTTTCAAAAACTTTAGCTCGGTAGCCAATTTTTCTTTTTCTAGCCGTTCTACTCTCATTTTCTCCTCTTGTCGCTCTTGGTAAAATTCCCAAGCTAACAATATAGCAGCGGGCGAATAAAACTGAACGGCATTTATCAAATAATCATGAACATCCAATAGAGGCGTTTCTCGGTTAGGGAAAAAAACACTTTCGGACCAAACGACTCTCCCCGCTAAGCGCCACAGTAGAAATAGAGCAATAGATACCAAAGGAAGACTTAACACAAATAGTCCTTGCTTTCCTCTATTGTACAACTTGGGTAGCTGATAGTGGCGCAACGTATAGAACGCTATCATGTAAATCCCAACGTTCAACAAATTGACGGTGAATACGGGGCGATAAAATTGGCCGCCCGTTTTCATGTAACTCCACAAAATGTATATCGCTACCCAAAAAATTCCGTGTTGTACTCGTTTAGACATCTTAGGGAAATCTAAAACCCGCCAGACTGCTGTGCGGGCTGGTTTAAAATGTAAAACTAGAAGGCTATCGGTCCACGGTTCACGGTCAGAACGAAGCAAGCTGAAAATCAATAGATTGTAATCGTTTCATCTTCAAAAATTTACAACGTTAGACGGATGGCCAACTAAAAATTAAAAACCTTGATAACCAACAACTTACAACTATATCCAGTACAGATTCCGTTTTAAGTTTTACTTGTAAAAGTATAATTTATTAAAGAGAATAGCTAAAATAGTCGAAGTAGCCGCAAAAAGTGAATAGAAATAGTCTTTAATGGTAGTTGGTTCTTCTTTAGAGGCACTTATCGTTCGTTTAGCGACTTTCTGAAAAAGCGTTAAAAAGTTGCGCTACATTTGAATAAAGAAGCAAGGTTAGACAAGATATAAACTGTTTGATAATGACAATCATGTAAATCTTGTTATCCTGTCAAAAACCTACATTTATTCTGTCCCTACATTTACGTAAATCATTTAACATGAAAAATTTAGGAATCACCCTACTGTGCATTTTTACCTTACAACTGGCAACCGCCCAAAGCGACGAAGCCTTAATCAAAGAAACCCTGATGAATTACATCGAAGGGTCCACCAACGGCAAACCCGCTTTACTCAAAAAAGCCTTCTATACCGACCTCAATCTATACTACGTCAAAAACGATGAAATTGCCGTATGGTCGGGTAACAGCTACATTGCGGACACCAAAGAAGGACAACCAACGGGCGAAAGCGGCAAAATTTTGTCCATTGATTACGAAAATAACGCCGCCGTTGCCAAAGTAGAAATTTCCCATCCCAAAAGCACTGCGCCCTACATCGACTATTTTATGCTATTAAAAACGAAAGGAATATGGACGATTGTGCACAAGATGTTTACTAAGAAAACATCTAATTAAGAGACAACTTTCTATAAGAAAACCCTCCTTCTATTTTCAAAAAAAACGATGATATGAAAAATCTAACTATTCCCTTTTTCTATGGTTTACTTACCTTATTGATTATCCTCCCCTTCGTTGGAAACGCCCAAAAAGATTTAAAACCAAAAGTCTCCATCGAAGAAATTGATGAATTGTACCAAAAGTGGGACAATCTCGAAAAACCAGGTATTGCCCTTGGTATAGTCAGCAATGGTGAAATCGTGCACACCAAAGGCTACGGTTTGGCCAATTTGACCTACAATATTCCCGTTACCCCCAACACTAAATTTTACTTAGGAAAAATAGCTAATCAGTTTATCGTTTTGGGTATTTTATTACTGGAAGCGGAAGGTAAATTGACCCTTGACGACGATATACGTAAACACCTACCCGAATTTGCACATCTGCAAACGCCTATCGCCATTGCTGACCTCATTCATCATACCAGTGGGCTACGTGATTTAGCTATAACCAAAGCATTAGGTGGAGAATTAGAGAGCAAAGAAATGACCGTGCAGGCAGCTACGCAACTGATAGCTAGACAACGACAGCTAAACAATCAACCTAGCAAAGCATTCGAACCAAATCATTCCGGTTTTTTACTTTTGGAAAAAATCATTGCTAAAGTATCGGAAGTCGCCTACACCGATTTTATCCAACAAAATATCCTTGCCCCCTTACAGATGACCCAAACTGTTTTCGATGATGCCTCAGGAAAAATCATCAAAAACAAAGCAATCGGGTATTATCCTAATGCAGATAGCTATCGAGAAGGTAGTATGAAACCTTTAGCAATGAACAGCACCAACGTTTATTCGACGGTCAAAGATATTTGTAAGTGGGAGCAAAACTTTTTGAGTGCTACTCCGAAAGTCGGTACAGTAGCCATGTTCAAAAAAATGGATACGCCCGTTATAGTGGACGGAGTACCGATGCCCATCCAAAATTATGCGATGTCTTTTGGGCAATTACAATATTGGGACTACAACGGTACGAGAAAGATGTTCAACGTAAGTATGGCGGGCGGATTTGCTTGTAAAAGCATTCGCTATCCCGAATATAACTTATCGTTGATTGTCATGGGAAACGATGGCGTGTACAATGGAAGTACGGCAACGGCCACCAGCGAACTTTATGTAAAAAATTATTTTAGCCGTGCTCCTGGACCTCGGAAATTAGTTGAAGTAGAGGGCATTTCCCTACCTACCGAGTCGCTGGAAAAATTTACGGGAGATTACTGGGAGGACAGTGGCTTTTCCAAACGAAGTATTTATCTCCAAAACGACACGCTTTGGTACGCAAGAAGTAACGGATACAATAGTCCCATCATACCGATTAGCAAAAATAGATTTCAGATGATTACCTACGTGAATCTATTTGTGGAGTTTGTGCAACGTGGTGACCAGAAAATGATGTTAGTGGAAGTGGAAGGAGACCAGACCTACGAATATGTTGGCTATGATTCCGAAGCCGATTGGACTAAAGATTTATCGGCATACACGGGCCAATTTTATTGTAAAGAGTTAAATACCTCGTATCAGTTTATGCTCAACAATCAGCAGCTAGTAGCAAAGCATCCGAACAAAGGTACTATTGAATTCAATCCTATATTGGAACATTCTTTTGTAGGAAACCAACCGCATTTCAACAAAGTCACTTTTCAAGTAGGAAAAGAAGGAGCAATTGATGGTATGTATATTTTCACTGATTCGGGCGACCAAATTTGGTTTGAAAAAGTGCCAACGGCTTCGTCTCGGAGGATTAATTAGTGTAGTGATTGGTAATTAGTTGACTAGTGACTAGTGCTTTGAAAATGTAATTTGTGACAGCTATTCGTAACCGTTAAACTTATGTCATGCGGCATAATATTGTAGCAGGTAAACCGACATAAGGTTATGACACCTTGCTTAACCCCGAAGGGGTGATATACTACAACCTAGGGTAAAAACCCTAGGAAAAAACGATACAGCAACCACTCAAAACCCCAAAGGGGTGACATAAAAGAGGAAAATAGCTAGTTTTATGTCGCCCTTACAGGGCTATAATAGTTAGTATCATTCCTTAATCTAGGGCTGTGCCCTAGGTTATCCTACTTCGCCCCGTTGGGGCTGTAATGGAACTGTCACAACTTTATGTCGATTTATGTGTCACAAGATTACGTCGCATGACATAAATTTGACAGGTTCACAAAACACTCATTATTAGTTAGTTAACAATCAGCTAAATGAATTTAGCGATTACAATTAACCAATCAAAACTTTTGTTTCATAGGACTAAACCCATTTAGGGAAAGTCAAAACTAACTTTTGTTTAGGAATCGAGAACAAATTGAAAGCAGTCGAAGTTTATTACATAAATTTTACAAAATGAAATGGACAAATTTATTTTTAACCGCCTTCGTACTACTTCAAATAGCCTGCGCTACCGAAAATAAACAACTCACAGAAATAAGCGATTCACCCCAAGATAGCGAAACAAAAAATCTGAATCTTGAAATCGCAGCTATTGAAAACAGCCTCATTAAAGAATACTACGTAACTGGCCAACCGCTAGAACAGTTCAGCCTGTCGGAGAGGATGGCGCACTATAATGTCCCGGGGGTTAGTGTGGCCGTCGTAATCGACGGTAAAGTACGGTGGCAAAAAACCTACGGCGTAGCGGATAATGCTTCAAAGAAGCTATTAAATGATAAGACGTTATTTCAAGCCGCTTCGATTTCTAAGCCTGTAAGTGCACTCGCCATTTTAAAACTAGTGCAAGAGGATAAAATAGATTTAGATAAGGACGTCAATACCTATCTGAAAGATTGGAAGTTGACTAGTGCCGAAAATTTACCCAATGCTACGGCAACTATTAGACAGTTATTGACGCATTCGGCTGGTACGAATGTCAACGGGTTTGGCGGATATGAACAAGAAGAATACATGCCGACTACCCGAGAAATACTGAATGGAGATGGAAAATCCGAGCGATTAAAAATTGTTCGGAAACCAGGAGGAAAATGGGACTATTCGGGAGGAGGCTACGTTTTACTCCAAAAGGTGGTAGAAGACGTAAGTGGGCAACCGTTCGCCCAATATATGCAGAACGAAGTCCTACAACCATTAGACATGGAAGCCAGTACTTTTACCCATCCGATTGACGAACAACAATACACCAACGTAAGTTCAGGTCACGACATGGAGGGAAAGGTGATTTCGGGCAAATGGAACAACTTTCCAGAACTCGGAGCAGGCGGTCTTTGGACCAATCCAACGGACTTAGCAAAATATTGTCTGTATGTTCAAAATGTGATGGCGGGGCAAAAAGGTTTTTTAAAAAAGGAAACCTTAGAGCAAATGCTCATCAAACACGGTGATAGAGATTGGGGCCTAGGACCTTTTCTAACGGGAGAAGGTAACAACTTAATTTTTACGCACGACGGAAGTAACAAAGGCTATCGAGCCGATTTTCTAAGTTATGCCTACCAAGGAAACGCTGCCGTGGTGATGACCAATAGTGATAGCGGCGGCGAGCTAGCAGAAGAATTAATGCGAGCCATCACTACTTACTACAAATGGGAAACCCGACAACAAGAAGTAATCACGCCGCCCGACCTGTCTAAAGAACATCTGCAAAGTCTAGCGGGAACTTACAGTTGGGACAAAAGAAGTCAGTACATGGTCGAAGTCCAAGTGATAAAAGACGACCTTTGGTTTGTTTTTCCCGACGATAACGGATTAGAACAATTAGAACTAATCGCAAAGGATGAACATCACTTTTTGCACTTGGACTCGGGAACAACTATCGACTTTACCCCTTCGTCGGATAACACAGTAAACAAGTTAAAGTGGAGAGGTCGATTTGAGTTTAGCAGAGTCGAAAAATAGATGAGGGGTGTGATAGAAGTTGAAAGATTAAATGGATTTCATCTTTTCTGACAAAACCGTATCTTTGAAAGAAAAACTTTATGAGTGTAACAGTTGCCGAGAAACAAAAAGAAACGAGTACCTCCGTGCCCGACAACTTAATTTACGAAGTTGTCAAAAGCGAACCTATTTATTACAGAGGCTACAAAGACGTCTTAAATGGAATCAAAACAATCGAAGAAATCAAAATGGAAAGTAAATTACAAAGTTGGTTAAAGGCAAGAATTACGATTTTATTAGGTGCTTTATTACTACAAAGAGGATATGAAATAATGACGGGGGAATTAGGCTTAAACCTCCCCGAAAACACCAAACGGGGAGCCGATTTAGCCATTTATAAAAGTGAAACGATTGAAATCAATGAGTTTTTTGCTAATTTACCGCCCGAAGTGATTATTGAAATCGACGTAAATATTGACACGGAGAAGCAGACGGAAATGGATTACGTACACGCTAAAATTGAAGATTATCTCAATTTTGGGGTCAAGCAAGTTATCTGGATTTTTACTAGAACTCAGAAAGTAATTATTGCCTATAAAACCACCCACTGGTCAACTTACAGTTGGGATAAGGACATTGAATTGCCACAAAATGTCCGCTTCAATTTACAAGAAATCATGAGCAGTCGCAAAGGCTAATGTAGTGACTCGTAATTAGTTGGTTGGTGACTAGTTAGGTAAAGTGCTGCATCTTCAATCCTTTGGCATCTACCTAAACTATCAATCATTTATGACTCGAACCGCTAATCATTAGGTGCCCACCATCCGCTTTCTCTTTGCTCGTCGCAGCAATAAAAAGCCGAACAAAAAAACCAAAAGGGCAATCCCCCACGGAGCAACCACATTTTTGACCTGTACCAAAAACTTTCGTTGTACTTCTTTCATTAAACTGTAATCCAGTGGCATCGCTAACACCCTAAAATCTTTAGTGTAAGTGTCATAATGGGTTAACATTTCTTGAAACTGTTCGGGGTGTGCTTCCGAGAGATTTTTGGTTTCCCCGGGGTCTGCTTGGATATTATACATGCGCCATTGCCCGTCGCCGTACGGAACACCATTTCTAACAATTTTCATATCGTCTTTAAATAAAGCAGCGTGTCCTGCTGCCTCTATTCCAACAACATCATTTTCGTGATAGACCCGCTCCACTTGATTTTGGATTAACGGAAAAAGACTTCGCCCCGTAAAAGGAGTTGTATTGGTAGAATCGCCCGCCATATCCAGAATAGTCGGAGTCACATCCGTCACAAAGGAGAAAGCCCGCTTTTTTTGCTGATGGGGCAAATTAGCGCCACTAATAATTAAAGGCACTCTCAGACCACCTTCCCCCGCATAAAATTTAAAAAAAGCACTTGGCCCAGCAGCGGCACTGGCAAACTCGGGTCCGATAAAATTCCAAGACCCTCGCTGGCCCAGATTTTCATATTCCCGATGATACCCCGCCCATTTTAACCACAAGCCCATTCCCGGCACCAAAGAAGGGTCACTTCCTTCGGGACCATTATCCGAGGTAATGACAAAAACGGTATTATCCATCAATCCTTTTTGTTCTAAGTAATTCATGTAGCGACCGATATGAAAATCCATGGCCTCAATCATTGCGGCGTTGACCGCCATGGCTTTTGATTTCAGCTTTTTTTCTTCTGCGGTTTGACTGTCCCAACTGTTTAAAGCGGGTAGCATAGCTCCTAGAGTAGCCGCTTCGTTAACAATCCCCAATGCTTTCGCTTTTTCAAATCGTCTTTGCCGCAATTTGTCCCAACCGTCCTCGTAAACGCCTTCATACTTATCAATAAATTCTTTGGGCGCTTGTACCGGGATATGGATAGCTTGGAAAGCAATGTAAGAAAAGAACGGTTTTTCTTGATTCGGCTCTTCGTCCATAAATTGCATCATCTTATCCACCAAATTGCGAGAAGAATAAAAATCGGCGGGCAAATCAATTTCTTTTCCGTCCGCAAACCAAGGAGGTTTAGATTGAGTAGGTAAATAGGCCTTGTGCTCATAATTGTCTGCGCCCGAAGCGTCTAAAATAAAACTTCGGTCGAAGCCCCTTTTTGTGGGTAACGTTTTTTCCGTATGTCCCAAATGCCATTTCCCCGTGGTGTAGGTTCGATAGCCTCGACGCTTCAAATGGGTTCCCAAGGTCTTTACATTTTCATTTAAGACGCCTTCATAACCAGGTTTGGTTGCTTGTTCGGGCGGTAAGAACAAAGGCAAATTGGGAACTCCCGTCAAATGGCTATCATACCCCGTTAACAGCATGGCGCGAGAAGGGGCGCAGGAGGGAGAGGTATGGTAATTGGTAAAAATAGTACCCTGGTTAGCCAGTTTATCAATGTTTGGCGTAGCGGCTTCTCCTCCATAGACGCCCAAGTCCATTAAGGCCAAATCATCTACTAAAATAAGGACTATATTAGGTGGAGTATCATTTGGTTGAGCAAAGCTATAATTAACCAGCAGGCAAATCGTTGAAAGAAGTAGAAACAGGTGTTCTATTTGCACATTAGGGTTCTTCATTGATTATCGTTTTGTCTTTTTTTGAATTGATTAGCTTAAAGATAAGCACTTTTTGGGAAGAAGTACTAAATAGATTAGACCGCTATGAAGTTTTAAAAATCACTTTTTACATAGCCTTTTAGTGTAGAATGAATATTAGTCGGGGTGTTCTGGTTAGGTGCTAGATATGGAAAGAAGAGAAAAAAATATGAGGAATGCCTAAAAAAAGGGGTGCTGCCTTGAGAAGACAGCACCTTAACCCAAAAAACCAAATGAAAACAAATTCTTAAATATCTTTGGTGTTTAGAAAATTAGAATAAAAACATTGGAATACTGTTCTTTGGTTGATGATACAAATATATAAAACCTATCTAGTTCTACAAACTATTTCTGATTTTTTTTTAATTTTTTTTAATTAATTAACTTTTGTTTAGTCATACATTTTGTTCGGCAATAGCAACATTTGAAAAAGGTTCGATTCAATGAGCCTTTCCATCTATCGAAAAAATAGGTACTTTCTTCTAACATTATTTCCAATACTTTCTAGCTGACTTATCTTTCTTTTTTTCAAAACTTTAACCATAATGCTATCATGAGTATTCTCCTATTTTTGGTAACTAGCTACCTATTACTTTGTCTAAGTCTCTATCGCGTTTTCGATAAAGCGGGGATTCCACCGAGCAAAGCATTCATTCCAGGTGTCAATTTCATGGCTTGGTGTGCAATAATAGGTCGCCCCAAATGGTGGGCTGCGCTGCTGCTCATTCCCCTCGTTAACGTTTTCATCTATGCGGGCATGTGTGTTGACCTAGTCCGTTCGTTCAAAAAATATTCTTTTTGGGAAAGTTTCAAAGCCGTTGTTTACGCTCCTTTTGCTTTTTTTCAAATTGGCAATAATCTAAAAGACCAATATGATGGACCAAATGTATTAAAAGAGCGAGCCTATTTTGAAAAAATTGAATTGGCTCGACGGGAGAAAAATTCGTACAAACTTAAAAAACTAATTACCAAAAACCCTTACCAAAAAACAGCCCTAAGAGATTGGACGGAAGCCATCGTTTTTGCCGTCTTTGCGGCCGCCTTCATTCGATTGTTTACTATCGAAGCCTACGCCATCCCAACTTCTTCCATGGAAGGCTCCTTGAATGTAGGGGACCATCTTTTTGTCAGTAAGATGCATTATGGGCTGCGCACGCCTTCGACCGTATTGATGATTCCTCTTTTGCATAATCGTATTCCCTATCTAAATAAAGAATCTTATCTAAAAAATCCCAACTTACCCTATTATCGACTACCCGCCTTAGAAAAACTAGACCGAAACAAACCCGTCGTGTTTAACATGCCCGAAGGGGATAGCGTTTACATTACCCCTGAAAGAAGTTGGAGCATTTACGATGTTCGGCGTGACGCTGTCCCGTCGGACGTAATGCGAGGAATCCGTCAAGGGAAATACGATTTGGTGACTAGACCTATTGATAAAATCGACCACTACGTAAAGCATTGTATTGGCCTACCGGGAGAGACGTTACAAATTAAGAACCGACAGGTGTTCATCAATGACCAAATCGTCACCAATCCCAAAAATTTGCAGTATCGCTATTTAGTCAAGTTTCCTCGCCCGCTGAACGAACGAAAATTCTCCGATTGGGGCATTACCGAAGAAGACCAACAATATTATAACGCAGCGGGGCCCAATCACAAGATGCTCGTACTCAACGCAACCCAACGGGCCAATATACAAGTCATGGACAAGGACATCAAATTCATTTTAAATGATATGTATTGGGTCAATTTTTCCACCGACTTTGATAAATCCCAACTGGCCGATTTAGGCATCGACAATGCGCACATTCGAGCGAGCAGTTCCCCGAACCGTTTATTGATGACCTTGGCTCCCAATCAAAAAAATCAGCTACAACAAACTGATAATCAAATAGCTATTGAACGCTATAACGAATCAAACCGTCTTTTCCCACACGACTCCGCACACTTTGATGGATGGAACGTCGATAATTACGGCCCCGTTTGGATTCCAAAATCGGGCGAAACCATTGACCTATCCATCGCCAACATCGCTCTGTATCGACGAGCCATCGACGTTTACGAAAACAACGATTTACGCGTCGAAGGTGACCAAATTTTCATCAACGGAAGAGCGACGAACGAATACACTTTTCAGCTAGATTACTATTGGATGATGGGGGATAATCGAAACAACTCGGAAGATTCCAGGATGTGGGGATTTGTGCCACAAACGCATATTCTAGGGAAGCCGCTGTTCATCTATTTTTCTACGAAAGAGAACAATGTTTTGAATGGTATTAATTGGGATAGGATGTTTACGAGTGCAAGTAAGGCAGAGTAGTGAGTTTAGTTTTTACAGCACACGAATTTCTGGTACAACATTACATAGAGCGAGAATTTTTGACAATAAATACAAAAAAA
>JBCCQK010000234.1:0-12013 GCA_039024375.1 Bacteroidota bacterium
ATACCTTGAAAGTATCACCCACCTTTAATAACCAATAATTTAATAATTAATATTTTAAAAATATGAGCGGAGAAAAAATCACTCTTTCGAGAAGAGGTAAATTACAAGTACCAGACAACCCAATTATTCCTTTCATCGAAGGAGATGGTATTGGACCCGACATTTGGGCCGCCGCCGTCAGAGTGTTCGACGCAGCCGTGGAAAAAGCCTACGGTGGCAAACGAAAAGTACACTGGAAAGAAGTTTTTGCGGGCGAAAAAGCCAACGCTAAAAAGAACGGAGACTGGTTACCCGCCGAAACCACTGATTCTATTGCCGAACACCTAGTGGCCATCAAAGGGCCGCTGACTACGCCCGTGGGTGGTGGTTTTCGTTCTTTGAACGTAGCGATTCGCCAGATTTTGGACTTGTACGCTTGTGTACGTCCTGTGAAGTGGTACAAAGGTGTACCTTCTCCCGTGAAGAAGCCCGGTTTGGTGGATATGTGCATTTTCCGAGAAAACACGGAAGATATTTACGCAGGTATCGAATATTTACACGGTACGGAAGAGAACGATAAAATGAAGGCTTTCTTGATTGACGAGATGGGCGTAACGGGTATTCGATTTCCCGATTCTGCTTCCTTGGGGGTTAAGCCCGTTTCAAAAGAAGGAACGGAGCGATTGGTCAAAGCAGCTATCGACTACTGTATCGACCGAAAAATGAAGTCCGTTACTTTGGTGCACAAGGGGAACATCATGAAGTTCACCGAAGGAATGTTCAAAAAGTGGGGCTACGATTTGGCCAAAGAACAGTACGGTGCCGAAGATTTGGACGGAGGCCCTTGGCAAGTTATCAAGAAGGGCAACCAAGAAATTATCGTTAAAGACGTAATTGCCGACGCTTTCTTGCAGCAAATTTTATTGCGCCCTGCCGAGTACGACGTGATTGCTACGTTGAACTTGAACGGAGACTATATCTCTGATGCTTTGGCCGCTGCCGTTGGTGGTATCGGTATTGCCCCCGGTGCGAATATCAATTACCAAACGGGTGTTGCCGTCTTTGAAGCGACGCACGGTACAGCACCTAAGTACGCAGGACTAGACAAAGTAAATCCATCTTCCGTCATCCTTTCTGGGGTAATGATGTTCGACTACATGGGGTGGAAAAAAGTCGGTATTTTGATTGAAAAAGGCATGAAAGCCGCCATCAAGAAAAAGACCGTTACTTACGACTTTGAGCGATTGATGAAGGACGCTACGTTGTTGAAGTGTTCTGAGTTCGGAGATGCAATTATTGAAAATATGTAACGTAACACTCAAGTTGCGATGTTCGCTCGAAAATAAGTAACGTAACACTCCAAGTTGCGATATTCTCGAAAAATAAAGAAAGCCTGTTTGAATATTATTAATTCAGACGGGCTTTTGTTATTAAAATTACTTGTAACTGTCTAATATTAATAAGTTATTCCATAACCACTTAGGTCTTATGGTTTTATGGTGTTTTGGTCTTATGGCAGTCCACTAATAAACCTTGTAGAAAGTACTCAACCCACACTTTTCACCGTAGTGCCATCTTGAACAACCACTAAGTAATTAGATAAAAAGTAACACCAAGGTTTGTAAGTAAATCTATTCTTTTTGCTTTGAATAATGAATGGAAAGAAGAGAAGAAATTTGAAATAGAGTTCAAAGATAAATTATTCAGAGCAAAATGTTAAAATACGGCATTTGTCGTAGATAAACTTGCATCTACGACAAATGCCGTATATATTTGTAGCGTGAATTTACACAAAAGGTCTGTTTTATCGAAATCGACGGATTTTTGGTAGTGATTGACGGTACACCACACTACTTCGGTAAGCGACCACTGTTTTTTGGCTTTGGCCAACAAAGAATGAGAAGTCAGAGGTCAGACCGCTTCGCTGTCAGACCACCTGCGGCTGTCAGATTTGAGAATTGTCAACGTCAGAAGTCTGACCTCTGACAATGAAACCCGCCCGCCTGAGCATTCGGGCAGGTGGTCTGATATCTGACCTCTTGTTCCTTAATCATCATCAACCAAACATGGATAATTTATCAAATTTTCAACCGACGGATGCGGAGCTAGAGATTTTGCAAGTTTTGTGGGAACACCAACCTTGCACGGTGCGCTTTATACACGAACAACTGGAAGCGCAGGGTCGAAATTTGGCGTACACAACAATTCTAAAAACGGTGCAACGGATGGGCGAACCCACTAAGGGCCTGGTTACCCGCTACAAAGAGGGCAAAACACATTATTACAGTGCGATTCCCAAAGAAGCGGATATTCAACAATCCTTGCTCCAACGTTTGAAAAATACGGCTTTTCGAGGGTCGGCGGCGAATTTAATTCTACACGCCTTGGGCCAAGAAAAGCCCTCTTCGGAAGAATTGGACCAGATTCGACAATTTTTGGAGCAGAAACGGAAAGAAATGTAAAATGTAAAATTTTAAATTCAAAATCTAAAAGTATTCACAATCAGCAATTAGAATTTGAATAGTAGATTTACTTTTATCCATTTTCGCAATGCCGTAGAGCTACTATTACAAAAGACTGAAGTCAGGCAGTTTTGATAATAGGTTCGTCCTAAATAATTTTCAAATCATCAGATTTGGAGCCTGTCAACGTCCCAAGTCTGACCTCTGACAATGAAGTGGTCTGACTTCTGACCTCTTTTTCATAAATTTTTTAGGATTATTTCCTGTATAAATATGTAAAAGTAATTGTTGAACAACTAAACCTCAGCTGTTATGCAACCCTTTGACTGGACACCTTTGATGCCTTTAGCCGAAGCTATTGGTTGGACGCTCTTAAGTAGTATCTGGCAAATAGCGCTCATTTCGACGTTGTGGCGCGTAGTACTTTGGATGCTACCGTCGGATAAGGCAAATCATCGATATAACGCAACGCTGGCGGCGCTGTCATTGACTGTATTCGTAGCTGTCTTTACGTTCTCGCAAGAGTGGGAGCATTCAAATCGTCAACCGTTGATAGTTCAAGAAAGCAACGAAGTGACCGTTGGCAACGGGGTAACGTCCAATAACTCTATTGTCGAAAGGGAGCAGAAAAACCTAGTTTTAGAGCAAGCCTTATTGATAGAGAAAAGTCATCACCCGACTGAAAAAAACACCTATTTAGCTGCACTATGCGACTTGGTTTCAGGCAAACAAATCCAAATTTGGACACAAGCCGCTGCCCCTTTCATACCGTATCTCGCTATCCTTTGGTACATTGGCGTCTTGTGCTTTTCCCTAATGATGATTGGTGGATTTGTACACCTCAAGCAATTGCGTACCATTGGGATTAGTACGCCTGATGCCTATTGGCAAAGGAGGTTTTTGGTTTTAAAAAATCAATTAGGCATTCGTCGAGAAGTCCAGTTCTTATTGTCGAATCGAGTTGTCGAACCTTTGACGTTCTACGTTTTCAAACCCGTCGTTTTAGCCCCCGTCCATTTGATGACGGGGCTATCCGCCGAGCAAATCGAAGTGCTACTATTGCACGAACTAGCCCATATCCGTCGCTTTGATTATTTGATAAATATTATCCAGTCGTTGATAGAAATTTTGTTTTTCTATCACCCCGCCGTTTGGTGGATGTCGCGGGAGTTGCGCAAGGAAAGAGAGCATTGCTGTGATGACCTCGTGGTCAAAACGCACCAAAATCCGCTCGTCTATGCCGAAGCACTCACGTGTATTCAATCACCCAATTTTTTACTAAAAAAGAGTTTAGCTATGGCTGCAACTGGAAAAAAAGGCGTTTTTAGCCAACGTATCTTTAGATTATTCGGTCAATACGACCACCAACCCACTCCATTTAAAAGCATCGTTCTTGGTTTGATGCTCTTATTAAGTGGCCTGTTTTTACAAAGTTTCTACCAACCTTCAACGTTGGAAACAACCGATTTAACCGATTTGGCGGCACTCGTTATCGAAGATTTATCGGCAACGAGCACAGTGACCAGCCCTAGTATTATAGATAACGAACCGACAATTATCGTAGAAGATAATCCTTTGGTCGAACGGCTACCATCAACTACTAAAATAGTCACCGCTTTACCAAGGCTTTCTGCTTCCGAACGACAACCTATACAAAGTCAGCAAACAATGGAAAGATTACTAGCGGCGACACTTAGTGATTTTGCCAGTAGCTTGTTAGTGTTACCATCAAGCGAAGAAACGCCATCCTTGACCTCTTCACCTTTACCTGCGAAAGCGCACTCCACCTCAGCGGATTATACGCTAAAAAAGGACGAAACTGTTTTTATCGACTGGTCTATTCCAGCTAATGCCCAGCACGTAAGTGCCAACAAGTTCAAAAAGTGGTCGGATAAAAAGGTACTTGATTTGTACCAAAGAAATGTCGAAGCGCACCTACTATCCGAAAAGAATAAATTACAAACGGAAGGTAGTTTTCAAGGTGTAGAAGAATTCGACCCGCTCATTTATACGATTACCAACGGTACTACTTCCAGAAATATCGAGTTGAAAACGTATGTCAACCACCAACGAAAAATTATCAAACCCAATAGTATAAAGGCTATTGTTGGGCGCCAAAAAGGCCGCAAAGCCCTCAAAGATTTAGATAGAAATATTCCCTTTTCGGGTAGTCGCTCATCTTTAAAGGGAAACTTGCCCAAATACGTCACTTTCAATACGGCTAGCACTATGTATTCGGGGCATTTTGATGCGACCACAACCAAGTTTACTTTGGACAAAGCCACAGACAATGTATTGGTTCAAGTACGAAAAATCAACGGCCCCGTGGTAGAGGTATTACAAAATGCGCCTTTGAGTAGAGGCAATTACGAATTTACTTGGCGCCACGACGCCGTGCAAGATGCGGGAGAATTGGGGGATTATCAACTGGACATTACCATCGACGGACAAACGCTTAGCCAGCGAATCGAGGTGCGAGATTGGAAAAAGGCGAATAAAAAGCGTAAGGGTCGAAAACCTGCCTACGGCGATAATTGCCCATCTTTATTACGGGCCGTAAAAGCGGGCAACACGGAGAAAGTTAAACAACTACTGGTCAAAGTTGACCCCAATTGCATCTGTCGAGGCGACGGGCAACCCCGAACTTCATTAGTTGCCGCCGCTAGAAACGGTGATTTAGCGATTAGTCGGCTGTTGATTGAGGCAGGGGCAAAGGTGAGTCACCACGATGTAAATGATGAAAATCCATTAATGGCAGCCGCTCATTCGGGTAATTTAGCGCTGGTTAAATTACTGGTTAACGAAGGAGCTAATGTCAATCAAAAATTGGTAGGCGACGGAACGGCCTTGCTAATTGCGGCGAGAGAAGGGCATTTGGATATTGTTCAGTACTTAATTGGCCAAAAAGCGGAGGTAAATACCAAGTCCAGAGGCGACGGGACCGCTTTGATTTGTGCCGTCAGAAATAGACATTACGAAGTAAGTAAACTCTTATTAGAAAACGGCGCAGACCCGTTTCTTTCTTCTTCGGGCGATGAAAATCCAATTTATCACGCAAGTGAAAATCGGGATAGTAAAATGTTAGATTTATTGATGGCGTATCGGGGAAAGTAAAAAAGAAACCTTTTCGTGTAACTACTTAGGTCTTGTGGTTTTATAGTGTTTTAGTCTTATGGCAGTCCACTAGTGGGACAAAATTTTAGGTAAAAAAAATACTTTTCTCGTCAAAACGGACGCTGCCGTAAAACCATAATATCATAAGACCACAAGACCTAAGTAGTTACGAAATAAAAATATATTTAACGAACAGTACTCCATAAAAGGAAGTCTATTATATTTGCTGGCGATATTTTAATTATCATTGTATCTATTCAGAACAAAGAGTAACGACCATTACACTGAAAGAGAAGAGACTTATAGTTTTGGTTGAAGCAACAAAAGTCCGTTGTTTTCTACCTTTATCATTATCAAGCATCTCTGTTCTCTATTCGGAATAGTTACCTATCATCTTATGTGTTGTTTTACTGGTAAAACCAGAATTATGGTTAACCATTTCACATCAAAAAGTCGCCAAAGTGGAAGAACTAGATAATTACGAAAAATACGCTCAATGGGCACTAGACGCTGTCATGGAATTTGTGCCCAAATTAGTTTTTGCCATCCTTATCCTAATCATTGGACTCTGGCTCGTCAAAAAAATCAATAAAATAATTGATGGGACACTTAGCAGGGCCAAGATTTCCCTAGAACTCAGCTCTTTCTTTTCTTCACTATCCGATATTTTGCTGAAGGGAGTCGTTATTTTAGTCGCAGCGGGACGAATTGGTTTCGACGCTTCTTCATTAGTGGCAGTACTAGCGGCGGCGGGATTTGCCGTTGGTTTAGCCCTTCAAGGATTTTTGGGCAATTTTGCCTCGGGTATTACTATTGTCTTTTTCAAACCTTACAAAGTTGGTGATTGGGTGTCCGTTGCCGACCAATTTGGTAAAGTGGAAAGCATTCAGATTTTTAATACGATTTTGGTAACTCCGGGAAAGAAAACGCTCATCATCCCTAATGGACAGGTAACCGATAACGTTATCACCAATTTTTCTACTAGAGGACACATTCGATTGGAATTGACCGTGACGATGCCCTACGCTGAGAGTTTCCCAAAGGTTAGACAAACGATTTTAACCGCCCTAAAAGACGTTCCCAACATTGTCAATCATCCCGAACCAGAAATTGGTATAGAGAGCTATGACAGCCATAATATCATTATTGCAGTTCGCCCATTCATCAATCCCGATGACTACTGGGATGCTACCTTCGATACACACGCTCGCATTAAGAAGGCATTCAACGCTGCTGGTATACAAGTGGCCTACTCCGAAGGAGTGGAACTGGGACCAATTGGAGAATAATTACTAGAGCACGTCACAGCAACTTTTGTTTTTTAATCAAAAGCACTAAATTACTTCTGCGATAATAGTAAGCAGACTAATGAACACTTCAAACGGGAGTCTTAATGGTTCTAAAAATTTAACTCAACTCAAAACATTTTAAGTGTGCAGCAGTACTACTTCCGTTCCCTTAGAAGTCTAACTTTTTCCATAACGACAATCTTTTTCCTATTCTTTTCATTAAGTCCTGCTGTTGCCACCGCAGACTTAGGCAATGTGTTTTCTACCACCCCTCTTCCCATTAAAAGTATCTCAGACGACCAAGAAGCAGTAGATTGGCTACTGAATGTCTATAGCGTAAGTATTCGAAATCCTGCAGTGTTGACAAATGAAACGTACAATGTTAATCAAAAGATTTTTCCGCATTATATCAATAAAGAAGCCATTGAACTACTTACGCATGCAGAAGTACACAAAACTAAAGGCGAACACGAAAGAGCCGTCGAATGTACTCGAAAGTCTATTCATCTATTGGAAGCTAACGCAGTAAATACAATACCCAATAAACAGCTACGCTCTTTTGCGTACGCATCTTTTGCCAGATTTTCAAAATATACAAAAGCGAGCGATGGACTTGAATACGCCTACAAATCTTTAGAAATAGCAAAGGAAGCAGGATATTCATTTGGCGTAGTCCGAGCCTACAACCAAATAGGGATATTAATTGGTTCTTTTCAAAAGGACTACCGATTAGCGTTGGAAAATTTTAACCGAGCCAAGCAGCTATTACCAACCGTTGAACCGACTTGTCGCGAAATACTTGAACCTTTTGTATTATGCAATTCTGCTATGGCTTCGTCTCGAACAGGAGAGATACAAAAGAGCATTGATTACTTTTTGGCTGCCTTAGAAAATGAACAAATTCAGCACAATGTAGAATTATTGGTTGGTATTTATAATAATCTGGGCACCAACTATTTTGACCTAAAGAAATATGACCAAGCAAGGTACTATCTACACAAGACGCTAGATTTGATGAAAACCCGTCAAATGACTAATCATCAAGGCATTCCACTCCTACGATTAGGATTAATTGCTTTTGATAAAGGAGATACAAAAGCTGCCAGACAGTACGCAAATTCCATTGATAAGTGGTTGCAGAAAAATAATTTCGTTGGAAATCATCTGGTTAGCTTTTATGAGTTTAAGAGTAAAATTGCCAAATCTTCAAAAGAGTTTGAAGAGGCTATTCACTGGATGGAGAAAGCAGCTCAAGAGCAAGAACTACTCAATCAAAATATTAGTTCGCAGCGGATTTTGAAATTTGAGGAGGAGAGTAAACTAAAAGAATTCAAACAAGAAAAAGCCATTTTAGAAAAAGAACGGGACTTGCAGAAAGCCACCATTAAGAACCAAAATATTTACTTATTCTTTTTTAGTATTATCGCTATTTTATCGCTACTTTTTTCTGTTTTGTTCTACCAAAAGAACCAAAGTCTAACGGAAGCCTACGATTTTATTGTTAATAGTAAAAAGCAAATATCTGCTGATAGCAATATCCCCAACGATGATAAAGTCGTAGAAACAGAGAAAGTCATAGATGAGGCACTCAAACAAAAAATTCAATTGGCGCTCGAAGAAGAAAAACTGTATTTACAGAAAAATCTAACGCTCAAACAATTTGCTGATTACATCCACTCCAATACTAGCTATGTTTCCAAGACCATAAATGACGGTTTTGGTAAAAATTTTAGTGCCCTCATCAATGAATACCGTATTTGGGAGATACAAAAATTCTTTGACGAAGGCCTCCATCAAACTTATACCATCGAATCTCTATATCAGAAAGCAGGATTCCAATCAAAATCTTCCTTCCAAAAGGCTTTCAAAACTAATACGGGAGTTACGGCTACTCACTATCTAAACCACATTAAATGATACTAAGTAGAAAACTTCTCTGACAAATTCACCGTTTTTTCGCATTAGACACATCTTACATCCATTTCTGACCATTTAGAGGGATGGATTTATAAATGCACCCCAATTCCTCTTTGTAACTTTTTTTATTCTTCCCTAATTTTGTCCTGCTCTACAACAATCATTTACAAAGGTTGTAAAACAGGCTTCTCTTTCTTATACTCTATCCGATTAGATTAATCTCAAAAATTCGTTTCTTCGCTAAACTACTATTTAAGTACGGTTCTTGTAAACCTACTTGTAATAGAGAGAATCTAAATGGCAAATGCATAGGACTATCGGTCTTATTAATTAGGCGAAAATGAACGTTGTATTATTCGAAGGTGTAGAGTTGTAGGTAGGGAAGTTCTGTTTTTTATATCTTTTAATGACAAAAAAATGCGCCCTGCTCTTAACCGAGTAAGGCGCATTTTTTATTCACAGGACGAAAGTCCTTAACTTTATCCCTCTAAAGCAGCTGCACCACCCACGATTTCTGATAATTCTTTCGTAATGGCTTCCTGTCGAGCCTTGTTGTAAGAAATCTTTAATTCTTTCACCAATTCTTCCGCATTTTCGGTTGCTGCGTCCATCGCCGTCATTCTCGCCCCGTGTTCCGATGCGTGCGTATCTAGCAAATACTTTTGAAACTGCGTTTGCAGAATGCTAGGAATCAAGTGCTTCAACAAATCTTCTTTATTAGGTTCGAAAATATAATCTGCTTTGTGCTTCGATTGGCTACCACTAGTTGCTTCTAGCTTCTCGACAGGCAAAAACTGCACACATTCTGGGTATTGCACCGCCGCATTTCGAAAACGTCCGTAAGCTACGTAAATAGAATCGTACGTTTTGCCTTCGAAGGCGTCCATCAACTGCTGAGATACTTGCGCTACGTTGTCAAAACTCAAGTCGTCGAATAGCGTAATGTAATCTTCGATAATGGTGCTATTTTTGTAGCGCTTTGCGAAGTAAGCATACCCTTTCTTACCAATTGGCAAAATAGTTAGTTTACCCGCTGCTAGTTGCGCCGAAAACTTTTCGTTAATCGTTGCTACCGCCGCTTTGATAACATTGGTATTAAACGCACCACAAAGTCCTTTATTGGAAGTGACTACCACTACACAAGCGTTCTCAACCGCACGTTCATCGCCAAAAGACGTATTTGCATCACCTTCCAAGTTAGATAAAATATTTTTCAACATTGCATTCAACTTATCCGCATACGGTCGCATTTGCGTAATCGCCATTTGCGCTCGACGCAGCTTTGAAGCCGATACCATCTTCATCGCCTTGGTAATCTGCTGGGTATTTTTAACGGATTTAATCCGCTCTCTTACTTCTTTTAGATTAGCCATTTAGTGACTAGTTATTGGTGACTAGTGACTAGTAATCGGTGATTAGTGACTAGTAACTCAAGTTACTAATCACTAATCGCCAGTCACTAAAAAGTTTACTTATACTGTGCCGTTAACTCTGCTGCCAAATCTACAACCGTTTTTACCGCCTCATCCGCTAACTTACCAGATTGGAAAGTCTTCAACGTTTCGGGACTTCTCTGTGCCAAAGTAGATAGGAACAACTCTTCGAATTCCTTTACTTTATCCACAGGGACATCTTTCAGCAATCCCTTTGTTCCCAAATAGATAATCGCTACTTGCTTTTCTACGGTAACGGGAGAATATTGTGGCTGCTTCAAGATTTCCACGTTTCGCTTACCCTTTTCTAAGATAGCCATCGTGGCCGCATCCAAATCCGAACCGAACTTAGAGAAGGCTTCCAATTCTCGGTACTGTGCTTGGTCTAGCTTCAACGTACCCGATACTTTCTTCATCGACTTAATCTGAGCGTTACCACCTACTCGTGATACCGAAACCCCTACATTAATCGCAGGTCGAACACCAGAGTTGAATAGGTTAGTCTCCAAGAAAATCTGACCGTCCGTAATCGAAATTACGTTGGTTGGAATATAGGCCGATACGTCACCCGCTTGCGTTTCGATGATAGGCAAGGCCGTCAAAGAACCACCACCTTTCACGATACCCGCTTTTTTCAAAGATTCGGGCAAATCGTTCATATCGTTCGCAATGGCATCATCATTGATAATTTTTGCCGCCCGCTCTAACAAACGAGAGTGCAAGTAGAAAACGTCACCTGGATAGGCTTCCCGACCAGGAGGGCGTCTCAACAATAGAGATACCTCTCGGTAAGCAACCGCTTGCTTCGACAAATCATCGTACACAATCAAAGCTGGTCTTCCCGTATCACGGAAAAATTCGCCAATGGCCGCACCCGCAAAAGGAGCGTAGAACTGCAACGGTGCTGGGTCAGAAGCCGATGCTGAAACGATAGTAGTATAAGCCATCGCTCCGTTTTCTTCTAAGGTCTTTGCGACGTTCGCTACCGTTGATGCCTTCTGTCCAGAAGCCACGTAGATACAGTAAACGGGTTCTCCCTTTTCGTAAAATTCTTTTTGGTTAATAATGGTTTCAATCGCAATAGCGGTCTTGCCAATCTGACGGTCACCAATGATTAATTCCCGCTGGCCTCTACCAATTGGAATCATCGCATCAATCGCTTTGATACCCGTTTGCAACGGCTCGGCTACTGGCTCACGGTAAATTACCCCGGGTGCTTTACGTTCCAATGGAATTTCGTAAGTGTCACCCGTGATAGGGCCTTTCCCATCAATCGGCTCTCCCAATGCGTTGACTACCCGACCGACAAATCCTTCACCGACGTTGATAGAAGCAATTCTTCCCGTTCTTCTCACGGTCGAACCTTCTTTGATACCGTCGCCAGACCCCATCAATACGACCCCTACGTTGTCTTCTTCTAAGTTCAAAACGATTGCTTGCACACCGTTTTCGAATTCTACCAATTCCCCCGCTTGGGCAGAGTTCAATCCGTAAACCCGCGCAATTCCATCTCCTACTTGCAATACGGTACCGACCTCTTCCAACTCGGACGCTGTTTTGAAACCAGAAAGTTGCTGCTTTAAAATCGCAGATATTTCGTCAGGTTTTACATTAACCATATCCAATTATTTTATTATTAAGATTGTTGTATTGTTATATTGTTATATTGCTGTACTGTTATACTGTTTTATTGCTATTTGTGGGGAGGCAATAAAGCAATAAGACAGTACAGCAGTATAGCTATAAACTAATTTCTGTTGCACCAAAGCCATAGCGATGATGATATTCGTTTTTGAAAGATTTGACCTGTGGATTTTGC
>JBCCQK010000235.1:0-11972 GCA_039024375.1 Bacteroidota bacterium
ACCCATTAAAAAAAGAATCCATTTAAAAATCGACCAAGTTATTTTTTCGTCGTCTCTAAGTCGTTTTAATTAGATTAGCGTAAACACCATCTGTTTCCTGTATCAATTGGTCGTGAGACCCTCGCTGGACAATCTCACCTCGGTCCATCACGACGATTTCGTCACAATCTCGAATGGTACTCAGCCGATGGGCTACAATTAAGCAAGTACATCCTCTACGTTTGATGTTATCCATCACAATTTTTTCCGATTTTGGGTCCAGCGCACTAGTAGATTCGTCCATGATTAGAATACTGGGATTAGGCGCCAAGGCTCTAGCAATCTCCATTCTTTGCCGTTGCCCACCACTCAAATTACCTCCTTTTTCAATAATGGGACTATCATAGGTATTTTTTCTAGAGGCAATCATATCGTGTATGTCCGCATCTTTGGCGGCTTGAATAATATCCTTATCTTCAATCGAGGTATCCCAAAAGGAAATATTTTGATTTATACTACCTTCAAATAGCAAAATTTCTTGATTGACCATCGCTAAAGAACTCGTTAAAACGTTTCGGTCAATAGCCGTTCGTGCTTGACCATCAAATAGAATATTACCCGCCCAAGGTTGATATAGACCAGCAATTAGCTTTGCTAAAGTTGATTTGCCACTTCCCGAACCACCTACCAACGCTACTCGTCCACCGGGCTTTAAGTAAAGATTAAAATCTTTAATGAGTGGCGCAGCAGTCGTTATATAACCAAATGTCAAATCTTTAATATCTACGTGTCCCACTAACTTCTGAGGTGATTTTTCTTCGAAACTAGCGGCTACTGGATTAGCAAATTCTTCGGCAATTTTATACTTATGAACATCGTCAATCCTATTCATATCTCCCTCCGTCTCTTGTAAGGTACTACCAACACTGACCAATGCATTGACAGGGTTCATAAAATTATTCATCAAATACATAAAAGCTACCAGCATACCGATGGTCAAATCGCCATTCATGACCCGATAAGCGCCAACACCCAACATCAAAGCAGTGTTGGTGGACATTAAAAAAGGGGGAATAACGTTTAATTTTTTGGTAATCAAAGAAAGTTTCTGTTCGGCAAGCAGTACTTTAGTCAAAGAACCCGACCAATTCACAAAAAACTCGCTTTCTCTACCCGATGCTTTTAGCGTCTCAATCATACTGATACCCGACATAGTTGTACCCATTAATTTCCCATTTTCGTTGATTAATTTCCGATTCCCGTCTTTTCTAAGTTTGGCAACCCACTGCAAAGACAGTATATTTAAGCTCGCCATCAGAATTCCTATCATTGTTAAGACAAGGTCGTAAGTAAACATTACCAGCACGTAAAAGATAATGACGATTACATTCAGAAAGGCATTCGCTAAGTCTCCAGCCAACAATTTAGACACCTTGTCATTGAGGGTAATTCGGTTGCTCACTTCCCCACTGTAGCGTTGCGAGAAAAAATCCATTGGCAATCGTAATATATGCCAGAAGAAATTGCTGGAAGTGGATAAAGCTAATTTGGTTTCCAACCGTAGTAAATAATATTGTTGAACGTAGGTCAGCATCACATTGAGCAGCAATAAAATGACCATAATGAGCATCAGCGGACGAACCCACGAAGTCATCTGATTCACTAAATATTTATCGATAAAAACTTGAAGAAAAGTAGGAATAATGAGTCCAGGTATCACTAAAAATAGACTGGCTAAAAATAGAAAAACCACCGCTTTTTTTGACCCCTTGATTCTAGATAGTAAGGCAGGGTATAGTCCGGTGGTACTTTGTTCCTTTTTAAAATCGGGCCCGGGTGAGAATTCAATTACTACCCCCGTAAATCCACCCATAAACTCTTCATAGTCAATGCTGTATTTTCCTTGAGCGGGGTCGTTAAAATAAACCTTGTTTTGCGAAAAACCCTCTAGCACTACGAAGTGGTTAAAATTCCAGAAGATAATGCAGGGCATATTCATCTTCAAAAGATTATCTAAAGACTTAGCATAGCCCTTGGCTTTCAAACCATAAAACCTTGCCCCTTTCATTAGGTTGGTCGCCTTTAAGCCATCTCTAGATACGCCACAAGTAATTCGGATTTCTTCCAATGGAATATACTTTCCATGGTACGCCAAAATCATGGCGAGGGCAGCAGCACCACATTCTACTGCCTCCATTTGGAGGATTGTTGGGACCTTTTTGCGTCGGGCACTATCTGCAATTTCTCGCTTATGCTTTTTTTTGAAAAAGTTCATCTTCTCCGTTTTCAAATTAATACAAATCAAAAAATTCTTTCAGCGCAGGTAGTACAATTGAGACAGGAGTTTGCTGCTGAACCGTTAATCGCCCCGAGCAGAGTGTACCTGAGAAAATTTCTATTGGGGGACCTTCCTTCGACGTCCAAACGTATTCGGTAGTAGTATTCGGTTTCTTGGCAAATTGAATGTGCGCCTCAAAGGGAGCGCCCAAAGAAAGCATTTGTCGAACAAGTTGGTCATTTTTTAGCACATTCATCATGCCTTGTTGGGTAGCAGGAAAATCTGATATGTAGGTTACTTTTCCTATCATGTAACCGTATTCTTGGGGTTTTACGGTCGAGGGAGCAATCAATGCCTCCATTCCTTCTTTTACTTTTTTGCCATCTTTGGAAGAAATGAAGAGTACAGCTCTAAGGTTTTCGGTCGTATTTTCTAAATCTGTCCCTAGTCGAATGAGTGGTGTACCGGGCGAGACGACCAAGCCCTTTTCGGTCATTATTTCTAACACTTTTCCAGTGTGCTGGCTGACTATTTGGTGCCGAAGTCGGTACTGTTCTCGCAATTGGGCTATTCTTCTGCGGTCTTGAGCAATCCGTTGTTCCAGTCCGCTTAATTTTTGGCTAAGACTATTCTTCATATTTAGCTGCTGTCCCAGCGTTTGCGTAATTTTAGCCTTCAGACTTTTGTTTTCATTTCTAATTGCCGTGATTTGCTGTCGAGTTTGTTCTACCTGAGCCTTGGTAATTAATCCTTGTGTTAATAATTGGTTTTCCGCATCTAGCTGCTCTTTTAAATAATTAATACGCTGTCTGTTAGTGGTAATCTTATCTTCCAAACTATTTTTCTGTTCTTCGATTAGTTGTGCTTGTACCCGATTTTCCTCAATCCCAAATTGAGTTAATTGGGCTAATTGAATCTCTTTTTCTACCTTACTGGCCTCTGATTCTTGGATTTGTTGTGTTATCTCTGGTTGCTCTACCAAAGCGACCACCTGCCCTGCCTGTACTTCTTCGTTTAGTTGAACCGTCAGTTCTACTAGTTGCCCAGAAGTTGTAGCTACTACATTGAACACTTCCCCACTCATAATTATGCCAGCCGACTCTACTTTGGTTTTGGTAGTCCCCAAAAAACCCCAAGCCACTCCCGTAACAAGGATTAATATGATGGTCAAAAGCGTTATCCAAGAATGCGGGTGCGTAACCTCAATAAGTTGGTCTAGTTTTTCGGGAGTAGATAGTTTTTCTAAAGCCTCTTTTCTGAAAAATTTAGGTGGCATAAGTATTTTTTATAAGGTTTGGTAACTACTTAGCACTCTTTTTACCATAAAGTCCATACAGCTCATACACAGACGTGTCCGTATGGAGAGTCCATAAATTTTTTTCGAGCAGTAGCATTGACTGTTTCGAGCAGTAGTATTGACTGTTTTGGCGTTTTCAATATAGAGTAGAAGTAGTTACATGTTTTGATAAAATATTGCCGACACTATCAACTGGAAATACTACTTAGTTTCTAGGCAAAAATGAGTTTATATCTACCTTGGAGGCAGCACTCAAAAGTTGTCCGGTCTCAAATTCGAGGGTAGAATAATCACCAGCAAACTGTCTTTGTGCTTGAATAAATCGGATTTGCGCAGTTGTTAGTCGCTCCTGAAACAAGATTAGGTTGATGAGTGTCGTCAAGCCGTTCTGAAACTTAGCCTTTTCATTATCAAAGGCGGTTAAGTAAAAGTTGTAAGCCTCTTCGGTTTTGGACAAGGCAGACAAACTCAATTCTAAATTAGTGAGGGCTATCCGCACGTTAATTTGGATATTTCTTTCTTGATTTTCCAATATTATTTGTTGCTCTTGTATCGTGATTTTCTGTCTGGCATAAGCTGCTTTACTTTGATTGTTTTGTAAGGGAAAAAGGTATCTCATCCCAATCCCTACGTTGACCTGCCTTCCACGATTTTCACCAAAAGTTGTTAGAAAATTAGCAATTTCATTTCCTCTGTTTACCCCTCCATAGGTAATGGTCCCTTCTAAGTCCAATTGGGGACGTAGGTCATTTTCTGCCACAACTAATAAGCGATGTAGTGACTCTACTCCCAGCTTTAGCGCCTTCAAGTCTTGTCGATTCTTCGAAGCTATTTCTAAATAATCCTCAATATTATTTTCCTTTAGTTTTGGTGATGGAAAGTCCTCCAAAGGAATTGTTAGACGTTCTATTTCTGATAGACCAAGTCCTACCACTCTACCAAGATTTTGTTTGGCTTGTAAGTAAGCCTGTTCCGCTAGAATCGCCTGTCCCTCTTTATCTGCCAAATCTGCTCGTACCTGTATCAAGTCCGCTGGAGGTTTTTTGTCCCCTTTTACCAATTGCTCCGTAATATCTAATACTCGCCGAATCCGACTTTGATTGTCTTGGTAAATTTCGTAAATGCGATAAGCCGCTAGATATTGCCAATAGGCTAATTGAAGGTTTAACAATTCAGTAGCCGCCTGTTGTACTAATTGATGCTGATTGGCCTCAATTTGTAGGGCACTGATGGTCTCATTTGCGGTGACCACCTCCCTACCCTTTCCCCGCAGTAATGGTTGGACCAAGCCCAGAGATGCCAAAGCATTATTAGTAGCGATAAAGGGGGATTCCATATTTCCGAAATCATCGAAGGGGGTACTATTCGTTGAACGTAGCCAATTTACACTGGTATTCAATCTTAGACTACTGCGTAGATTTTTTTGTAAACCAGTATTCAGCTTAAAGGTGTTACTTTTTACTTGCTCAAAAAGACTAATTCGAGGGTCAAGCGTCAATAGATTATTGCGGTCATTATTATAAGCAGTCTCCAAAAATAGTTGATGGTCAAAAAGACTTTGGCTACTTTGTAAGTCCGCTTTGCTGCGCTCTACCTCTAGCCGACTCCGTTGGATGGAAGGATTTTGGCTCAACAGCAATCGTTCTAAGTTTTCTAGGGTTGCATTGAGGGATGGGACCGAAGCCTGACTCCACCCACCGATTGATACCCCCAAGAATAATAGTATGAAGAAGACTAATTTTTTCATTTTCGCTAATTCAACGCAATAAGTAAGGCAATAAAAATAAACTAGAACTTAGGGACAACGAAATAAATAACCTACACATCTGACGGCTTCTTTTCCGATTATCGTCGTTAAAATTTTTCAACGTAGCTAGGCTATGCTAAAAAATTTTGCCTAGCTAATCGAAAACCAGCCCGCCTGCGGCAGTCGGGCGGGAATAAACTCGTCATTTTGCGTAGTTTATTTAATTCCTCGTCCCTTAACTACTTACCACTCTATACTGAAAAGCCAAAACAGTCAATGCTACCGCTCGAAATAGTCAATGCTACCGCTCGAAAAAAACTTTATGGACTTTATGAGCTGTATGGACTTTATGGTAAATAGAGTGCTAAGTATTTACACTAAAACTAAATTTTCGATTTCTTATTTCTTGCAGAATTCGACTAAAACTAGACCCTGCTTTGTGAATGTAGTCCATTATATTTTCGTCCAATTCGTCCTGGTCATAATTAGACGAATCGTTTTCTCTTTTTCGTAAGCGATGCGATAGCAAAGAAGCGATGGAATAATAAAATCTAGCGGCAAATCTGGCATCCTCCTCCAACTTCTCTTTGACTACTGACTTCGCTATTTGTAGCACCTCCGAGGACTCTTTGGCAATAACAGTAGCACTAGGAACTCGGGAATCGATGAAGGAGAGTTCTCCTAATATTTCTCCCGAACCGACCTGAGCAATTTCTACCTCGTTGGTGCCTACTATTCTAAAAGAACCAGAAAGCGCTAGGAATAAATGCGTGATGTTTTGTCCCTGCTGAATCAGTACTTCTCCTTTGTTTAGCGTTTTTAACTCCCCTTCATCCAGCATCCATTCAATGTCTTGATGTTCTAACACCCCTAATAAAAACAGTACTTTTTTCATGACGAATTAGTTTTAGGCTGATTTCTGTAAGTTCTCAATGCAGGTCAGGAGACCTGCAGATATCCGTATCAAGTCTGGAGACTTGATACGGATATCTAGTAACTTCCCGTTACTGGATAACGGGAAGTTATCCAGTAATCCTATCTAGCATTGAAAACTTACTAATTACCCTTTGAAAAGTGAGAAAAGTGGGGCAATTGCTGCGCCCCACTTTATGAGTCATTAGGAAAGTTCCTCCGTTTACCATCCTTTATCCTTGCCTACTTCTACTCCAATTGCAACCGTTGTAGGAATGATAGAAGAGAGGACGATGGTAGCAATAAAGAATATTTCTCCACCCGCTACTTGCTCCAATTGCTCGTCCGATAATTCCATATCGTCATAGTTAGGTTGGGCGGGAATATTCAAATAAATTGTTTCTGGGTCGGTTTGGTCAGTAACTACTAAATCAAACCGCTCAGGTACACGCTCTCCTGTAGCCATCTCAATGGCTTGGTTGGGGTTGGCTACTAAGGCTTTTCGGTAATCTGCATCGTCCCACGCTTTGTTAATTACCGTTTGGACTATTTTTTTGGTATCCATAATTTTATTTTTAAAATAATTATTAAAAGTCTAGAAACTAGAACTAGACAAGCGGAAATGCAACCGCAAATAAGCAGACAATCATCAGACTAGTTGATTGCCTAACTCACTCTTACCATCCTTTCTTTATACCTTGTTGAGCAGCAACTGTAATGGCCGATATACTCATCGTAACTGACACAATAACGCTGATAGCTATTTCTCCACCCGCCACCTGCTCTAACTGTTCGTCCGTCAATTCCATGTTATCATAGTCTGGTTTTGGTGGAATATTAATGAAAGATTTAGAAGCATCTGATTGGTCATTGACCACAATCTTGATTGATTCAGGAATTTTTGTACCCGTAGCCATTTCGATTGCCACTTTTGGATTGGCAATCAAATCGTGCTTAAAGGCCTCATCCTCCCAGGCCTTGTGAATAACCTTCTGCACGGCTTTTTTAACATCCATAATTAACGTTTTTTATGATTAAAAAAAATTGAAATATCTCTATTAGCCAAATTTTGAGGGATTCAGCTACTTATCATACAAATAGACCACTTTGCCAAATCGCTCTTTGGCATTAAAGGTTCTATGAAAAAATGCTTGTACTTGATTGCGCGTATAAACTTGGTCTAACACTACATTTAGTACGCCATTTTTATAATCTTTTAGGGCATTTCGCAAATCCTCAGTAGTTCCAAGACAATTGCCGACAATCGTAATATTTTTTGTAAAAGCCTGTACGATTGCATCGGTACGCTCACCAGTATTTTTTTGATTTGCTTTCAATAAAGGGTGTTGGTCGAATAAACCACAAGTGGAATATCTACCACCTATTTTGAGCACTTCCAGCATACGGTTCATGTACAAATCAAAGAAAGGGTCGATTGCAACATCAAATCCACCCTTCTTTTTAAGGTATTGCCGCATTGATTCGTTTTGCAAAAGGGATTCTTTTAAATCTACTACGAATACTTCTTTAACTCCCAGTGCTAGCAGTTGCTGTTTGAAAGTGGCCCTACTGGTAAGTACACAGATTTCGACATCCATCTTTTTTAGGGCATTAATGGCGAACAAGGAAGTGTTGGAAGTAGCCCCCGAAATCAATACCTTATCTCCTGCTTTTACGCCCAATCTCCGAATCATAGAATAGCTCGTTTGTGCGCCGATTTGGAAACAGGAGGCAACCGCCCAAGACATATTTTCGGGTATTTTTATGACCTTGCTGTAATGTATGGCATCATATTCTTTGGACCCATGATTGGTTGGCAATCCTGCATTACCACTAGGATGTTCGGAAGGATAACTCCCATTGCTCATGATAGCATCTCCAATTTTAAAACCACGAACCTTATCTCCTACGGCTACTATCTCCCCCGAAAATTCGGAACCCAACGTATAAAATTTGGCCTTGTTTTGAATGGCAAATTTTTCTAAAATTGGCAGTCGATACAAGGCTAGACTTTTGTCCCTAAAATTGCACGAAAAACCTTTTTTGCGGATAAATACTTTTTCCAAATTAGCCTCATTTGATGGATTAAAAACCGCTTTATTGGTCTCCACTACTCCACAAGGAAACTTTGTTTGGTTGAGCTTAAATGTTTGCATAGAATGCCCAGACTTTATAAAGGGCATAACATGCTCATTACAAATGGCTACTTGACGAGTCATTGTTGTTATTTTAGTGTTTTTTAAATCTTGTAAATACCTATGATTAAACGATTTTAAGTAATCCTCCCCGAATCAATCGTTTTACCAGTTTGATTTTGTTTTTATCCGTCATATTCGGTAACTCTCTTACCAAAAAGGTTCCTTCCGAATTGGCAATAAAATTCAAGGCATCCAAGATGTGAGCGGGGCCTTTAATCGTATTGCCAGAAAAAGCGATTCTGGCGACGGCGCCCTGATGGTAAACCGTAGCGTTTAAGCCCGTTCTAATTTTCACCACATTTTCTAAATTCAAGGAAGTCCGTTTTTCCAATTGAGCAAAATGTCCATCCCCTGCTATCTGCTTTGATTGCTCAAATTTGTTACTCAGCATCCCTAGTGCGGACTGGGGGTTTACATTTTTGGTAAAGTGTTCTAACAGTTGGTCGAACTTTTCTTTGAATAATGAAATTTGGGCGGCATCGAAATGCTGTGCTTTGTGAAAGCCTACGGGTAACGCTTTGCGGAAAGCTACCTCCTGCATCGCCATGACATTTAGTGTTTCGATGAACAAATCAACCCATTGGGAAGGGTGGATGCCGATTGTCAAATGCAAGGAAGAGTCCTCCTGCGTAAAGGCATAATGTGGCACTCCTCTTGGCATATACATAAAGTCTCCTGCCTCTAGCACTACTGATTGACTGCCCGTTAACTGGTTTTCTTGAAAAACGGGTTGATGGCTGTGTAATAGCGGTGTTTCAAACGGGGTATCAAAAATACGCCATTCTTTTTGCCCGTGAACTTGTAAGACCAATACATCGTGTGTGTCGTAGTGAGGCAATAAGGCTTTTTGATTTGGAGGCGTCAAATACATATTGGCGACCACGTGGTGACTCAACTCTTCTTTGATATTTGAGCATAGCTGTTTAATCGCCTCGTGGTATCGCTGAATCTCATTAATCACAATCGTGTAACCACTCCCGTAGGCCTTATACAATTGGTTTAAGTTAAGACTTCCGTCAGGATTTTCGTACGTTGAAGGCAATAGTGGCTGCTGTTGTTGAACTACTCGAAGACTTCTACCCTGCGGGCGATTGTAGAATAGTATTTTATCGACCATTTCTATGGAGAATAATGGTTGATAAAATGCTTTTGTTGCTCGCTTAACAACTAAAGGCGTTTGCTCCCAATTCTCCTTAAAAAAAGTAGTTTTATCAATTGGGTGCAGCAAGGCATCTAAATTGAATTGCGTGAGCTGCGTTATTTTTTGAATAGTATCTAACATAATACTGTTTTTTTAGGTAAAATAGACTGAATTGTTTGCTGAATAATCGCCACTTGGGCAGCCATTTCGTTCGGACTCATGGCTATCAAATAATCCATCATTGCTTGATAACTAGATTGCTCAAAGTAATCTTCTAACTGATGATTTTTGTCGATGGGCAAAGAAGTAGAAGTCGTTGTTAGGGTATAATAGGGAATATCTTGATTCATCATAGCTCGGCGCTCTTCGTAAATCAAAGACCAAAATTTTGGTTTGTAGGCGTATTTTAGAAAGGCTTTGGCCAATCGTTCCAGATTAATTCCATAGTCAATCCCACTCTTTAAATATCTTGGATGTAATAGCTTGTCCAAAATTTGGCTATAGACATAGGTATGTCTGAATAAAAACCGCTCGGGTAAATCCGCAAATTTTTTCAAAGGACTTTGTGCCGATAGGAGTAGGTCTCTTTTATCCATCAAAAACTGATAAAAATGGCAAAACCCCTCAATAAATGGTTCCTGATACTGCGTAAGTCTTTGTGCCTTTTTTTGCAAATGAGGTAAGTTTGGCTCACCGTCAAACTCCAGTTGCTCCACTCCGATAGTCATTCGGTCGGTATTGGGATGCAAACAAGTCAATTTTTTACTAGGTTGGGGAGCTGCCCCACCTCCAAATCCTCCAGTACTCCAGTCTTGGTTCCCTTTTATCATGGGAAAGGGTAAAAGGGCCGTTCTTTGTACGGTATCTCTTCTTTTTTTGAAGTTAACTAAATCCGCTTGACTATCGTTTTTTCCTAAAATAGGTGTTACATTGGGCTGTAATACCGTCTCAAAATCAACGACTACTGGAAAAGCCCCATTGGCAATCACATTTTCAAAATGACAATCGGTGGTTTTAAGAAAATGATGCAAGCCCAAGAGACTACCCGCTCGTCGGTAATATATTGCTACGTCTGAGACCGATTGACAGGGTAGATGAGGCACAAATTCCGTCCAGCCATATTTTCCTTTATTAAGTACCTGAATTTTTCTGAAAGTGGGGACAAATCCTTGTGCGTTAATCCAAGCCATGAATCGATTGGTCTGCTCGGCTAAGTCTAGATTTTTTGGTTTATAAACCAATTTATCTCCACTATTAAAGGTGAGGATGATGACCCCCTCGCCGTCTTGGTGACGGTCAGAAATCGAAGTCTTGACAGCTTTCAGCGTACCAATATTTTTATTTGGAAAAAATTGCTGTTGGATGCTCTGATAATCGTCGTAGAATCTATTAATAAACCGAGCATTGACCTTAATTTGATTGGTTGTCAGCACGCTGATGATTCTGGCCAAGACGGGATAGTCCACTAATAATTTGTAAAAATCACCCCTCAACATTTTTTTCACAAAATCAATATAAATACCATTAGAGGTTGCGGTCACCTTAGTATGTTCGTTTGCAACCATAGCTATTTCTCGAAAGGTATAAAAAGTCTCAAAAAGTACTTTACCCGCCGTTTTTGAGAGGAGCCAACGAAAAGCCCGTTCCAATTCTACCAGTACCCTTTCGTCTATCAAACCTTTGTTTGGTTCTATTAAAGCCTCCACTTTTTTTAGAAATAAGGTAACTAACGGAATCAGTATTTCTTCAAAAGGGACCCGTATTTCCGCATCCAGATAAGCTAATTTATCGGATGCCATGTTGGATGGATGCTCCTCATAAATGGATTTAATGGACGCTAAAGTCGAAAGCCAATCTGGTAAAATGGTTTGTTTATTTACCTGAACTTCCCCCAGCATTTGCTGCAATTCTAATTGACCAATACCTTCAAAAGTGCAGTATTTTTGTAGGCGTTCCGCTCCATTTTGTGTGGATAAGACTTGCTGCCATTTTGCTATATGGCTATTAAATTTTGCTTGGTTCATTTCTGGTTCCAAATAATCCCAACAATTTTCTTGGCGCTCAAAGGGACTACTTGCCTTCGCAAAAATGGATAATATTTCAGGTGAATAATTTACCATAGTATTCAATTAATTGGATATTAAGTACAGACAGTATGTATTAAATTGAGTGTACTACATTTTAGTGGAATCTTGATGTGTTTTGATTTCCACTAATTTGTAACACACTTAAATGAATTAGTGAACGGAAATAGGTCCCAATGCTGTCTCCTCACTTTCCATGACTCGACTTCGGGTTGATAGAGAAGATAAAACCTGCTCTACCAAAGCATTCATAACTAGTCCTTTATCTTGCACTTGGTGATATATTTTTTTCCCCTGCTCTTCGTACCAGTAATGTAGTATGGTTGTCCCCCCTAG
>JBCCQK010000236.1:0-11917 GCA_039024375.1 Bacteroidota bacterium
ATGTTCATGGGATTATAATTTGTTGTAATCGGCAAGCCACTCAGTTGGCTTGCTCTTTTCTTCAAAACCTCCCTTTGATATAAAGATTTATTTTGGATATGTTCATGGGATTATAATTTGTTGGGGCGAGTCATTTGTACAAATGACTCGCTCTTTTTTTGTTCCTAAATAACCTCCGCTACGACGAAGATACTTCCACCAATAAAAATTAAGTCTTTATCCGTTGTGCTTATCTTCGCCGCTTTTAAGCCATTTTTCACCGAACTGTACGCTCGTCCTTTCAGCCCGAGTTCCTTCGCTCTTTCTTTCAAAACCTTAGCATCCAAGCCTCTAGGAATGTCCGCCTTTACAAAATAATACTTGGCCGAAGCGGGTAGTTTTTTCAAGATTTTAGCATTGTCTTTATCATTGACCATACCAATGACAACGTGCAATTGTTGAAAAGTCATTTGGGATAGCTGCCGCAAAATCTGGTCAATCCCCGCTTCGTTGTGGCCACTATCGCATAAAATCGTCGGAGATTCGCCCAATTTTTGCCAACGACCAATAAAGTACGTCAATGCTTTTAGTTCAGAAAAGCCCTTTTGAATATGCGCTTTTGTGATGGTAGGGAAGACTGCTAATTTATTCAATTGGGCGATAGCCTGCAAAGCAGTCGTAATGTTTTTTTGTTGGTATTGACCGAGTAAGTTTACTTTTAAGTGATTAAAATTGAAGTAGCGGCCCTTGACAAAATAAACGGTGTGGTGCGGTTGCACATCCTTTTCTACTAAAGTAATGTGTTTATCGGCAAAGATGATAGGGGCGTTTTCGACTTTAGCTTTGGCTTCAAAAACAGCTTTAGTAGCTTGCTGAGTCTCCCCAATCACAACGGGCGTTTGATGCTTAATAATACCCGCCTTTTCTCCCGCAATTTCGGGTAAAGTGTCACCCAAGAATTGCTGATGGTCGTAGCTAATATTGGTAATGACAGATAGTAAGGGTTGGATAATATTAGTAGAATCGAGACGCCCACCTAAACCCGTTTCGATAACGGCTACGTCCACTTTTTCTTTCGCAAAATAGTCGAAAGCCATAGCCACCGTAATTTCAAAGAAAGAAGGTCGGATAGCTTCGAAAAGCGCCTTATGCTGCTCTACAAAATCAACAACGGCACGTTTGGGTATTAATCGGCCATTGATTTTGATACGCTCTCGAAAGTCTTTGTAGTGTGGAGAAGTATAGTAGCCCACTTTCAAACCGCTCGCCTGCAAAGCGGCACCGATGATGTGCGTGGTGGAACCTTTACCGTTTGTACCCGCTAGGTGAATGCTTTTGAATTGTTGGTGAGGATTCTCTAGTTTTTCACAAAGGACAATGATATTCGTGAGGTCTTTTTTGAAAGCAGTTTGCCCAACTCGCTGGAACATGGGAAGTTGGGTATAGAGGTAGGTCAGCGTCTCTTTGTAGGCTTGGTGTACTGTTTTTTTCATGCTGCAAAATAAAAGCAGCTTGCCGATATTTCAAGTCTAATGAATATTCATTATTTAATCGATGGTCTTAAAATTCGGATTTTGCAGGGGCTATGTTTAAAGATTTCATCCATAGCCGTTAGGCTAAGGAGTCAAAACTTTTAAAAAACGGCACTATGGTGAAAAGTTTGGATTGAGCACTCTCTACAACGTTAGCAAAACTCGGAGAGTTGTGTTACAGTTGAGCGGAACAAGTAACATAACTCTCCGAGTTGTAAAAGCCAAACAAGTTGAAAACTTGGAAGATACTGGTTGAAAGATACAATCTTCCAACATCGAGAGCAAGGGCGCATACGAGAATCCAGCATCCAGAATCTAGCATCCAGTACCCAGCCCCTAGTTCAACACCGTCACATTCCCCTGCGTTTCAAACACATCTCCCGTCAAACAAGTTACCTTCAAATAATAACCATAGACGTCGGTGCTGACCACTTCGCCTTCGAACGTTCCATCCCAACCGACGTCGATAGAATTGGATTCAAACACCTTTTCGCCCCAACGATTGTAAACCGCAAAATAGACTTCGGAAATGGCATTTCCTCGCACATACAGCACATCATTTTGTCCATCGCCGTTTGGCGTAAAAGCATTGGGAAAAAAGATATTGGGAAAGTCGCAAATTACATCTTTCACGAAAATAGTCACCTCTTTGGTGACGGAACAGCCCGTTTCGTTATCCGTGATGCGTACCTGATAAGTAGTCGTTTGTTCGGGCATCGCCGTTCGCAACACGCCCGACGCACCGTCCAAACTACTACTCGGTGTCCATTCAACGGTATAATCCCCTTCCTCTTCGGGGGTCAAATTAATTGTCGTCATTTCTCCTTTGAAAATAGTATCTCGTTCGGCAACGAGCAACATATCATCCAGCATAGAAACGCCGACCGTTTGGGTCAATGTCGCCTCACAACCGAACTCGTTTCGAACCGTCACGTTGAAGTCAGTCGTCGCAGCGGGGTCCACTTCTACCGTTGGGGCTTTGAGGTCGGCGCTAATAATCCCCATATTGTCTTCCCATTTGTAAGAAGATACCACTACGCCGTTGTCAATGACCGTCAAGTCACCCATGCCGCCCTCACAAGGGTCGGTATTATTGTCGATAAGAGCATTGATTTCGTAGTTGTCAATGGCCACTAAGCCCGTAACGGGGCAATCATTTTCGTCGGTCAATTTCACTTGATATTCACCCGGTGAAACTAGAATTTCGGCCGCATCGCCCAGCACTTCGCCCGTTTGTGAATTGGTCCATTCGATGGTGCTATTATCGGGTGCGGCCACTGAAATAGGACGTGCTTCGGCATCACAAACCTCTTGGTCTTCGGATAATTCAAATTTTTGTTCGGCAGGGACGTTAGCTTGCAAGGTGTTGACTCGCACACATTCTCCCTGCGTAATGGTAACCGTGAATTCAGTCGGTTCAGAAGTTGTTGCGGTCGGATTAGCGATGTTTGGGTTGTCCAACACATTAGCGGGTGCCCATTCGTAAGTTACTCCCGATTGTCCGTTGGGATTCAATTCGGTTGGAACGCCAGGGCAAATTTGCAGTGCTTCGGAAATTTTGGGTAAATTAACCACTGCAAATGACTGCGTTTCGGAAGCGGCTGAACCACAGCCCGCCGTCGTTTCTATTTCCAAAGTCACCTCTAAATTTTCGCCTTCCGTTAGTAAAATAGAAGGGTTTTGTTCATTAGAAGTTCTACCATTTCCAAAATCCCAATTCCAACTCGAAATCGTACCGGGATTAACTACCGAAGCATCTTTGAAACTAACCAAGCCTTCGTCTTGACAAGCATCGTAGTCTATGTCAAACTTCGCTTCCGTTTTAGCTTCCGCTACTAGATTTAGTTCTCGACTCGCAATGACGCCCTTTTCGTCCGCACAGGGTACTTCGGGTTTCAAACGTAATTGAACCGTGTAATCTCCCGCTTCGCTGTAAACGTGCGATGGATTAACAGCATCAGAGGTAGTGCCATCGCCAAAGTCCCACAAATAGTACTCGGAAGCAACCCCTTCGCTAGAAAAATCAATGGACAAACCGTCGCACTGTGGACTAGTAGCAATGCCACCGGGCGGATTGGTTTGCACCGAAACGACCTTCACTTCTTTGGTCACCGTACAGCCAAAATCGTTGGCCGCTTCGACGGTCACCGTTGGTTGGCTATTATCGACTAAGACGGTCGGGGTCGCTGTTCCTTGTCCCGCAATGACTAGATTGGCAGGCGTCCAATTGAAAGAAGTTAGTCCTTCGCCAACTAAGTCCAACTGCACGGGAACATTATCGCAGGTAATGGTCAACGAGTCTAAATCGGCCGAAATATCGTCAGCTTTTCCGACCACATAAGATTGGGTAACGGAACATCCTGTTCCCGAATTATCGATAATTGAAACCGTGTAGGTTCCTTCGGTCAAATCTGTTCGGTCAATGGTTTGATTATCAGCTGATAAATCGCTCCAAGTGACGGTATAATTAGCTTCCGATGCGGACAGCGCTAAATCAATCGCTCCCAAAGTCGTACATCCTTCGTCCAAAACATCAGCGTTGAAAATAATGGGTTCGTAGCCAGCAACGGAGAAAAATTGTCGGTTTAGTTCGACGCCATCCGCATCTTTGACCACAAAAATGTAATTACCAAAAGCGGGTAGCGCATTTTCATCGTACGAATTTCCCGCCTCGTCCGTAATCGTCGCTGTAACGGGTTGGGCAAAACAGCGGAAATTGCTCAAATCGTAGGTCAATTGCCCCGTCGATTCGGGACAGACAATTAGTTCCGAGATAGTCGCTTCCATTGGCAAATCGGGTTCGGTCAAAGTAAACGATACTTCCGTTTCACACCCCCGAAAATCATCGGTCACCGTTACCGTGTAAGTACCCGCAGTTAAGTCGTTTCGACTCGGGAAATCGCCCCAACTGTACGTCAAGTTACCAAAAACATTTTCTACTTGAATCGTAGCGGCCCCGTTGGGTAAACCACATTCAGGAATGGTTTCAATAGCCGCCGTCGCTTCCAACGAACAAATAAAACATTCGCCGTCGATGGTAATAGCTTCCACCGCAATTTGGCAGCCCGCCTCGTCCGTAATCACCACGGAATACGTCCCATTAGAAATTTCTCGGCGGTCTCTCGGGTTAATAGTACCATCTAGGTCGGCCCAATTGTAGGTATATTGCCCATTGCCGCCACTCGATGTCAACAAAATAGTGTTTTCCACACTACACGTTTTTGGGATAACCGTGACATCTACCTGTAAGAATCTTGGTTCAGTGATGGTGAAACAGGCTTGGCCAATTAAACAACCATTCTCGTCTTTCGCGACAATACAGTAGTCGCCTTTCGGCAAATTATTTTCATCAAATTCTCGACCCGTTCCGTCCGTAATTACCACGGTGGCAATACCGTCAAAATCGGTCGGTTGGGCAACCGAATAACTCACCTTCCCATCCATTCGACCCGCACAACTTACGTTGGATAAGCTATCAATAGTAATGAACAAGGCATTGGTATTTTCCAACAAAGTAAATAAAACGGACTCGGAACAGCCCGAAACATTATCCGTCACTTCGATATTATAGGTTCCAGCGGGTAAGTTATTAGCCGTAGCACCGCCCCAACTGTAGGCGTAGTCACCACTCCCACCCGCTACGTCAATGGTCACTGTTCCATTGCTCAACCCACAATCGGGCAAACGGGTAAAGGTTGGCGTAAGGGTTAGACCACTGACCGAACCAATATCAATGGACAAAATATCCATACAACTATCAATACTCGGGATAGTAACGGTAACTAAGTATTCACCCGCCGCTAAATCGTCTCTGACCGCTCCTTCGCCGCCGTCACTCCACGTATAATTTAGGCCGCTCGGTACTAAGACCACCGAACCTTTTTGTCCGTTACAGACTTCTGGATTATTTTCCAAAACGATGACGGGGCCAACGTTAGTGTTGCCCACATTAATGGTTTCCACCGTTTGGCATACTGGATTTTCTTTATTCGTAATGGTCACATTGTAGGAACCAGCAGGTAAGCCTTCTACTTTTGGTCCCGTAGCATTAGTCATTGACCACTGATAGTTAAAATCGACTTCGTTGCCTTGGACTTCGATACTTATAGAACCATCGCTTTCTCCGCAGGTCGCTTCGAACGTCAATACTTTTTCCAAAACGGGTTGGGTGCAATCACAAGCGTCGTTCACAAACGTCCCCAAAGCAACCGAACAGCCAGTCCCGTCCGTTACCGTTACGCCGTAGTAATCGGGCGTAAGTCCCGAAAGGGAAGACGTCGTAGCACCATTCGTCCATTGGTAGCTAGCGCCATTTTTTTCTCCCGAAATAGCTAAATTAATTGCTCCGTCGTTTCCCGCACAGGAAGTTGGCCGCACATCAGAAAAGGCAGCCATTAAGGTACAGGTGGCTTCTACTTCAACGGTCGTTTGGGCTTCACATCCGTTCGCATCCGTCACCGTCAATTGGTAAGTGCCCGCTGCCAGATTACTCGCCGTAGCCGTTGTGTCACCATTGCTCCAAAGATATTGGTAAGGCGCCGTTCCACCCGAAGCGGTCGCCGTGGCCGAACCATCGGAAGTTGTCAAATCCGCCGCATTTTCGGAAGTTAATACTAGAACAATCGGAGTGGGTTGGTCAATATTAATTCCTTTTACTATTTGACAATTTTCACTATCTGTAACCGTCAAAAAATACGTTCCCGCTTTGATATTTCGTAAATCGTTAGTCGTTTCGCCGTTGCTCCAAAGAAAGTTGTAAGGAGCCGTACCACCCGTGACGTTGGCTACGATTTCCCCACCCGCAATGTCATTACAAAGTAGGTTTGTCACCCTTTCGTTGATAACTAATTGGCTATTTTCTTCAATGATGACCTCGTCGGTAGCCGTACATCCGTTACCATCTATGACCGTGACGGTGTACATTCCACCGCCTAAGTTCGAAGCTGTGGCCTCAATTTGTCCATCCGACCACGAGTAGGTATAATCTCCTTCTCCACCCGAAGCGGTCGCCGTTGCTTCGCCCGTATTTTCGCCAAAACAGACTTTTCCCACCGTTGCCGTAGCAGTTACTGTCGGTAAAGGTTTTTCAACAATCAATACGTCTCTTTTTCCAAAACAACCATTGGCATCAGTCACTAACACTTCGTATCCACCAGGAGCTAAAATGCTGACCGTTGAATCGCTGCTAATGACCTCACTATTAGTCTTGTTGACCCACTGAAAGGTGAAGGGCGCAACGCCGCCCGTCATCACGACCGATGCTTCTCCATTGGCCCCACTGCCACAGGCAATCCCATCGGAGTCCACTATGAAGCCGAAGCCACCGCCCGCTTGCCCGACGGTAAACTCCACGGTAGCGCTACAATTTCTAAAATTAGTCACCGTCACTACGTAAGTACCATTGGTCAATTGCGTAAAAAAGCTGAATTGTGTTTCTTGGTTGGGCCATTGGTAAGTATAAGGAGGAGAGTCCCCCACCGCCGAAATATAGGCCCGTCCGTCTCCCTCACCGGGGCAGGTTTCGGGCTGTGTTGTTACCGACAATAAAGGTGGTGTTGCCTGTTTAATTTCGGGGCAAATCATATTGGTACAGCCGTTCGCATCGGTTACTGTAACGGAATATAAACCTGGCTTTAAATTTTCTCTTCTGGTACCGCCTTTACCATCTAATTCCCAGACAAAACTATACGGTTCGACACCGCCCGACGCAATCACCTCCATGTAAGCGTCTGCCTCTTCGCCACAACTTACGTGGACATAGTTGGCTCGAAGTCGCAAAGGGTCGGGTTCCATAACCATGACGCCTTGTTCGGCTCTACAGCCGTTGGCGTCGGTCACCGTAATCATATACATTCCTGGTCTAATGCCCGTCAAAGTTGGCGACGTTGTGCCATCTTCCCACAAATAGGTGTAAGGCGCTTGACCGCCTTGGGGGATAGCTACTACCTTTCCATCGGTTTGATTGGCACAGCGAATACTGGACTGGTCGAAGGTCAATTGTAGCTGATTCGTCGCTAGAACCGTTACGTGCGAATTAGCCTCAGCGCCCAAAGCATCGGTGACGGTAACAAAATAGCCGCCCGCTACCAAATTGGTGATGGTCGCAGTTGTTCCACTGTTGCTCCATTTGTAGCTGTAAGGCGTTTTCCCACCCGTCGCTGTGGCCGTCGCCGTTCCATTCGCATCATTCGCACAGTCCGTAGTCGTAGCGGAAAGGGAAACGTGCAACGGGTTGTTTTCTACCTTACTTTCGGTCGTCGCAAAACTATCCACGAAGCACCATCCTAACAGGAACACAAGGGCGATTAAAATTTTTCTATTTTTCATAAAAACCTATTTCATTTCGGAGGCGAAACCAGTTGACAATGTACAATTTTCAATGTGCAATGAACAATTTTCTTCGTGAGTACCGAAGTCGTTACTTCACATCAGTTGAGCAAACACTTTTGAATTTTGTCCCGATTTTTTATCGGGATTACATTTTAGATTTCTCCAGCCTCTAAATTTGTTGTCTATTATCATTATTTTGTGGGAGCATCTAGCCCATCATTTACCATTTTACTCCCCTTGCGTCTTCGTTCCAATCGTAATTTCTACAATCTGCACTTTCCGTTCTCTGGAAGCCTCGGGACTGTACACCGAATTTTGGCGGTCTTTAGGATTCTCGCTGATGTCCTCGGCGGCTCTTGCTTCTCCGAAAGAAACTTCTTGCAATCGTAAATTGCCGTTTTCGATGTAGCGATTGAGCATTCCGTCCCGATAAGACGCAAAGTGATTCATTAGGCAGTTCACTCGACGTTTTCCGAGGTTAATATTATAATCTTTTCCCGCTAAGGGACTCGCAAAACCTCGAATCGAAATCACTGCTGTATTCCCCCTTTGTAAGTATTTGATAAGCGTTTCGGAAAAAACACCCAACGTATCGTAGTTCCCTTTCAGTTCTTGGTCAAAAAAATGAGTGATGGCGGCCGTTTTTTCGGATAGCTCGTCTCCCGTTATATTGGCTGTATAGTTTGCCACGAACTCTCGCTTTTTTCGGTAGTAAGCGGCGTATAAGTTTTCGTAGTTGTACGTTGTGGTAATGCCTCGACTTTTCGGGTCGGGAGCGTCATTATCAAAATAAAGGGTCAAAGGCAATAAGTCACCCAATTCTACTAGTCCACCAGGTTCTAAATTGAGTCGTTTGGTTAAAGAAGTTAATCCCGTCGGTTCGGTAAATTCGTTGGTATTAAAATCCAAAGTGTCCGTTACGTAGCCAATCAAGCTGGCAATCAAACGGTATTCTCTTTGCGAATAAATGTCAAAGTAAAAATCGTTGCCTGTGATATTGTCCGTAATGATTCGGTCGCCCCGTTCGACGTCAATCAATTGCACAATGCAGTTAGTCAAAGGTTCTTGTGTGGTCGCATCAAAGGTCAGCGCCGTCAAGTCCATTTCGAAAATATCGGGCGCTAGAAACAATTGCTTTTTTAGCGTAATTGACTCTGTGATTCCTCTGGTATTAAAGGTCAACGTATCACTAATATACCCCGCTTTGGAAGCCACCAATTGGTACGGTACGTCTTTAACCAATTCGTCAAACTGAAAATAATGGTCTAGTGTATTCGTACGACTGTCCACCAATAAATTTTCTTTGGGTACTGCTGGATTTAGCATGCGTCTTCCTGGCAAACGGTACAATTCCAACGTCACGCCTTCTAATTCCTTTTGCGTAAAGGCATCGAAGGTCAACGCCTCCAAATCTATATTGATGAACTGTACGCCAAAAATATCTTGGCAGCCCATATCATATTCGCTCAGCCGCAAACAACCTTGACGACTCGACGAAAAATAGCCTTGGTCGCCCGTTGGGTCGAGAGTAAAATGGGTGTCGTTGAAACTACTGTTCAAAGGATAGCCCATGTGTGTAATGTCGCCGTTCCTAAGTCGATAAATATCGTAACCGCCCAAACCTGTTCGGCCGTCCGAACTAAAGTAAACCGTATTGGTTGGTTGGTGGAAAAAAGGCGTTAAATCGTTTCCTTCACTATTTATTGGAGAGAAATTTTCGGGCGTCGAAAATTGATTATTTCCTGTAATTTCCGTCATCCAAACATCCATTTTTCCCCGTCCGCCGGGGCAATCCGAACTAAATAACAACAGTTCCTTTCCTTCGTCGTCGTAAGCGACTGTCGGGTGCGTCGCCGTAAATCCTTTGCGGTTGATGTGATTCGGGAGCACCTGCGGTTTACTCCATTTACCTTCCGAAATTTTATCTTGATAGTACAATTTACAGCGAATTTTTCGACTTTTTCCTACGTAGTCACAAATCGTAAAATAGGCTCGTTGTTGGTCCGCCGTAAAAGCTAAGTGAGCTACGGATTGCTCTTTTTGATTGAATCCCGCAAGTGGCGAAGCCTTTGAGTGCAAATCGGTCACCATCGTTTTGGCGAATAATCTGGGAGGCTTCCTATTTTCGTTCTTTTGGTGTTTCAAAGAAGCGAAGTATAAATTTTCTCCTACTAGAAGCGGAGAAAAATCGTTGAATGGCGTATTAATATTGGTGTCCAAATGGCTTACTCGATACTGCTGGTCAATTTGCTTGGTTCTTGGAATGGCAAATTGACAGTCTTCAATATCCTTTTTCGCCTCCTGTAAATAGTCATTATCAATTGGTGGCGGGCTAGAAATATACTTTTCAAAATAAATCAATGCCCCCGCATAGTCGCCTTGCAACTTTTTCATTTTTCCCGCATGAAATAGCGCCGTTGGGTATTTTATATTCCCCTTCATCGTATCCATTCGAACCACTCTACGGTAGCCCGCTTCGGCTAATCCGATGGCATGCATTCGACGGGCCACTTCCGAAAATTGGAACTGGTCTTCCAGATTTAAACTATCCAAGGTACTGACGCCAAAAAAATCGTCATTGGTAAAAAACTGCCGTTCGTTTAAGGCGTTTTTCACCGCCGCTTCGAAGCGTTCGGTTTGTCCAAATCCTAGTTTTCCCAAAAGGGTCAATAGAAAAAATAGGTAATAGTGTTTTTTCATTGATTAATTAGTGTAGTTTTTTGTTCAGAGTAGAGAGCAGAGACCATTTTATTGATAGAACAGAGACTTAAAAAGTCCAACAGGACGGTCTGACTTCCTATGTTGGCAGACAGGTGGCCTCTGATTTCTAAAACAAAGGGCATATCTCGAACTCTTTTGGAGGACGCACCTTAGAAAAAATATAAATCGCCGACAATTCGGGGCCTCCCCGTCGGAACGAAGCGTCGTTAAAGTCCGACGTATTCACATCGTAGCTAAAGCCAATCGACCACATCCGGTAGTCAATAATGACACTCGGTATCCACGAGTCTCCGATTCGATGAGACAAGCCCAATCCGAAGGCCAATTCGCTGTCGGGTTGTTGATTCAGATGAATTTTTCCCGTTCCGCCGACTAGAATTTCTTGATGGGGTCCCTGGAATTGGGCAATCGCCTGTGCGCCAATATCGAACAGTTTACCAATACCGAAAGAGGTCATCCCATAAAAAGACCAACGAGCCTCTAGAGCAGATGGGCTATTTTCAAAAAAACTGTTATTGGGTGTATTCGCATGGAAGACGGCTACGCCAACATCTACTTTTTGGCGCTTATCAAAATTCTGTAAGCGATAGTTGATGCCACCAGATAAATCCACGTAAAAAATGCTAGAATTGACAAAATTCTCCTGCGTTGATAGAGCACCGTTAAATTGGTCACCGTTGAATTGTGCATCCACTCGCAGTTGCGTAATATCGAATTTTCGTTGGGCGCCGCCAATTTGAATGCCCGCCGTGAGGAATTGTTTTTCGGTCAGGCGTCGGGTAAAAGAACCCGATAGATTCACGCCTGTGTTACTTAACTCTAAGTCGCCCGCTTCGTCGTGATTAAAATAAATACCTGCCGAAAAGAGGCTGTTTTTCATGCTGGTATTGATGAACTTCTGGTCAAATCCACCCGAAAAGGTCATGTAATTCACGGGTACTTTGTTCCACTGACTACGGTAATTGCCAATGAAGCGCAGGTCCCCTTTGAATAGGCCCGTCAATGCAGGGTTAATGTTCAGCGGCGAGCGCCCGAATTGGGAGTAATGTATATCTTGTGCTTGCAACTGACCAAGGAAGGTAAGCGTGGCGGCCAAAGCGAACACTTTAAAAGGATGTAGAATTTTTAGCACAGTTCTTAATTATTGGTGATTAAAAACGAGCGGCTATAAGTGCTTTAAGTATCAGTTCTTGATTACTAGATGGTCGCATAGAAAACGGATATTCCAGCGGCGCAACTCGGAGAGTTACGTTACATTCGAGCGGCAAACGTAACGTAGCTCTCCGAGTTGCGCTAATTCGATTATTCCTTTTTCATACGATTATCTATTAAGAAAATTTTTGATGGTTCGATTG
>JBCCQK010000237.1:0-11915 GCA_039024375.1 Bacteroidota bacterium
CACGTTACTTAGGAATGCAATAAAAATAAACTTATTACTTCAAAAACTTTAATCTATTGATTGACCATACTTTTGGATTTTAGATTTGTAATTTTACATTTTCCTTATATTTCCTCAATACTGCTCATTGGTAGCCACCCTTGGTCGCCATTCGACAATTTCACTTTATACCAGTCGCCAATTTCGTCTAACAAAGTTACTTTTAATCCTTCGTGAATGTCCAAAATATCCGTACTAGCTGCATCAGGAGCGTTTTTTAAGGCAATCTTTTCAGCCAAAACAATGGCCGAGCCACTGTGCGCTTCGAATTGGGCTTGACTACGAGTAACGAAGTAGAGAAGAAAGCCCAATAGCAATAACAAAATTCCGCCGATAAATCCTTTCTTTTTTAAGTCTCTAGTTGTTCCAAAAAGCCACAGTATCATTCCCGCAGCACCCGACCAAATCGACAAAATGGTTAAAATAGACCACGTAGTGGAATCGAATAATTGGTGCAAACCACGCCACCATTCTTCCAAGAAAAAAGCCCCAATTTGGTCCAAATCGTCTTGCGTTTTTGCTTGGGCAATGGCCAAATTAAATTGTAAATCGGCGTCATTTGGAGAAATTAACAGGCCTCTTTCATAATTCAAAATAGCAGCACCTAGCTTTTTTGTTTTGAAATAGGCATTCCCCAGGTTGTAATAGATTTCGGCAGCGACCGTCCCTTCGTTGAGCAACGTTTCGTATTGGGTAATGGCCGATTCGTACTGACCATTTTGGTAGGCGGCATTCGCCGCATCAAATTGTGCAGTAGGATTAGCGGAAAGAGAAATAGAAGATAAGAAAAGAAGGAGAAAGGTATGAAGAATAGGTAGTTTCAAAGCGTAAAAGTTGAAGGAAATGAATAAAACGGAATCAATCAACCCGTACTTTAGATAATGATGGTGAGACTGGAGGGATTCGAACCCCCGACCCCTACCCTGTCAAGGTAATGCTCTAAACCAACTGAGCTACAGTCTCATTGTATTGATAGTCAATTTTTTACAAAACAAAAACTAATTGTATATTTCTCTCTTTCGAGCAATTTTTTTTGTCTTGCATTTTAACGGATGGCAAAAGTAAGTTTTTAAAGTTTTTATTACAAGTCTTCCACAGCCATTTCGCTTTCTTTGAAAAGTTTATCCACTAGCTAATTTGTAGAAAATTGCTTTTTGATTTGCTCTAGAAGCTTTTTGATTTCTTTTTCTTCCTCTTGATTGAGCTGTATAGTCTTTAGGAATTCTTTTCTGATGTATTGATTCCTAGCTTTTGTTTTTTCAAGGTTAATCACTTTGTGTAATGCCTTGATTTTATCTGCTTTAAACTTGGTTAACTCTGAAATCTGTTCGTAAGATAGGATAGGAAATTTAGTCAGCAAGCTCAGTAAATTGATGAAAGATAGAATAATTTTACCTTCTATTTTACCTTCTATTTTACCTTCCTCTTTCCCTTCTGCTCTTCCCTCCGCTCTTAACAGTTCTAACGTACTCATTGCGGTTGATTTTGTGGTGAATGATAAATTTTCTAAAATCTTTTTTACTTCCTTGGGTGACCGTTCCACAATCCCCGTGAAATAGGTCATAAAGGTGTAGAGATGGTCCTTGTCACTTAATTCAAAAATAACAGAATATTCTTGTTTTATCAAGTTTAGCGGATTAAATCGGTGGGCCATAGCCATCATGGCACTTCTGAAGAATGCCACTTCAATCGCCAATAATTTTTCAATAGGTTCTTCCCTAATATTTTTAAAATAGAAGTCGAACGTAGGCAAAAAGCGTTTAAAAAACTCAAATTGTGGATGTTCCCCAAAAAGTTCGTGAATAGTCTTTGGTTGCCAATCCTCCTTACCATTGTAAAAAATCAAAGGAATAATGGGTTCTAGAGATTGGCCTTTTTCTCTGGACAATTTGTACAGAAACTCAAAAATATATAGGCCAACTTGGATAGCTACATTTTCCTCGGGTTCCAATTTGTGCTCCCAAATCAGCGAAAAGTAAAAATGTTCCGTTTCGCTTTTCAATTGACACCGATAAATGACATCTGATTTAAAAATCTTTAAATTTGAACTAATAAATTTATCTTCTAAAGGAGTTAGCGTGTCCAAGTCTGCGATAGCGGCAATTTCTGGGTAGAACGTTTCTAAATTCGCCCTAGCGTTTTCGACTTCCGACATGACTTTTCTAAAGAAGCGGTCGTCGGGTTGGAATACTTCTTTTTGGGGTGTTTTTTTATCTTTTTGTTGACTCATAGCTGTGTGGTAGTTGTTTTCAAGAATCGTTTATTGGGCTAATCTAAGCAATTATTTTTTATCTTTAAGTTTTTATCTTTTTGATTGCAAGATTTCTGTTTACAACGGATTGCTTATCTCTAACTTATGCAGAATAGGAACATGGATTTAACGGATTAGAAAAATTAAAACGGATTTAGAAATCACAGTTTTACCCTAAAAATTAACGCATTAAGATAGCTAGAAATCCTTTCCAATCTGTTTTATCCGTTAAATCCGTGTTCCTATTGAATCCAACTACGCAAAACGTTATACTCAGTAAGATTTTAATATCCAATCAAATTCAGTCATGAAAAAATTACTATTAGTTTCCCTCTTAGCGTTAGGCATCAACTGGACATTTGCCCAAGACAAAGCTGACGAAAAAATCAATGACCTCATCCGAAAACATGGTCTCGAAGAAAGTCACATCATGGAAACAGCGAGTTGGATGATGGATGTCTATGGTCCTAGATTGACGGGGTCTACTATGTTAGATAAAGCGACTGAATGGGCGCAAACGACGCTGAAAGAATGGGGGATGCAAAACGTTCATTTAGAAGAATGGGGGCCATTTGGTCGAGGGTGGGAACTAGAAAAATTCACGATGCACGGCCATACCCCCAGTTACTGGCAAATCATCGCCTATCCAAAAGCATGGTCACCTTCGACGGATGGCGTGGTAACGGGCGAAGTTATTTATCTGCAAGCCGACGAAGAAGCCGATTTAGAAAAATATCGAGGAAAACTAAAGGGTAAATTTGTGCTACTAGATACCATTCGAAATACCAAAGAGTGGTTCGACCCGCCCGCTTTTCGACGTACGAACGACGAACTATTGGAAATGGCCAATGCTCCGCAGCCGACACCTCGACCTCGTAGAAATTACAACCGCTTGGGTGGTTTAACCTTCAATCAAAAAATGTGGAATTTCTTGGCAGAAGAACAACCTCTGGCCGTACTTGACCGCAGTTACAAAGGCGACTTGGGAACCGTTTTTGTGTCGAGAGCACGCACGGGCGAAGGGCGTCCTTGGGACGAGGGCAATAAAGTGGTACCACAAGCCACGTTAGCCGTCGAGCATTACAACCGCATTTTCAGATTGATGCTCAAAGATATACCCGTAAAATTGAGCATGGAAATTAAAAGCCGCTACACCAATCCCGATGGGATGGAACATAATATTATTGCCGAAATTCCCGGAACGGACCTGAAAGATGAAGTAGTAATTTTTGGCGCTCATTTCGATTCTTGGCACACAGCTACGGGCGCAACGGACAACGGTGCAGGTTCGTCGGTGATGATGGAAGTTGCCCGTATTTTATTGGAAACCATCAAAGAAAGTGGCGTACAGCCGAGAAGAACGCTGCGCTTAGCCTTATGGACGGGCGAGGAACAGGGATTATACGGTTCGAGAGGCTACGTCAAACAACACTACGCCGATTTTGCGCCCAATAGCTTCACTCCCCAAGTACTAAAACCTGCGCAGGAAAAAGTGGCCGCCTACTATAATTTAGATAACGGAACGGGGAAAATTCGGGGTGTTTACTTGCAAGGAAATCCACACGTGGGGGCTATATTTAGAAATTGGCTGACCCCGTTCAAGGATTTAGGGGCGAGTACGTTGACGTTAAACAATACGGGCGGAACGGACCATCTAGCTTTTGATGCCGTAGGAATTCCTGGTTTCCAATTTATCCAAGAACCGATTGCCTATTTTAATCGGACGCACCATTCCAATATGGATAATTACGACCACTTGATTGCCGAAGATTTGCAGCAGGCGGCAACAGTAATTGCGTCCTTCGTTTGGCACACAAGTCAACGAGACGAGAAGTTACCGAGAAAGGAAATTGATACGGAAATGAAGAAGAGTGAAGAATAAGTTCTTAAGGGAACAGGTAAAATTTAAGAAAATCCGTATTGCCGACTACTTTCGAGAAACCGTTATAGTTTATATTTTACACAGGTTCTTTAGTCCTACCGTACCTACACAAGTAGTAAGTCTCTTTCTAAACGGGTATCTCCCAATTTACTCTTTGATTTTGCCATAAGGCAAATTTATAGCAAATATCTCAAGGATAGGAAACACTAAATAACGGAATGCGAGCCTGTTTTTTAGGCTTATTTTTAACAAACCTTATTATAGTACACTGTAACAAAAGTTTTTTGATATTCTGCTCGGCGCCTTTGGCGTCCCGCTAAAGGGATTTTTAAGGGTGAGAAATTTGATGATTTTCGATGAAAATCATCAAATTTCTCACCCTTAATATCCCCCCTTCCGAGCTCGCGCAGCGAGCAAGGAAAACCTTAAGAAACTTTTGTTACACTGTAATAGTGACTTATAATAAATTATTTCTCTTGTTTCTTATGCTGATTTAATTGGGCATTGAGCCCAATTGAATCAAAAAAAGATAAAATCAATAATTTTATCCAGAAATTATTTTTGTATGTAAGGGGTTTTATTATTATTTTTGTTAAGTAGCAAGTGAAAAATAAGCTACCCTTTTTGGCTGGGGAAATTTGAAGTCAGACAAGGTAAAAAACGCAGGATAACTTTAAACTTGACAGCTATAAATGCAGAAGTTATTCTTTAGTAATCACAAAGGGAGTAACAAATAAACAATTAAAATTTTCTCATAGGTTGTTTCTTAGAAAATAGTACCGATTTTTCCTGAGATTTTGAACTTTCTCCATTTTCTCTGCAAACCTCAATAAATCACAGCGTTCGAATTTAACTATGAGAAAATTGTTCCTTTCAAAAAAGCAATTCCCTTTTTTATTGGTACTGATAGCATGTTTTATTGGCAATCCTATTCCGCTTCAACTAATTGCTAGGCAACCGCCCATCCTCATAAAAAATGTTGTACATCATATTCCTGTTCCACAAGAAAATCTTTTTGTCTATGAAGATTCTTCGGCTAATTTAACTTTTCAAGAAATACAGCAAAAAACCTTTTTGCCAATAAACAATTACCCGCCTATTAGAAACCGCAATCATCGTCATAGCTGGTGGACTAAATTAGTTATTGAAAATCAAATTCCCTTTACACAAACTTTCTGGGTACACGTGGCGGGCAAATTTAGTACGGTCTATATCCAATACGACAATCAGCCCATTCAAACTTTTCAAACGGGCAACTTAGTCCCCAAGTCTAAAAAAGCCATCCCTTTTCCTCATAAGTTCTACAATTTTATCCCTTTAAGCATTCCTAATCAAAAGACGACCATTACTCTATGGGCTAAGGTTACTTTGCCAGAAACGCTTGCTGGGGAAAGGGATATAAATGCCTTAGTTACTCCTTTAGTGGCCCAAAATTTTTTTCATCAACAGCAAAAAAGAGCCAATATCATCAATGCTGCTTTTCAAACGGCTTTATTTTTTCTGCTGTTATACAGCCTCATTTATTTATTAAATACAAAAGCCAAATTCGCTCAATATATAATTGTGTATTGCCTCTTACAAAGCATTTATTTTTTAAATCAACATAGCTATCTATATGCAATAGACTGGGTAGCGGAACGTCCTTTATTACCCAACTATATCCACTTACTATTCCTCAACCTATTAACTTATGCAGACTTACAGCTAATTCGACACTATTTGAACCTAAAAGAGCATCTTCCCATTTGGAATCGCCTTTTTAAAGGATTGATGATTATGAGCATAGTTGCAACTATCTTGAGCGTAACGTTATACTGGATTACCGATAATTTTAATTGGTCATATATGTGGATAAATAGTGGATTTAGCTTCATTTATTTATGCTTTCGTTTAGTTTTTGTCTTCAGAATTTACCGATTAAAAGCCACGCATCGCTTTCGGATAATGGCCATTGCATTAGGGGTGAGTATGCTCTTTCTATTAACGGCAATTGCTGGTTTTTTCATCCAGCCTCTTGATGGTTCTTTCTTTTTACAAATGGGTAATATCACTTATATCATTATCCTCGTACTAAGTTTGGGGCATGATGCCGCTATTACTCAAAAAGAAAAAATAAGGGCAGTACAGAAACAAATGGCTCAACAAAAATCCTTAGAACTCAAAGAACAGGAACTACGACTTAGTCAACAAAAAGAAAAAATAACTCGCTTACAGCATAAAGAGTTGGAGCGTGTTGATAAAATGAAATCTCGTTTCTTCGCCAATGTCTCCCACGAATTACGTACCCCTCTCACCCTAATGCTCGGACCACTACAAACTGCTTTAGCCGATCAAACCTTAAATAACCGCAGTTTTACTTTGCTAAAACTCGCTAAAAATAATGGAGAACGCTTATTAAAACTAGTCAATCAAATTTTAGACTTAACCAAGTTAGAAGCAACTGGTTTAGAATTGAACCTCTCGGAGGTTCATTTTTATTCTTTTTTAAAACGATTGATTGCTTCTTTTGAATCTCATGCCGCACAGGAACAGTTGCATTTTTTATTTGATTATCAATTGGATAAAGATTTAATCCTACAAATGGATGCGGCTAAAGTGGAAATTATTATGACCAATCTGCTCTCCAATGCCTTTAAATTTACCCCTGCACATCAACATATTACCCTGCGAGCAAGCGCTATTAATGGAGGCATCCAAATTGAAGTAGCCGATACTGGAAGAGGGATACACCTCAATGACCTACCCTATATCTTCGACCGCTTTTACCAAACAAGTCGCCAAAATGCGCAATCGGAAGGCGGTACAGGTATTGGTTTGGCACTCTCTAAGGAGTTCGCCCACTTAATGCGTGGTACTTTGCGAGTAGAGAGCGAATGGCAAAAAGGATCAAGTTTCTTTTTTGAATGGCCAGCAATGGAAGTGGTTCGAGCTGAAACAACTGCTGAATATCAAGAAAGTTTGACCACTAATCCAGTACATCGACCTCCTGTTGCGTTTTCAGAAAAAAAATCTACTGAAAAACAAGAGGCAGACCGTCCCACCCTCTTAATTGTGGAAGACAATATAGACCTAAGCAATTACCTAAAAGTTATTTTAGCCCCAACTTATCAACTCTTAAGTGCCAAAAATGGTCAAGTTGCTTTGGATTTGTTATCAGAAATCATTCGAAAAACAGAAGAAACGGTAGCAACCGAAGCTCCAAACCTACCCGATTTAATTGTTTCAGATATTATGATGCCCGTTATGGATGGCTTTGGATTTTTAAAAATACTAAAATCTAAAGATTATTTTAGGGCAATTCCAGTTATTATGTTGACGGCAAGAGCAGGCATTTCCGATAAATTGGAAGCCCTTCGGATTGGCGTAGACGATTATCTATTAAAGCCCTTCGTGGAAGAAGAACTATTAACCAGAATACATAATTTATTAGAAAATTATAAAAATAGAGTTCATAATAGCACTTATTTAGGAAGTGAGGATACCTTAAATTCCCAAAAAAATAGAACAACTGCTTCGACAACGCAGGTAAAAAAACCAGTTATTTCGACAGAAGATTACCACTGGCTACAACAAGTGGAAACAGTCGTTATCGAAAATTTGGAGCATGTTTATTATAATTTAGATGATCTAGCCAATGATTTAGGCGTAAGCAAAAGACAACTTGACCGTAGAGTAAAAAAATTAATAGCCTTAAATATAGGACAATATGTTAAAGAAATTCGCTATGCACAAGCCAAAAAACTATTAGAAAATCGTCAATATACTTCAATTAAAATGGTGGCTTACAAAGTAGGTATTAAAGATAAAGCGAATTTTTCCCGCCAGTTTAAGAAGCGGTATGGCAAGTTACCCTCTGCTTACTTATGATTTTAAATCTTTTGATAAACTCATTCACTTCTTACATTAGTGTAGTGACTCGTAATTTTTGATTAGTAACTAGTTTTGCAAAGTGTTAATTTTCACGCCTTTGTCGTCTATCCAAACTATCATCAATCATTTAAGACTCGAACTACTAGTGGAAGAAGACAGCCGCTTAAATCAGTTGCATCCTTTGAATAAAAAATAATCCTAAATTTATCATCAATAGACCAAAAATAAGCAAGCCCCATTGACCCATAGTGGGTATTGGGGCAGTACAACTAGCAGCAGTACAAACGCTAATATCAAAAGCAGGAAGTGTCAGACCGCCAACCGTTAAAACAATTGAACCACTTGCTCCAGAAGCGTGAAAAAAGTCAAAATTAAAGGTGCCCGAAGCAGGAATCATCCCTAAGGTGGTACCATTAGATATTTGATTTAAGGAAGCATTCAAAAAATTACTACCACCTGTGGTTAAAACGACGGATGCACCTACAGGTCCAGAAAGCGTCAATACATCGTGGAAATGAGTAATTGTACCATCACCTGTTCTAATATTTTGTGGGTCTGAACAATTACATGGGTCTGAAATACTCGGAGTCATTAGAGCGGCATTGGAGGAGATAGTAGTAGATCCACCAACCGTAACCTTTAGCACGCCATTATTAAATAAGCTATTAATATTGCTTAGTAAGTTGTTGTTGGTAATAGTTAGATTCCCGCAAACACTTAATAGCTTAGCCAGACCAGCAAGGGTAATCAACGAAGCATTATTGGTAATGATGAGCGAACCACAATTGTTTCTTGATTTTGCCAATCCGCTCACGCTTACTATTGTCTGTCCTACCTTTGTTAAACTAGAAAGTCCATCAATATTAGCTAATAGTGGATTACTGTTAATGGTTAATGTTCCCTCTACGGTCGTTAAATTGGAAAGTCCATCAAGACTAGTTAAGCTACCATTTTGCTCAATGGTTAAGTTTCCAGTTACTACTTTCAAAGTAGATAAACCATTTAGATTAACAATTCCATCTCCTCCGTCTTCTTTTCTTCGAATGGTCAAATTACCAATTACCGTCTCACACATACCAAAAGTAGTGGTAAAATTGTCTATTTGAGTTTGGGTTTCCAATACAATATCTTGAGCACTACAAGAACTCGAACAAGGATTTGAAAAAGTACACCAAGAAATGACAACCATGCCATCTCCTCTTTTTGTAGCGAGCACAAAATTTCTGGAGTCTGCACTAGGAGTGACAAAGCTAGCACCACCATCCCCACTATCGCTACCATTGCTCTTCCCTCCAGGAGAACCACCACCGCCGCCGCCACTACCACTAGAGGCACCCGTTCCCCCTTGTCCTCCACTACTCGCTCCACCATCACCTGAAGTACCTCCTCCTCCAAGGTCTCCGTCAGCACCACCACCACCCCCACCAAATCCTGCACCACCATCTCCACCAGGTGCACTCCCACCACGCCCAGTTCCTCCAGTACCATCACCAGGGGGGGTATGCGTGCTAGCCTCCCCAGGAATTCCAGCATGAATACTTTCGAGCGGAGTAAAGGACCCATCAGCCCCGCCGCCACCGCCTGCAACAATTAGCGTAGCACCTTCCCCGTCGTGGACTCCACTAGCACCACCGCCACCGCCGCCACCAGGAAATCCACCTGCTGGTTTTCCTGCAAAACCAATCACAACTGCCAATTTTTTTCCTGGAATAACTGGAATATCTGTTCCCGTTGCGACCGCTCCAAAACCGCCTTTCCGCCTACCTGCATCTGCATCCCCTCCACTTCCACCCGTGGCAACAATGGTAATCTTGGTTACTCCATCAGGGACAGTAAAGGTGCCATTTTGAGTAAAAGTTTGTTGATTCTGTGCATTTACCTTGCTAGTAGTAGTAAAAAAAATAAGGAAGCAAAAACCGAATAAAATAAGTTTACTTTTAGAAAATTGAGATAATTTTTTCATGGTAAAATATCTATAGATTATAATTTTTAAGAATCGTTTTTAAGATTCAAAGTGGATAATAGCTACGCCTACCAATAGACGCATAGCTTTAAAAGAAACGAGTACTTTTTAATCAAAAGACAAGAGTCAATCACCCTATTGCAAGCACAATAGTTGTGTCAGAGTTGTAATGAAATAAAATATTAATAAATCGGTAGGGATAAAAAATTAGCATCTTTTAGGAGAGCGTATGTTTACAAATGTAACTAAAAATAACCTTAAATACTTATTTTACAGGCACTTAATTCCATTTATTTCCCCTATAAAAACTTAGCAACGAGTAGGTATAGGATGAATATTGCATCTCTAGTAGATGAACATTGTATTTACTGTTATCTCGTCAGAGAAAAGTAGAAGGTAATTGTCCAAATCGCTCTTTAAACTGTCTGCTAAAATGGGCAATATCCTTAAGTCCAACGGTTAAAGCCGCCTCTTTTACGGTATCAACTTGTCCTGTTTCCAATAGTTCTAAGGCCGATAACAAACGGATTTCTCGAATATATTGATTGGGGCTTAACCCTACGATGACTTTTAGGCGTCGAAATAATTGAGAATGGCTCAAAGACATCGCTATTGCCAAACTTTTGACTGAAAACTGAGGGTCTTTCATTTCTTTGACAATGACAGCTTTTGTTTGTGCTAACCAATATTCCTGTCTGGGAGATAGGCTTTTTAACGGTTGATTTTTATTCATAGTCCTTTGGTTAATTTATACGATTTTAAGTGCGTTTCTTACGAATTATTGTTTCTCGCAAAAGGGTTTTCTTATAAAAATATTTCTCTTGTTTCTTGTATTGATTGAAATGGATATCGAGTCCATTTCAATCAATAAATAAAGGGTTAAAGGGTGAGTTTTATAAGAAAGCTCTTTTTCTCGCAAATTAGCCCAAAGGGAATCGATAAAAAGGACATGTTAGTGAGATAAGTGAGACATAGATGGGATAAAAAAGACATATTGCATAGACGAAAAAGACACAAGCAAATCGTAGCAATAATTTCTTTTGCGCTCCATCAAACGTTATTTGAAAATACCGCCTTTGGCAACCAAGAACTGGAGCTTTGGAAGAAGCATGAAAAGTAGTAAACTTCTTAACTCGAAGTGGCGGGATATTAAGCACGTGGTTATACAAAAAGTGTATGATAGCAAATCTTTTACTACTTCATTTATCCCAATGTCTCATTTATCTAAGTAATATGTCTCTTTTGTCTTACCTATGTCCCATTTATCCTAAGAATATGTCCTTTTTATCCTAGTAATCAAGGGTATATTGCCACCGTATTCGCATTAGGAATGTAGAGCATTGCTATTTCGATTTAATTCTTTAGAGATTATTTTCTGCGCGTTTGTGGCAAGAAATACTTCTAAGAATTTGCTAATCAACAGGTCAGAAATCCGACCAAAAAAAAATTTAATTTTCTGTTAGAAGTTAAACTTAAGACATGTACCAAATCTGACCTCTGATAGTTATCGAAGATAACGGTTTGACTGCTGTCTTCCATGGTACTAGCTCTGCCAGCTCAGGAACCGAGCAATAAATAAATTTGACGATTACTAGAAGCAAAGTAATCGCTTTTTTAGCCCAAAGATAGACGTCGCTGGGTATTACAAATGGAAAATTGCAATGGTAAAATTTATCAAAAGACCTGCTCTTTTGACGGTTTTTGTTATGCTCCAAATGAACCAAAGTCAACAAATGAATAAACCCTATTTATTTATTTTTAAAGAGAATCGTTCATGAAGGCTATTTTTATTAAAAACCAATATGCCCATACCTCGAGGAGCAAAATAGAACAAGGTGGGAGTCCAGAAAGTACAGCAATTAAATACACTAAAAGACCTAATTACTCCTTTTTCCAAGCCCCTAAAAAAC
>JBCCQK010000238.1:0-11833 GCA_039024375.1 Bacteroidota bacterium
AAAAAAGAATCATTTATGGATAGTAAACCATTAGTAAATCGAGTTGCGGCGAGCGGACTCATCACGCTCAATTTAGAAGATTATTTTCCCAAAGGCGAAGTAGTCGTTTTTGATTTGAAGCCGTATTTATTTCGAGAATTAATTCTAAAAGAAAAAGATTTTCGGACGGCTCTTAAAAACTTGGATTGGTCACAATACGAAGGAAAGCACGTGCTCATCACTTGTTCTTCTGATGCCATCATTCCCGTTTGGGCCTACATGCTGGTGACCGCTTATGCTGCACCCATTGCCAAAAGCGTTTTTCAAGGAACACCCGAAGCTTTTTATCAACAGGCTTACGAAGACATTTTAAAAAATTTGGACATCGAAGCCTACCGGGACAAGCTACTAGTCATCAAAGGGTGTAGCAATCGCCCCGTTCCCGTTTCGGCCTATGTTCGACTGACGCAGTTACTACGTCCCGTTGCCAAAAGCATTATGTACGGCGAACCCTGTTCTACGGTACCGATTTATAAAAAACCAAGAAAGAAATGAGAATTGTTGCGGTAAATTTTTAAATTGGCATGCTATTAAGGACTACATAGACTGACAACTGTGATGTAAAATAGGAACAATATGAAAGCTATTTCTTACTACTCTATTTCAGTAGCTGCTTTTTTGACTTTTGTGCTCTTCGCTTCTTACACCGAGTCTGAGGAAAAGCCGCTTGCCTTTGCTGATTCTTCGGAAACCCATAGACTTCCGCAAGTCATCAAGCCCGTCAACCTCAATAAGGCCTTTAATTTTTCGGGGGAAGCCGTACCGATGGACAACTTCGACGCTCGGGAACGACTCGACCGAGAGTTGACAGAAAATTCCTATCGACACGGAAAAAATATGCTGAATCTGAAAAAGGCAAATCGGTATTTTCCGTTTATTGAAAAAATATTGGCAGAATACGGAGTCCCCGACGATTTTAAATACGTCGCCGTAGCGGAAAGTGATTTGAGTAACGCCGTTTCTCCCGCTGGTGCCAGAGGTTTTTGGCAGTTCATGCGTTTAACGGCTAGAGATTATGGAATGGAAGTAAGCGCAACGGTGGACGAACGCTACCATTTGGAAAAATCTACTCGGGCAGCTTGCAAACATATTTTAAAGCTAAAAAAAATAATGGGTAGTTGGACTTTGGCGGCCGCAGCGTATAATGTGGGGCAGACTCGATTGAAGAAAGAGATGGCCGCTCAACGGGCTGATTCTTTCTACGATTTGAATTTGAACCAAGAAACATCTCGTTACTTGTTCCGCTTATTGGCTTTCAAAGAAATTATTGAAAACCCTCAAGATTTTGGCTTTGATTTAGAAGGAAAGGGTTACCAGCCCTTGGACGATTTTGCCGTAGTAGAAGTCAACGAAACGATTCCTAATTTGGGGGACTTTGCTAAAAAATACGGAACTTCTTATCGGATGTTGAAGCTGTATAATCCTTGGCTAATTTCTACTCATTTAGCAAACAAATCTCGTAAGCAATATTTTATTAAGATTCCACGGTGAGGTACTTGTGTCTGGTTCCGCTACTGTTTATTGCTACCCCTTCTGTTTTTTGGACAACGGATACTGCACTTTATTTTGACGTGGACAACTGATTTAGATGTTGACTTTTCACCAATTGCACATTGTTCATTGCACATTGCCAACTGTTCATTGCTAATTGCTAATTGAATATAATTTTCTGTATCGTCGCATGATTCTCAACGTCTTTTTCACGGGTAACGCCTCTATTTCATAACCGTTGCCTTTCATGGATTTTGCCGCAAATAGGGAGTTGATAATGGCTTCTTCCGTAGCTTCTATTACGGCCATGAAAAGGGGGGACATAGCGCTATTTCTCAATACCTTTCCATTTTGAAAAGGGGAATCTGATTGATAAGGAATGCGTAATTCTTTGGCCGTAGAAAAAGCAATAACGTAGTCTCCACTGCCATTCGACACAATTCCACCCGTCTTACCTAAGCCTAACATCGCTCTTTTCGCTAAACGTTTTAAGTTTCTGCTATCCAACGGCGCATCCGTTGCTACGACTATCATGCAAGAACCGTCGGGCGAATGGTCCAATTGTTCTTTTAGGTAAAATTTACCCAATTCTTGTCCAACGGGTACACCATCGATTTGTAAAACGCCACCAAAGTTAGTTTGCACCAATACACCGACAGTGTAACCGCCTAATTTTTCGGGTAATACTCTAGATGCGGTACCAATGCCTCCTTTGAAGCCAAAGCACCTCGTTCCTGTTCCTGCTCCAACGTTTCCTTCGGCTACGGCACCACTGTCCGCTGTTTCTACGGCTTTTCTAACGTCTGATTTCTTCACATGCCGACCTCTAATGTCGTTTAATGCACCGTCGTTGGTCTCTCCAACTACCGAATTAACCGACCGAACAGCCTCGTTGCCAGATTGTTCCAAAGTAAAATCAATGAGTGCTTCGGCAGCAGTCGGTACACTCAAGGTATTCGTCAAGATAACGGGTGTTTCAATATTACCCAATTCTTCCACTTGGCTGTAGCCTACTAATTTGCCGAAGCCGTTCCCAATGTAGATAGCAGCGGGAATCTTGTGTTGGAAAACATTTTCGGTATGTGGCAAAATGGCAGTGACGCCCGTCCGAATATGTTTCTTTTTGTTCAACGTTTGGTGCCCTACTTTGACGCCATCTACATCGGTGATAGCATTGTGTTGGCCAGTAGCGAGGACGCCAATTTTGATGCCTAAATCTCTTGGTCGCTGTGCATTCATAACAAGGAAGATGAAAGAAAAAAGCAAAGTAAGCGTAAAACGAATCATCAAATTGAATTTGAGTTTATTCTAAAGGTTTTCTAAAAGTATGGCTACCACCAACCGTGTACCGTGTACCGAAAACCTATTAATTTTCAGTAAATTAGCTAGTTTTTGATTGTTTCAAAAATGAATCGACAGCATCCTCTTTTATATTTTGCTAAACCTTCCAAAATCGTAGTAAAAGTCGTACCTTTGCGCCGCTAAAAAATATTTCTTCACCTCGTTAGTGTGTTTTTGTTGATAAAATATTGATAATCAATAAGATACTGCTAACTACAAATTTAGTTCTTTTAATGTCTGACATTAAAAACGACAATTACGAATCGTTATCTTTCTACGAAGAGCGAAGTATCGGCGTCGCAAACGGATTCGATACGTTTCCCGATGACGGTAATTTCTACTTTACGTATAGCGTAGATGGCAAAATTACTTTGATTAGTGAAGGCTACGATTCGGCGGCAGCCAGAGACAATGGCATCGCCTCAGTTACTAAAAATCTATCTATTGCCGAGCGTTACAATGCGCAAACCAACGAAGACGGCAAATTCTTTTTCAGCTTAAAGGCAGGTAATCACAAAGAAATCGCAGTAAGTCGAGCGTATGACACTGCGGAAGAAAGAGATGCAATTATCTCAGGTTTGACGGCTGCCTCTGAAAATGCTACCGAAGATGCTAGTACTGTCGAAGTTGAAGGAGATACAACGACCGAAGTAACAGAAGAGGCAAAGAACATCGACGCTTTGAAAATTGCCGAAGTTGAGCAAGTAGCCGAAGTAGTAGCAGCAGAACCTGCCGCTCCAGTTGTGGAAGATGCGGCTCCTGTTGAGGAAGCAGCTCCAGTTGTAGAAGAACCTGCCGCCGTTGAAGAGGAAGCGACTCCAGCTACAGCAGCAGCAGTGCCCGTTGCAAAAGAAGAGGAGGCAGCTCCTGCTCCAAAACCGCAGCCAGTTGTAGACAGAGGTCCACACGATGATTTCGACTGGACGCAAACGGGCAAGCATATTTTACCCTATTCGGAAGCAGAAAAGCAAGAATACTTAGCACAGTACGAATCCACTTTAAGTGCCGTCATCGAGGGCGAGATTGTCAAAGGAACCGTTTCGGAAGTTAAGGACGGAACCGTTTTATTAGACATCAACTTCAAGTCGGACGGTTTATTGTCCCAATCAGAATTCAGAGACACGCCAGACTTAGCGGTTGGCGACCAAGTAGAAGTGTACGTTGAGCGCCAAGAGGACGAGCGAGGACAATTGGTTTTGTCTCGTCGGAAGGCGAAATTATTACGTGCCTGGGAAAGCATCAAAGATTCTTACGAAAATGGCACCGTTATCAAAGGGGTGATTATCAGTAAGACGAAGGGTGGTTTGATTGCGAACTGTAACGGCTTAGAAACCTTCTTACCTGGTTCGCAAATTGACATTAAGCCTATCATTGACTACGATGTGTACGTTGGTAGAACAATGGAATTCAAGGTGGTTAAGATTAACGAAACCATTAAGAACGCTGTTGTATCGCACAAAGCATTGATTGAAAGTGATTTGGCAGAGCAAAGAGAAGCTATCATTGGCAGCTTGGAGAAAGGACAAGTATTGGAAGGTCTAGTGAAGAACATCACGGACTTCGGTGCTTTCTTGGACTTAGGTGGCGTAGATGGTCTATTGTACATCACAGATATTTCTTGGGGTCGAATCAGTCACCCAAGCGAAATCTTGTCTTTGAACCAGAAAATCAACGTCGTAGTATTGGATTTCGACGAGAACAAGAAGCGTATTTCTCTAGGTCTGAAGCAATTGCAACCACACCCGTGGGAGGTATTGGGCGAAGACATTAAGGAAGGTTCTACCGTTCGAGGTCGTATCGTTAATATTGAAGACTACGGTGCGTTCTTGGAAATCATGCCGGGCGTGGAAGGATTGATTCACGTATCTGAGGTAACTTGGAGCAATCAGCCTATCAACGCTAGAGAATACTTCAAAATCAATCAAGAGTACGACGCAAAAATTGTGACCATTAATCGAGAAGACCGTAAGATGTCTTTGAGTATTAAGCAATTGGCCGATGACCCTTGGAGTAAGATTCGAGAGGATTTCCCATTAGACAGTCGCCACACTGGTTTGGTGAAGAACTTAACGCCTTACGGTGTCTTCATCGAGTTGAAAGAAGGTATTGGTGGAATGGTACACATTTCCGATTTATCTTGGACGAAGCGCTACTCTCACCCATCTGAATTTACGAAGAAAGGGCAGAATATTGAAGTTGTCATTTTGGACATCGACGAGAATAATCGTAAGTTATCTTTAGGTCATAAGCAGATTGAGGAGAATCCTTGGGATACGTTCGAAAATGTATTCCCCGTTGGTTCTTACCACGAAGCAACCGTATTACGAAGAGACGACCGAGGCGCTATCGTCCAGTTGCCTTACGGTTTGGAAGCATTCGCACCCATCAAGCACGTCAAGAAAGAAGACGGTTCTTTAGCAAACGTTGACGATGTACTGACGGTAAAAGTAATTGAGTTCAACCGAGACGATAAGCGAATTTTAGTATCTCACTTGCGTTATTTGGAAGACATTCAGCGAGAAGCGGATGACCAAGTACGACAAGAAAAAGTGAAGGAAAGAAAAGCGACTTCTCAAGCGGTGAAGAAAGTACAGACCAACGTAGAGAAATCTACTTTGGGCGATTTGGATGTCTTCTCTCAATTGAAAGACCAGTTAAAAGATGATAATAAGTAGGAGATACGTTCTCTGAATCTACTTGTATAGCGAAATAAAAAAGCGTCACTGAAAAGTTTTTCGGTGGCGCTTTTTGTTTTTGGATAATCGAAGCGGTCTTCTTTGGGGACAGCAGCTTGTCCGTATGGAGATGCTTTGCTTGATGTTGACTTGGACAACGGATTTAGGCGTTGACTTTTTCATTATCATTACTTCATCTAATTCTTCTGTATCGCAAGTGTGTGAAACTGCTTACTGCTACTGCTACTTTCTACTGTCTCCCAAAATGCTGCCACCCCTGCGCCTTAATCGGGTGAATATTTCCGCCCGTTGTATGCAGTTTGATGCCGTCTTTTGCAGCCACAATATCTCCGATGATGTATAAATCGGGTAAGAACTTTACTTTATCTATATCACTAGGTTGAATGGTAAATAAAAGTTCGTAGTCTTCTCCGCCGCTTAAAGCACAAGTAATGGGGTCTAGTTTAAATTTGATGGCCATCAACTGGGTATCGTCGTGAATCGGTACGCCTTTTTCTTCGATAAACGCCCCTACTTTTGACTGCGTACAAATGTGGAATAACTCAGAAGCTAAACCATCCGAGACATCAATCATCGAAGTGGGTACTAAATCATTTTTAGCGAATAGCTCAATCACATCTTTACGAGCTTCGGGTTTCAATTGACGCCCTACTAAATAATTTTGTCCTTCTAAATCAGTTTTTACCCCTGGATTAGCCAAGTATAATTGCTTTTCTCTTTCTAATAATTGAAGGCCCAAGTAAGCGGCACCCAAGTCCCCTGTCACACAAATAATGTCTCCTTCTTTTGCCGTGTTTCGATAAACTAATTTATCTGCTTTGGCTTGCCCGATTGCGGTCACACTGATGTAAAGACCTTTTGGAGAAGAAGTGGTATCGCCACCAACTAAGTCCACTTGGTATCGTTTGCAAGCTTCGTGAACTCCCGCATAAAACTCCTCTAAAGCCTCTACCGAAAATCGATTCGATAAGGCAATGGAAACCGTGATTTGCTTTGGCGTAGCGTTCATAGCGTAAATGTCAGAAACATTCACAACAACCGACTTATAACCTAAGTGCTTCAACGGAGAATACATCATATCGAAGTGAATGCCTTCTACTAGCATATCCGTCGAAACGACGGTTTGTAAATCGCCGTTGTCGATGACGGCGGCGTCGTCTCCAATTCCCTTAACGGATGATTTATTTCTGATGATTGACCGTTTAGTTAAATGGTCAATTAGACCGAACTCTCCTAATTGATTGACGTCGGTACGTTTTGAATTGGTGTTGGACATAAAAATTTCAACTTTAGAAAAAGAAATTAGAATTGGATGCAAAATTAAGCATAAATACTGGAAGTCAGCCCTTAGAGAAATGTTATCGAAGAAATGGAAAAAATCCGTTTTATCCGTTAAATCCGTGTTCCTATTCTGTCTAACTAAGAAAAAGTTGCCATTCGAAAAAATTCACTAATCAACAGAAAAAAGGAACTTTTACAACGCTAATCCGATTACTATAAAAATTTGGTCAACAAGAAATTATAAATTGGAAAAATTGCTGTCCTTGAAAAAGCAACGGATTCTCTTTAATTTCGCAGGCTCAAAAGAAAGTTAGGGGAGCAGGTTAAGAATAGTTGGGTCAAATTGGTAACTAATTACCTAAAGCTGACTGAACTGAATTGTTATCCGTTATTTGTCTAGCTACTGGTCAACATCTAAACGAGTAACGAATAACCAATAACCAATAACTAGTAACAACTCCTCCATAATTTTACATATTACATTTCTTAGTTCCATTTATCATGAGTAAGCGTACAGAAATTGTTGAAGTTTTAAAAGCTCCAAAGATTGGAGAAACGGTCACCGTTAAAGGTTGGGTTAGAGCCTTTCGGTCTAATCGCTTTGTTGCCTTGAACGATGGTTCTACCTTCAATACGCTACAAGTAGTGATTGATTTCGAGAAAATCGACGAAGAAACCATCAAGCGAATTGGCTTCCACGCTTGTATCGCTGCTACAGGAACGCTAGTTGAGTCGCAAGGAGCGGGGCAAAGCGTGGAATTAGTAGCCGAATCAGTCGAAATATTAGGAGATACCGACTTATCTGTTTATCCATTGCAACCCAAAAAGCAGACGATGGAGTTCCTGCGAGAAAAGGCGCATTTTCGGATGCGAACGAATACGTTCAGTGCCGTTTTCCGCATTCGACACGGTGTTGCCTACGCCATCAATAAATACTTCAACGATAACGGTTACTACTATTTACACACGCCCATTATTACGGGGAGCGATGCGGAAGGAGCGGGAGAAATGTTCAAAGTCACCACTTTTGACTTGAACGATGCGCCGACTACTGAAGACGGCAAAATAGATTATACTCAAGACTTCTTTGGTAAACCGACCAATATGACCGTTTCGGGGCAATTGCAAGCGGAAATTGGAGCTTTATCGCTCGGAAAAGTTTATACTTTCGGGCCGACTTTCAGAGCGGAAAACTCCAATACGTCCCGACATTTAGCGGAGTTTTGGATGATTGAACCGGAAATTGCTTTTGCCGATATTCACGACGATATGGATTTAGCGGAAGACTTTTCTAAGTATATCATCAACTATATTCTCGATAACTATCCCGGCGATTTGGCCTTTTTGGACAAGCGCATTAAGGAGATGGAGAAGAATATGAAAAAGGAGTTACGTCGAGAAATGGGTTTGATTGACACCTTAAAATTTGTCGTAGAAAACGATTTTGCTCGAATCACCTATACGGAAGCGGTTAACCTTTTGCGCAGTTCGAAACCCTATAAAAAAGGAAAATTCGAATTTCCCGTCGAATGGGGAATAGACCTGCAAGCGGAGCACGAACGTTGGTTGGTAGAAAAAAAATTCAAAAAACCCGTCATTGTTCGAGATTATCCAAAAGATATCAAAGCCTTCTACATGCGGATGAACGAAGATGATAAGACCGTTGCTGCGATGGACGTACTATTTCCAGGCATCGGAGAAGTTATCGGAGGGTCGCAACGGGAAGAGCGGACTGAAATGTTGCTAAAGCGAATGGCGGAGATGAATATTCCCGAAGAAGAACTGTCGTGGTATTTAGATTTACGAAAATTTGGCGGTGCGCCTCACGCTGGTTTTGGTCTTGGCTTCGAACGAATCATTCTGTTCATTACGGGTATGGCGAACATTCGAGATGTGATTCCTTTTCCACGTACACCGGGCAACGCAGAATTTTAGTACTGCTAAAAATTAGTATTTCTATACTAAAAGAGTTTTCTTTGTAGTCCAAATTAATTTTTAGACGATGAAGCAGAAGCATAGGCTCGCCCATTTGCGTCTCTTTTTCAACTTTGGGTTGGTACAGGATGTGTCAGATTTTTCGAAGTCTGACACATTTTGATTTTTACACAACCTTCAAAACGATTAAATATGAAAGAAGCGGTTATTGTATCTACTGCTCGTACGGGTATTGGCAAAGCCTACCGAGGAGCCTTTAATAATACGAATGCACCAACAATGGCGGGTTGGGCAATTGCCGAAGCGGTCAAAAGAGCAAAAATCGACCCCAAAGAAGTAGACGATTGTATTATGGGCTGTGCCATGGGACAAGGTACACAAGGCGGCAACGTCGGTCGGATGGCCGCTTTGGCGGGTGGACTACCCGTTACCGTTAGTGGAATGACCATTGATAGACAGTGTTCTTCGGGGATGATGGCTATTGCAACGGCGGCTAAGCAAATTTTACACGATGGTATGTCCATTGCCGTGGGGGGCGGTTTGGAATCTATCAGCTTAGTGCAGAACGAGCATATGAATACCTACCGAGCAATTGATAAACAATTAGTGGCTCACCACAAGCACGTATATATGCCGATGCTGCAAACGGCGGAAGTGGTAGCTAAGCGGTACCGTATTTCCAGAGAAGCACAGGACGCTTACGGTTTGCAAAGCCAACAGCGAACGGCGGCGGCTCAAGCAGCGGGTAAATTTGATGATGAAATAATCTCTGTGACGACTACCAAGGGGATTATGAATAAAGCTACTAAAGAAATTACCTTCGAAGAAGTTATTTTGGCCAAAGACGAGGGTAATCGACCTTCTACTACTGGCGAAGCATTGGCAGGACTAAGAACCGTCGTCGATGGCGGAGTCATTACCGCAGGGAATGCCAGTCAATTGTCCGATGGTGCTTCGGCGGCCGTTTTGATGGATAGTAAATTAGCTGAACAGCGAGGATTAGAACCTTTAGGCGCTTACAGAGGCATTGCCGTTGCGGGTTGCGAGCCCGACGAAATGGGTATTGGTCCCGTTTTCGCTGTGCCAAAATTACTCAAAGCACATGGGCTAAAAATGGAGGACATTGGCCTTTGGGAATTGAACGAAGCCTTTGCCGTACAAGTAATTTACTGTCAAGAGAAACTAGGGATTCCAAACGAATTACTGAACGTGAATGGAGGAGCCATTTCCATTGGTCATCCTTACGGTATGACAGGTGCTCGTATGGTTGGTCATGCGCTGATTGAAGGGAAGCGACGGGGCGCCAAATACGTGGTCTGCACCATGTGTGTAGGTGGCGGCATGGGCGCTGCGGGACTGTTTGAGGTATTCTAGCTGACGGTTATTGAAATATCGCTATAGAATAGCATTCAAAAAAATATAAACTATTTCAAAAATGGGTTAGTAGCATTGCTGCTAGCCCATTTTTTATGGCTCTATATGATTTTACGTGGTGCTCTCATTGAGGGAGATTCTTTCAGAGAATCTTCATCATTTTTTTGAACGAAAGAGAAAGATTCCCTTAAGGAATCTCCCTCTCAACCACGTAAAATCATAAAGAACCTTTTTTATTTATTAGTTGGATGCTACGGCCTACTTTTTTAACCTTTCTGCACTTACGACGTTAAAATAGATAATCAATTTATGTGCTAGTTCTTTCGTTAATCGTACAGTTGTTAATAGAACTCAGAAATTAGTCCGTGCTATTTTGAAATGTAGATTAGTAACGTGGAAAAAATAAATGTACATTCTTTTTGTAAATTTGGGTCAAAAATTTATGACAAGATATAATCAAGAAACAGAGTCAAAGATGAAGTTGTTTTTCAATCAATTAAATGAAAAAGACCAACGACATTACGCAGCTCAAGAAGCTATTAAATTGGGTTATGGTGGTAAAAAGTATATAGGTGAATTATTTAATATTAGTCAACGACGCATAAAAAGAGGCGAAGAAGAACTGAATAACCTAAGTCGATATGAAGAAATACCACCAGATAAGCAACGTCGAATAGGAGGAGGACGAAAAAAAAAGAAGAAAGCGAACCAGATATAGTCAGCTTACTTACAGACTTTATTCAAAGGAATAAAGCTGGCAGTCCAACCGATTCAAAAGTGTATTGGATACACTTGAAACCTAGAGAAATTGCTGAATTTTTTTTTGAACAAACTGGCTATAAAGTTAGCCATGGATTCGTAAAAAGACTTTTGAAAGATTTAGGTTTTCAATATCGAAAGTTGAGTAAAAATTTACCAACAGGTCATTACAAGAATAGGGATAAGCAATTCCAGATAATCTTTGAATTAGTAGCGATTATGAGTACGGATACGCCAATTTTGAGCATAGATTGTAAGAAAAAAGAGCGTCTGGGTAATCTATATCGCTCTGGAAAATGCTATTGTACTGCACCTATAAAGGTGTATGACCATGATTATCATTTTCTAGCTAAAGGAAAAGTCATCCCTCATGGTATTTACGATATGCAAAGAAATGAAGGCTACATTACCATTGGCAATAGTCATGAAACAGCTGAATTTGTAAAGGATAATTTACTTTGGTGGTGGGATAATTTTGGTATTCACCGTTATCCAAATGCCAAATCTATCCTTATACTTTGTGATTCAGGCGGTGCTAATGGGCATCGGCATCACGTTTTCAAAAAGGAAATGCTATCCTTAGCACGAATTATTGGATTGGATATTATTATTTGCCACTATCCTCCTTATTCTTCTAAGTGGAATCCAATTGAACATCGCTTATTTTGCCATGTTCACCATGCTATTCAAGGAGTTGTATTTTCTGATTATAATCTTGTCAAAGACCTTTTTAGCAAAACCAAAACTAAAACAGGTTTGAAAGTATTCGTTAGATTGAATTTTAAAAAGTATTCTATCGGTCTCAAAACTTCTAAAGAAGAAGTCGATTACTCTAGAATTCAATTTAATAATACTATACCTGATTTATCGTATCGGATTGCTGCATAAAATGTACATTTATTTTTTCCGAATTACTA
>JBCCQK010000239.1:0-11812 GCA_039024375.1 Bacteroidota bacterium
ATAGGTAAAATTGTTTTCTCTCGAGGCATTTAAGGTGAAAAATATTACTGTTTTTCTGGATTAGGTCTGCTGGGCCTTCCTCCTGATGTTGACCTTACGACCGTTCTTCCGCCTCTCCTTCTATCTGACCGAGCATTTTTATTCGGGTTCAGAAAATAAATTGTTGCTTCGACTGTACCACTTAAATGGCCTTCCTCATCAACCTCCAAAATATTTCCCAAATCCACCCGATGCACCACAGGATTAATACATTGCATCTTCAACACTTCTTCCGAAAAACTATTATTGGAAACAACGTATAATTCTACTTTGAGCGTACCGTCTTTTTTCAGCTTTCTAGCTACTTTGTGACCTTTAGCTTGAAAATTAATCTTATCGAAAAAGGTCGTAGCATGTAGAAATAAATGGCCTTGGTTATCAGGTACGAGTACTAATTGTGGTGTTTGTAATAACATTTTTTAGTTTTTGATAAAGTTAGAAAATATTGTTAATACGAGTAGGCTCTACTTCGATTTTTTTGCTTTTCTAAGAATTAGACGTTCAGACAAAATCAATTCAAAATCTCCTATCAATCCCAAAATCTCTAGGGCGTTAAGATTCGCATGGACTGTAATTTTTGTCTTAACATCAAATTTCTGTTCTTTGACAATGCAAAGATGACGGAATTGGAAAAAACATAAATCCTTAGGAACAATTAGATTGACGTACTTAGATATGAGTATCTCTGCTAGTGGCTATATTAGGGTTATCGCATTTAGGACTTTGTACGGTAGAAAATTGAAAGCACAAAGAATATGCTGATATTTTTTAGCGTAGGTAAGAAATTCAAAGTCAAAAGTCAACACTGGTAACTTACAAAGAAATTACAAAAATTTACTATTTCAAATTTTTATTTTCTCCTCTTTTTGATGTATATTTATCCCAACAGACATAAAACGCTACTTACCATTTAACAATTAGAGAATCATTAACCTTGCCACTAATTTAATTTACAGAAAAACTAAACACCATGAAAATAAGTGCGCTCAAATTAAATAGCTTCCAAAAACATTTTACTTGAAGTTATCTACATGATTAATTGCCTATCTAATTTCAAACAGTATTTTGACAATTAGCTTATTTAAGTTTTCCGAAATCTGTTACGAAATTAATGGTGCTACCTCAGTAGTACTTAATTTACATTTGATAGTAATCGTCAAGATAGGTCGTAATGTATAGTTACTTCAAAACCTTGAACTTATTATCATTAGAATTATGAAGCACCATTTCTATACTATGAAAATTAGCTATACAATTTAGTCTCATTACCTAAAAACCGATAAAGGTTTCCCCAGAAAAACTCCAAGAGTAAGTCCAATTGGGCCACGCTCTTTGAGTAAATACAAATTTTTAACTGTTAACAAGCAAAAACTTCAAAGATTATGAAATCGAAAACAAAAACACGACAAGAAGTAGCCAACGAATTCGGTGTAAATAGAAAAACACTTTACCGATGGCTAAAAAAGGCAGGTATTCAGCTGTCTGGCAACTCAATGATTTCTCCAAGAGAATTGAAATTGATTTACAAAGAGTTGGGAACACCCCAATAGCACGTTCAAATGTCCCAAATTGTCCCAAATTGGGACTTAAATACGTAGTATCTTTGTATTATCAATATTGATACGGAATTAGTCTCTCCTTTCGGAATTTTCTCTACCAAAATCTTTTTCTATTGCTTGAAATTAATAATACCTTAATTATCATCAGTATAAACAGTAGGGTATTAAATGCAAAGCTGACTTCTTGTGTACATTCACTGAGAACTGAGTTTTAGCTATTTTTCATTTACGCATCAAACTATTAAAAGAGCCCTCAAGGTATTCCTAAAAAATAAATACTTCTCCTTCGGAGAACCAAAAACACTATTGTCTAAGAAACCTATTATTTAGCATAATTGGTTATTATAACAACATTTTTACTATAATAGTTAGCTGTAAAGTCTCGCTAAGGCACTTACCCTACTATGCTGGCTAAAGTAGCATGTGTATATAACAGAATACATTGAAGCGTACTTCTAATGTGACTTATACCTATGTCAAAATTTCCGTTATGAAAAATTGTCAAATCGCTTATTTAATAATCCTATTAATGGGTACCACCCATTTTGCGTATAGCCAAGTTACTACTACTGAAGAAAACGGCTCAGAGGATGTGTATTTTCCCGATTTACCGCTAGAAACGGCAACCATAGATTTAATTTGGACACATACCAAAGGAGTAGAAGTCAATGGTAATAAATTGACAAAAACTAGTATTTACGGTTGGAATGGTGGTGCCGTCTCTAAAAATAAATTGGCGCCAAACGAAGATGGGTGGGTAGAAATTACAATTGAAAAGACCAAAATCCACCGTTATTTCGGCCTTTCAGCATACGATAAGAACCTAGCAGGTAGCAGTATAGATTACTCTATTTATCTACATGGTAACACCTATGCTTATATCTATGAAAATGGAAATCACAGAGGATATGTCAAATATGAGATGGGAGATAAGATTAGGATAGAACGGCAAAATGATAAGATACATTACAAAAGAAATGGCGAAGCTTTCCATATTTCTGACAAGCTATCTACTACCGAGCTAATTGCAGATGTTTCAATGCTAGAGTTAGGGGCATCTATTGATTTAGCGGTATCTTTCTCTGTACCTACAATACCTACAAGGTCTGGTTACGATGTCCAGTGGACGGATATGTCTGGTGTTTCGAATAGTCACAATAATCTAATTAAAACGAATGCTACTGGCTGGAATAGTGGTGCCGCCTCAAAAAATAAACTGGCAGCAAACGAAGATGGGTGGGTAGAATCTACGATTGAGTCTAATGAGAAGTATTATGCCTTTGGCCTATCTAGCTTTAATAAAGATGTTCATCATAACTCCATACACTATTCCATTTATTTTCACATTAACGGGACTTATTACGTTTACGAAAATGGAGCCAGTAAAGGTGTATTTGGCTACCATTACGAAGGTGATTTGTTCAGCGTAGAGCGAGAAAACGGTAATATTCATTACAAACAAAATGGTCGTACTTTTTACGTTTCGGAGCTTACTACAAACGAAGCACTAATTGTAGATGCAGCAATTTATGAACAGAGCGCAAGTATTTTGAATACTAGAACGTCCTTTGATGTCCCTCAACCACCAACCCCGAGAGAAGGTCACGACGTGGTATGGACCAATGCCGTAAGTGTGGAAGTAGATGGAAGTAGCCTAACGAAATTAGGAGCAGCAGGCTGGAATGGAGGCGCTGCTTCTAAAAATGCCCTAGAGGAAAGCGAAGACGGCTGGGTAGAACTTACCGTAAGTGAAACAGACAAAGACCGAATGATTGGCCTAGCAGAGTATAATGCCAATGAAAGCTATACCACTATAAATTACATACTCTACCTCCATTCCAATGGGCAGCTTTATATTTATGAAAAAGGAGCTAATAGAGGTAGTATGGGTTTCTACTATCCCGAAGATATAGTAAGCATCGAGAGAGAAGAGGGAAAAATCCATTACAAAAGGAACGGTGAAACTTTATATCTTTCTAGTATAACCTCTACTTCTTCCTTATTAGTTGATGCTTCTTTGAATCAAACGGCAGGTACGCTTACCAATGTACGGACTTCTTTTCCCGTCAAAGAAGTGGGCAATCGAGAAGGATACGAAATATACGGTCACGGTAACCTTAGACAATGGTTGCTCGGCGAGCGATGAGGTCCATATTTCCAAAAGTGCCTCCAATGACCGAGATAATGACGGTGTGTGTGACGAATTTGATAACTGTATGGATACGCCCAATCCCGACCAAACCGATACCGACGGTGATGGAGTAGGGGACGAATGTGATGATTGCAATGCCAATATTGCTTGCGATGATGACAATAGCTGTACGACCAACGACCAAACTAACCAAAACTGTGATTGTATCGGCGTATTCGCCGATGCGGACGGAGATGGTGTTTGCGACGGGGACGACTTATGCCCCAATGCTTACGATGGATTAGACGACAATAACAATGGTATTCCTGACTTATGTGAGTTGTGCCCCAATGGTACGAATAGTCCAAACGATACGGACGGCGATGGTACGCTTGACTGTGAAGATGAATGTCCACTGAATCCATTTTTACAACAAAGAGATAGCTGTGGTTGTGGTACGGTCATCATAGGAGGGGATACGCTGCGAACGGCGGACAGTTTGGTAATTATTGAAGACCGCATTGAGCTAGAAGAATCTTTAGAAGAATTTGACCAAGTCTCTATCCAAGGGGGAGAACGGGTTGCCTTGCGACCTGGGTTCCGCTACAACGCAAACGATGGGGGTAAGTTCCGTGGCTTTATACAAGACTCTATTAGTGTTATTTTCGAAGGAATAGTTGATGCGGGAAGCATCGAAGGAGACCAGGTGGCATGTGGAACGGATGACCTAGCGACCATTAAAAGTTTGAGTGCTGCGATTAATAAAGAAGGGTTACCCGTTGTTTACAAATGGGAATACAGTTTGGACGGCGATAATTGGCAACCCGTAGCGGGAGTCACAACGCCCCATTATTTACCATCACCAACAAACACGGCAACCTACTACCGAAGGTTAGCGGCCATCCAAGGATGTACCGAATGGATGCCTACGGACCCCACTTTAATTCAATTGAACGCTAGTCCAATGGTGGATGCGGGACCAAACCAAGAGATTTGTGCCGGCCAAACAGTCACATTGGAAGCATCTGGTAGCACGCACTACCTTTGGAACACGGGAGATACAACGGCGAAAATAACCGTGACACCCACAGAAACGACTACCTACGTCGTAACGGTAGATAATGACGTAGGGTGTCCAGCAATCGATTCCCTAACCGTAACTGTCCGTCCGAATACGGTACCCAACTTTGATTTACTAGATGAAGTAGTCTGTGCGGGCAGCAGCCAACGAATGGCGCAAGTACTCGGCGACGAATACAAATATCTTTGGAGTACGGGAGATACCCTCAACCGAACGAGCAGTTTTACCGTAGATTCAACCCTACAAGTTTGGCTACAAGTCACTGACCCCATTTCGGGATGTAGCCGAACGGATACGGCTACTTTCTCTGTACCCTCTCGTGATTCGATAACGTACGCAATTTGTCAAGGTGACTCCATTCAGTTGATGTCTCCTTTCACCAATAGTGCCAACCATCAATGGTTATCTGCTGGTAATATTGACAACCCAACCGCCCAACATCCAATAGTTTATCCCGATACGGATACGGAATACACATTGGTTTACGAAAACGGAAACTGTACGGATTCCATCCATTACCGAGTTGTTGTCGCCGTACCCAATCCAGCCACCTTTCGAGATACTACCATTTTACTGGGAGATAGTTTATTACTGACGATTCTTAACGCCGAAGAAGTCGTTTGGAATACGGGAGATTCAACTTTCGCTATTTGGGCACAACCCGATAGCACAGCAACTTACGTTGCGCAAATTACCAATGCGGGCGGTTGTACTACCATTGATTCTATAACCGTTCGTGTTGTTCCTTTCAACATGGATGCGGGTCCCGACCAGACGATTTGTTTTGGAGAAACCACGACGCTGATAGCTTCCAATGCTCCTTCTTACGTTTGGAGTACAGGGGATACAACAGCGACAATCAGCGTTCAACCCGATACCACAACTACCTATACAGTCACGAGTACGGACAACCATGGAAATACTTCATCGGACGAAGTAACCGTGTTCGTGATACCAAGCGAAACGGTGGTGGCGGAGACGCTTCGTGGTTGTCCTAGCGATACAATTTTATTAGACGCTACTCAACCCAATACAACGGCCTATCTATGGGACAACGGAGATACCACCGCCCAACGAACCGTTATAGTAAGTAATACAGCTTCGTATCAAGTAACCATTACTTTCGATGACCACTGTACGGGTACGCAAACTTTCCCAGTAAGGCCACTATTGCCAGTGGAACTCTATTTAGATAAGGTAGAACCAACTTGTTTAGCAAACGGAAACGATGGGCAAATCATCGTCGAAAGTGATTCGATAATAGATGGTGTGGCCCTTGAATACCGCTTGGGAGAGGACTCCATTTATACCACCAATCGAGTCTTTGATGGCTTAGCGGCGGGGGATTATACGGTATTTGCCCGCTACCGAGGTTATCCAAATTGCGAAACGAGTGACCCCATTGTGCTTATCGAACCGATTACTGCCGATACGGACAATGACGGCATACTAGACTGCGAAGATGAATGCCCATTTAACACTCTATCCGACCTAGATTCGGACTGTGGCTGTGGAGAAATCATCTTATCGGATGGTACGCACACGAATAGAGTCTATCTCTACGATTTGACTCAACATCAGATTAATTACTATCCATTATCGAATGCGGGCTTAATTAGTGGTAACCAAAGTGGCTGTCCGGGCTTTTTACCTACCATGATTGAAAGCGAAGCCGTTCCAAGTATAGGCAGAAGTACTTCTTTAAAGTATCAATGGCAGTCTAGTACGGATACCATCAGTTGGCAAGACGAAGCGAACGCCACCGAGATTGATTTTACCCCCAATCCCGTACACGAAACCACCTATTTTAGAAGACAAATCACAAAAAGTGGTTGTACCGTTTGGATGTCTTCTAATGTAGTAACCGTTGAGGTTCTAGATACCACGGTTATTGTGATAGAACAACCGCCCGCAAATACGGATGATGTCATTGCCATCAATCTAAACGGGGGAGAGCCACCTTACATCGTGCAGGTGACGGGGCCGACTTCAAAAGCGTGGACTTTTGGAGAAGAGGGATACGCTAAGTTGAAAGATTTACCAATCGGAACGTATCGACTTAGTGTCGAAAACGCGGCGGGTTGTGTGGCTAATACGACCGCTTTTGTCCAATCGGGTGTCCCCTTGTCGGTGAATTGCGAACAAATTCCTTCGGATGACCTTTGTACCTCTACTGCTATCTTATTGTCGCCAACTGGAGGGCAGCCGCCGTTTACCTATCAGTACTACGACCATTTAACGGAACAAACCGTTGAGCAAACGACTAACGATATCTTGCGTATTACACATCCTATTGCCGCTAAAATAGGAGCAGAGGCTCTTTCGTACGATTTTACTATCACGGACGGCTTAGGTAATACGGTAACTTGTAGTCAATCGCTGCCATCGACATTTACCAATGATGTGGAAATTGCTAGAACGCAGGATTGTAGTCGTTCGGATAAAGGTGGTCTTCAATTTTTAGTCAATAAAAATATAACCACACCTGGACCATACAATATCACCCTTTTCCCCGAAAATGGAGAGAAGAATAATCCGATTAGTCCAGATCCAACTTCAAGGGATTGTTCCGCCGATTATAATGATTTGGTTGCTGGAACCTATTGCTACAAAGTGACGGGTGGAGCAGACAATACTTGTATTGTGGAAGGCTGTTTGGAAGTTGGAGGAAGGGTGGAACTAAATGCGGAGGTTGACAGAAACTTAGGGAACATCTCGCTTAGTCCTTCGGGAGGAGTGGCTCCTTATACCTTCGATTGGTCTGGAAAAAATGTAACGGAGAACAGTCCTACCCAGACTAACTTGAGTCAAGGAAATTATTATGTAACTGTGACAGATTTTGTTGGATGTAAACGAATAGAAGTATTCTATATTTGCAAATTCCAGCTGACCAGTATAACTACTATTGAAAATGGAGTGGGAACTATCGACCTGTCTATTGGAGGAATATTGAATGATTATTCCTTCAAATGGGAATACGATGATGGTAGGGGCACTCCTAACCCCTATCCCAGCACGGCGGAAGATTTGACAGTTTATCAATCGGGCACGTATTCTGTGACCGTTACGAATAATACTTATAACGAATGTGTCGCTACTACTTCCGTGGAGATTGACCTAGAAGCTGTCTGTGAACTCAGTGTTGTTGGAGACGTGACGAACGCCAATACAGGCAATGACGGGGCTATTGACCTAACTGTTAGTGGTGGCTCGGGTAGTTACACGTACCTTTGGTCAGACGCTAATCGTTCGGCCAATAGAACAGGTTTACCCACCGGAACATATACTGTAACGGTATCCGAACAGTATCATCCAGCTTGTAATGTAGTCATCACCTTTACCATTACGGATTGTGAAGATTTCGAAATTTCGGGTACCGTTCAGTCCGAAACGCCCGAAAGATTAGGTAGTATTTCATTAGACCCCATTCTGGACGCAATAAGCTACGAGTGGACACCTAGTGGCTCGGGACAAATACTAACAGATTTGGCTTTTGGCAATTACTCGGTAACTGTAACTAAGGAAGATGGTTGTACGAGTTCTCGACAATTCCTAGTTCCCAAAGAGCCATTAGTCAGTTCGGGAGGGCCAATTACCATAAGTGGAAATGAGATTCCAGATTGTCCAGAGTGTTGTTACACTTGGCGACTAGCAAATGACCCCAATAATCCCAACCCTGATTTACAACTTTGTCCAAGTGAAATCCCCGATACTTGGGAAATTGACATCTGCCCTGCGGATGGGACAACATTGGATGACTATATTTTAATTGTCACGGATAATCAAGGAAATATAAGGAGCAAAACGGTGATTTCGGTAACGCCTAGTACAATTATCTGCGAAGGCTTAACAGTAGCTATTACTGCAATCCCTCCCAATTTCTGCGATGCAGAAAAAGTCACCCTTACAGCTAGTGACGGTTATACCAATTACTTGTGGTCCAATCGGCAAAGAGGCCGACAGATTGAGGTAACCTCCGCTGGCACCTATGCAGTAGTGGTCACCGACGAAAATGGTTGCGAAGCTACGGCAGCAATTACATTAGAAGAGGCAATGCCCAAGGTGACGATTACCACTAATCCGCTTACCTTCTGCGAAGAGGGTAGCAGTATTGAGTTGGACGTATCTCCAAAAGGATACCAAAGTTATGAATGGGACAACGGCATGAGTGGCGATAGGATTTCCGTTACTGCTCCCGCTATCTACACCGTTTCCGTCACCAATGCGGAAGGATGTCAAGTGATTGAACAGGTTGACTTGACCAACGAAGCGACCAACACTAATCTAGCGAATTTCTTTGAAAGTAGAGGCTTCTTCAAAATTCCCATCGTGCTGAGTGATAACCCAGCGATTAGAAACCCTACTTCGACCGCTAGAAATAACAATACTATTTGCGGCGATAACCCAACCGTTTCGGAAAGTATCCTTTCGACGGCCAATGCCAATTTGACCTTTAGTATTAATGGAGAAATGGTGAATGACCTCGAGCAGGTAATTAATGATAACTTCACCTTTTTCGAACAGTCGATAGGCGACCAAGTTCCAAAAGCCTTCTTGACCACCGACGATGACCTGTGTAGTTGCCCCAACGATAGCGATTACCTCACAGCCGTTGAGCAACTCTACAACCAAGAAACGTTCGCTTACTGGATTCATTTACTTCGAAACGAAGAAGGCGAAGACTGTCTATTTATTCAAGCTAAAGTTCCTGGAGTGCCTACTTACGCACCGACTAATCAAGGACAAAAAGACCAATTGACTGCACTGCTTGCCAATCTATTGAGCGATAATGTGCCACTAGGCCAAGGTTTTGCGAACAAAGCGGAGCAGGCTATTTACGTCCTACAAAATGGCTTGTTGGGAGATATTGGGAAAGAGGTACTACTTAATGCACCCGAAGAGGCGGCACCGAGAAATACAAGCTGGATAGAACAAAAGTATATTGACTGTAGTCCACACTATTTTTTGACGTCCCGTAATGGTATTCTGGCCCTTCAGCCGTCCGAATTCGAGCGTAGCTCTTGGTTTTTTATCACCGAAGCCGAAGATATTTTTAGAGCCGTCGAAGTGAATGGGACTAAATACGATGTTGCCTACAAAACGAAACGGCAATCGCTGGCAAGAGGGTACGCACGCACCAATGAACCCATTTTAGTGTACTTGCAGGGTTTGAAAGCCGATGGCCAAGTCAGAAGTTTTGAGGCAACCTTTGGTAACCAAGATACAGAAACGGTGCATAATTACGCAGCGGTTGGTAGTACGTACTTTTTACCTTCTCAGTATTTGGGACCTTGCGAAGACCATTCCGGTAAGTCAATTATCAAAAATGAGGGCAACAATACAATTATTTGCGCAACGCCCAAATGTAACTCCATCTGTAAGTTAAGATATGCGGGACACGATTATATGCAACCCGAAGACCAAACTGTCATCGGCCGCTTGATTAAGGCGAACCCCTGTCTCTTGGATAGAATAGAACACGAAAATTTCCCGATTGACCCCGAATCCGATTTTATGCGAGATTTGAAAAATATTGTGGCGGGTATGGGGGCCTACGGTCTGTCTATTCCAGTCATTGCAACGATGATGCCCGATTTGTTAAGAAACCTAACGGCGAATGCTAGCCGACAGTGTGCGTTGGGAGCGACTATTGACCTTTCGTTGCAGATGGGGCTTAATTACTATCTTAATAAGCCAATCGATGACATTAATCCTTTTCAGACGGGGGCTTCTTGTATCGAAAGTGTGGTAACGTTTGATAACACCATCCTTAATTTGGTAAAAGATTTAGGGTTCAGTTGCTTGACGAGTGGCACTTTGGACGATGAAGGATTTAGAGAAAGTTTCTCTACGGAAGAATGTGCTAAGGGAATGGTGATGGCGGCCACAATTCAGTTGCTGCTCGACGGGAAGACCATTCTAAAACACCTCAAAAACTTGTCCAAAAAGGATGCCGCTATTTTGGCCGCTAAACTGGGCAAAGAAATTGACGATAAGTTGTCGAGCATTGGTGGGACGGGAAGCATCCCTGCGTTAAATTGTAATCTGTCGATTGGGCTGTTGTTTAATACTCGATTTAGAGCGGCGGCGGGCGTTTTTCCTTGTTCTTCCTGGCGGATTCTTAGAGCCATCAACGAAGGGAAATTACCCAATGCCGAACAGCTAAAATGGTTGCTAAATGGTGATTTGGACGATGCCGTTGCGCAACGACTGGCGGATGCGCTACCTCAAAATCCTGCTTTGAAAGCGTTGTTTGAGAGTGGATTTTATGTAACTTTGAAAGATGAGTTGGGAGATGCAGCGGATTTGAATAAGTTGTTTGATGATTTCTTGGATGCTAATAATGGCCAAGCATTATTGTTGGCATTAAAAGAAAATGAGAATCTAATTGATGCTTGGAGTTCAATTTCAAATTTACCTTCGAATGTAAGAACTGATATTTTTAATTTAGATATAGTTGCAAATCACATTGAAGAAACATCGAAGACTCCAACAGAAATTGCCTCTGAATTACTTAGCTCTGGAAGTTTTGATAAGTGGCTATCAGATTATTTTGTAACTTATGTTAAGAATGGTTATAAACTTACAAAACAAAGCATAGAAGATGTATTTGATAATCATCTTAACGTCATTGCAACCATAAATCGTAGCAGGGGAGTTGTTGGGGGACATAACAGAGTTGTATTTAAATCACAGTCATACCCTAATGGAAGAATTCATATAGTTAGTGAAGTGCCAAACGGGGTCAATGGAGTTTATGAAATTGAGTATCGTCTGCACGCCTTAGATGCACAAGGTAATATTCTACCAACATTGACTTCTCAAAGTTATACTGCTAAAACAGTATTTGACCCCAATATTTGGACTCCTGAGAAGATAAAAGAGTTAGGGTACAAAGGATTCAAATTAGCTATTGATAATAATAATTTCGATTCATCGAATCGTTCTTTTAGCCAAATCGTTGACGGACTTACAGTTTCTGGCCATTATCTAGATGGCCAG
>JBCCQK010000240.1:0-11782 GCA_039024375.1 Bacteroidota bacterium
AAATAAATCGATATGTTCGTAATCCATTTTCTTTAAATCCTATCATACACGGAGAAGGGTTTAAAAGAAGCCAGTTTCACAGTCGAAAGACCACTTCAGCTCCGGCTGTTTCAATCCTATCATACACGGAGAAGGGTTTAAAAGCAAATGGATGACTAACATATCGCTTTATTGCGATGATAGTTTCAATCCTATCATACACGGAGAAGGGTTTAAAAGGGCTAAACCTTTGTAATTAGCTGTACATCAAAGAACTACAAAAAATTTTAACATTTGTAAAGGTACAAAATGTAGTTAATAAATTGTTAAAAACAATATAAATACGTGAAAATTTAACACTTTTTGAGATTTTAAAAATCTTTTTACGAGCTATAATCAACTGGATACTAAATAGATACATATTATGAATCGGTCAAAAAGGGCGTTTTTCTCGTTAACACTTCTTAATGTTTGACACAACCTGTGTTTCTTAACACTTTTTAGCTGTTTTTAAAACAAATAATCCTACCGCAAAACTGCATTCATAACAATTAAAATACACGATTGGGCTAATTCACTTTGGTTCCTTGTATCAAAATAGACGATTTGACGGATAGTTCTTTTTCAAAATTTAGAGGTTATGTGGCAAATTTGATAAATTTTGGCAAAACTATTAAATCGCAATCGCTTTGATTATTTTCTAAAAAAGACCTATCTTGACAACTAATTTTCCCTCCAATTAGTAGTTTATCAACAAAACTATTCCCCTCCCAATTTTTTCAAAAAACTAAAATAACCTCGTGAAAAAAGCACTATGGATTCCCGCTTGCCTATTACTATTTTTTATCGGCGACCGATTGGGCGGCTATATTTTAGGAAAAATCACGGAGGATAGCCAATTTCGCTATGCTCGACTCTACCAAGGAGCCGCCGAAGCGGATATTTTACTATTGGGCAATTCGAGGGGACTTATTTTTTATCAACCTCATATTGAGGCGATTACGGGAAAACGGACACTTAATTTGAGCTACAATTCGATGCCGATTGATTTGGGAAGAGTGGTCGTAACCGACTATTTAGAAAATTATCCCACGCCCGAATTACTGCTGATTGACGTAACGATGTGTGACCGCTACAATCCGCAGTTGATTGCGGGTTTCAATACGTTTAGCCAGTATTCCGAAGGATTAAACGAACTGATTAAGTTAAAATCGGAAAAATCTTGGTATGCGGGCAAACTGAGCAAACTGTATCGCTACAACAGCGAAGTTTTTCAAAGAACACTGTACTACTCAACTAAATCCGACGAAGACTGGCTCAATGACCGCATCATTAGTCCAACGATGCAATCCAACGTTGACCAAGAAGCGGCAGTAGAATTGACCATTGATGATTATTTGTTAAATCAGTTAGACGAATTGATTCAAACGGCCGAAATGGAAGGGGTAAAAGTCGTTTTAGTCGCCAATCCATACTACCCACCTTACGTCAAAAAAATGCGCAGCTTCTACGATTTTATTGGAAAAATTGAGGCCAAAACCAACAAGAAAGTGAAAGATTACTCTCGTGCGTTGACTGCCATCAATGGTTTTGCGGACTATCAACATTTGAATAAGGAGGGAAGTAAGGAGTATATGGATTTGTTGTTGCGTGATGGGATTTTTTCGAAGTAGTAGCGTCGTTTAATGATTGTTAATATGTCTTATGTAGTTAGATAAAATGGGAACACGGATAAAACGGATTTCAGCAAAGTGCCGAAATCCCAAGTTGCGGGCATCAGTTAGCAATCCGTTTTAATCTATCCTATCCGTTAAATCCGTGTTCCTATCTAACCCTAATTCAACATCGTCACTTTATTCATCGCAATATTCATCAACGGTCGGTCTTTAGTCGCTGGTTCTTGACTCGTCGGAACGGCCATAATCATATCTAGTACTTCCAGTCCGTCCACAATTTCGCCAAATACGGTATAGTCCATATCCAGAAACGGATAGCCGCCCCGCACTTTGTACCACGCTCTTTGGAAATAACTGAATTTACGGTCGGGTCGTTCGTTGGCGTCGATTTGCTGGTCGTTGTGCTTATAGCCCTGCACTACGAAAAACTGACAGCCACTCGATTGCTTAGTGGGATTGGACGCATCGGGTAACCTAGCCGCCGCTAAGGCTCCTTTTTTATGAAAATGATTCGGTCGAATTTCGGCGGGAATAACTCCGCAATTGTCCACGCCCAAAGGCTGCGTCAAAGGCGCATTTTTCGAATTGGGGTCTCCCCCCTGCGCCATGAAATAAGGAATAGTACGGTGAAAAAGCGTTCCGTCGTAGAATCCCTGCTGCACCAGTTTGACGAAGTTATCCCGATGCAACGGCGTGTCATTGTACAGTTTCACCGTCATATCGCCAAAATCGGTGCTAATCTTTACTAATCGTTCTTCTTGTGCTTTGATTTCGGTAGGATTTCCCACGAATAAGAGTCCAATCATCATCCATAAGGAAAGGAATTTGTTCATTTTCTGTGTATGTTTTGGTTAATAAATAATGAAAGGTCAGCCATACGGCCCGTACTGGGGAAGTCAGACCGTTCCGATTTTCTATCGGTACTATCAAGGTTCAGACTTCCAAAAGTGCTAAAATAAATACTTGAACTGTTCTTAACTATTCTTAATTTTATCATCGGTCATTCACTAATTAAGGGCTTGTCTAAACAACTTAAATTAGAACAACTAATTGGTAGGTTTTTTGTAAAAATAGATGGGTAAAAAAAGGAAGGGGTTATTGGTTGTATTAGACTGTAAAAATAATAAAAAGCCAAAAATTTGTCAATACTATTTAAGCCAAATTTATAGAAGCAAAGACTTGAAAACCCGTACTAAAGCGTCGAGTAAATAATTGATAGTTATGGGTCCAAAGGTGTGTGATATTTTCAAAGTACCACCACCTTGTATCAATTTTATATTTGACGGTCTAACTAGACAATCAGATTGAAAGTTGATGTAACCATTTGCAGTGACTTGTTTAAAATCTGTACCTACTCCTAATGCGTAACTCAATATTTATTAGCTGCCGCTTAGGATTAGCTGCGGATTATTATCACTTTATATCCGATGCTCTGACCTAACTAGTCACTAATCAACTAATCACCAATTACTAAACTAACGAATAAACGTCCGCTCGTACACCTTCCGATTCCCACGGTCGTCCCGCACTGACAGCCTTAGCGTATGTTCTCCCGCCGAAATACGATTATCAAACTGATGAATAAGCAAATCGTTCTTCGAGTCGTACTGCATCAAAATCCATTTCCCATCGACCGTTGCTTTGTAAGACAATCCCCGACCTCTGCCCGTCGTCGGCATCGAATCCTTAATTTTAAAGGTCATTTTGGAGCGACCTCGCATATCATTGCGGAAAGAAATGGGCGTAATTGTCGGCGGTACATCGTCAATCATCACGCAATAATCGCCCAACGAGCGTACCTTAGCCGTCACCATTCCGTTGGCCCATTTACCACCACAATTGGCGACTTTATTTTTTTCATTACAAAAAGCGATAAAGGCTTTTTTACGCAGGTTTTCGGGCAAACCTTCCGTTTTGATACTCAAATTGAAGTATTTATGAACGGGCACACTCACGTTGTGCAAATGGTGCATATCCGAAAAAACGTCTTCCGATTGGTCGGGCGTCACATCGTAATTTAAGTAGGCATTTTCGTAAAAAGTTCCTTTTGGGAAGGTCGCTTTAAAACTACCATTATCAATTGAATTGGACTGATTGTACGCTAACGAATAATTATAACCACTTGATGCCGAAGGTTTTACTTCCGCTCTTTTGACCCAAAACTCTAAGATGGATTTATTGCCGTCCACGTCGAACGCCACAACTTTTATTTTAGAAGGAACGTCTTTATGCAGCGTTACAATGCCTTCATTTTTATCATAAATGGACAGGCGATTTCCCGGTAGTTTATAACTACGGTTGTAATAACTTTTATTCAATCGCTGTTCAGCGTAGTCGATGTGGGCGTTGATGTAGCGGCTTTCGCCAAAGGAAAAAGTTTCCATATTAAAAGCGTGAATTAGTCGATTGTCTTGATACATTTCTAAAGCGTAAACCCCGTTCCAGTTCGATACTCCGTTATGGTGGTCATAGACTTTGATACCAAAGCCCGCTCGCCACGCACCGATACGCAGGGTATCGCCTCGTACGCCATATTTACCTCCCCCTTTTTTGACCAAAGAGTGGATTTTAGTATCAATCGTCTCTAATTTATCGTTCAAATGATAAACTTTTACGTTGTGCAATTTGGGACGAATGTTATCTTGCATTTCAAACCCGAACAATAGCGGATTGATAGGCTTTTGGGTTTTATTGTCTCTGATTTCAAAGTGCAAATGCGGGCCAAAGGAACGTCCCGACGTACCTAAGTTACCAATTTTCTCCCCTTTTTTCACCTTAAAAGTCGTCCCATTCAAATACAAATCGACGTAAAAGGACTGTTTTTCGTACTGTTTCTTTTTGACAAAATCGGCGATATTTTTTTCAAATTTTTGCAAGTGGCAATAAACGGACATATAACCGTTTGGATGGACCACGTACAAGGCATTCCCGTAACCACCCGATTGTACTTTTATACGAGCAACGTATCCATCGGCAATAGCATAAATAGGTTGTCCATTTTTTCCGTCTTTCGCTTTGATGTCTATTCCCGCATGCAGGTGATTCGGGCGAAGCTCCCCGAACGTACCCGACAAACGGATGGGGCCATCAACGGGGGAACGAAAGTAATCTTGTGGATAGGTCTTAGTCTTTTTTGGAGTGCTTATCGCAAAACTGAGTAGGATAGAAAAAAGAGAAAAGAGGTAGATATACCGCATAGTTTTTGAATGGGATTTATTCTTTTTCAGGGTGCTTTGGTTTAGGTCGTAATTGCTTAACCTGCTCTTCGGAAAGGCTACAAACTTTAGCAATCACTTTATCTGTTAATGAAGGAATTGTACACAAGGCTCGGGCCAATTTTACCGCCCGCTCTGTAATTTTAGCAGCTTGCTTGCGTTCATTGAGTGTACCAAAACTTTGCCAAATCAATTTAGCCCTAGTTTGCGCTAAAGCCTCTGTCCATTTTTTGACAGAGTCGAGCGACACTACCGCCAAATTGGCAATTTGTTCAATGGGAAAATCGGTTTTCAGCAATAAACTGATTATTGTAACCGTAGCTTGTTGGTCTATTCCCAGATTTTCTCCACGTTCAATTCCTTGGCCAATTCCTTTTTCAATTCCTTTTTCAATTCCTTTTTTGTATAAATAGTCTGTTTCTATATCGTACGTAATAGGCATATCTTTAACAATTTTAATGGCTGTATCTTCAAATTTACGAAGTCTCGACAAGATTAGCAACTGCTTTTGGTAGCGAGATAATTCGCTTTTATTCTTGCAAACCTCCTTTAAACGAATCAGTATCAACCGCAGAACACTTTCTACTTTATCTGCTTTAATATCTGTAAGAATGGCGGAAACGATGTAACTGGGTATTTGAGAAGCTAACAAGGCTTCTGTGCTCAATTTAAAAATATTGATGATTTCGAAGCCAGTAAAGACTTCAGCAGCGGGTAATTTCGTTTTCATTTTAGATTTCCCCTTTCCTAAAAAAATAAGCAAATGCTTAATGGGCTTCCGCTTTCGACGTAGCGCCATCCCATGATACTCGCTCATGCGATAGAGCATTTCGGTATCGTCTTCCGTTTGAAATTCTAAGTGCAAAATAAAACTTTCACCAGATTCGGTGACAACGTTGTAAAAGAAGTCCATTTCTCGCTCGATGGTCGTTTGCATCTTCTCTTTCATGGGTTCGAAAGAAGTAAAACGAACATTCAGCTTTTCTTCAATCAACGGACGGAAAAGTTGCTCTGCGTTTTCTTTGAAAATTTTGTCATATAGATTGCCTTCTTTGACCGATTCGTCTTGCTTTTTTGGTGTTTTTTTAGCCATTGTGTGTAGTTTGTAATAACTAAGGTACAAAATTTTTGTTTGAAAGTACTACGTTAATCCTTGGATGAGCGCCTCTCAAAATGTTGCACAACTCAGAGAGTTGCGTTACAGTAGATGGTCACACGTAACGCAACCCTCCGAGTTGTACTAGGTTATTGGCTGGGTGAATTAATTAAGCGACATTTTGAGATGCACCCTCCTTGGATTTTATGGCACAAAAATTGTAGATATATATGTAGAATTATCGTAGTTAATCTATCTTCGTTTTTCACAGAAAAATCTTTCGATAATTGTAAAGTTGGCATCGTTTTTGAACTACAATCAGTAAAAACAGCGACAATCATTTCCTCCCATGTTGCTTCCAATCATAACCCTCCATCAAGTAATTTTCCATCGTTTTCTTTGACATATTGGTAACACCTCCATCGTAGATAAACTGCTTTCGACCATCGTATCAAACTTACTTCCATCCATCGTATTGATACCTACTATTAATTTAATTCGAAAGCATAAAAAAGCGACCAAAGACATGTCTGCCCGTGGTCGCATCTACATAAGCGCTGTCTATAACGACATTCTCTTGTTGTTGTCTTACAGTTAGCTCAAAAAAAACTATTTTTTAATCACTTGAATTTTATGCGTAGAAGTCCCTTCGTCGCTAAAAATTTGTAGAAAATAAGTACCTGCTTTCCAGTTTTCGGTATTGAATGTAGTTTCCTTTTGGTAACCCCTAGTTGCCGCAGCCACAATTTGCTGCCCATCCGAAGAAAAAACGGCCATACGAATAGGGTTATTAGATTGTACATTTTTTCGTACGCTAAAATAGTCGGTCGTAGGATTAGGAAAAGTAGTAATTGTTAATTCTTCTTTTTGTAGAAAATCTGCACTTGTTGTGGCGTCAATATCAAAACTTTCCGTAACGCTACAACCATTTCTATCCGTCACCGTCACTTCGTGCGTACCGGGTTCAAAATTTGAACCATAGTTCTCTTCACCACCATTGCTCCACAAGTAAGAATAATCGGGCGAACCACCGCCTACTTCCAGTTTTACATCATTATGCACCACTTCTACCTCAACGTTCAACGGATTGGGCGACGAAAGCGGAAAATCGAACGTTTGTACACAACCTTGCTTATCCATCACTTCTAAGGTGTGTATTCCAGCTCCTAAATCGCTGACTTCTAATCCAGTATCTCCGTTTGACCATTGGGCTTCAAAGTCACCATTTCCGCCTTTCAACGCAACGGTAATCGCTCCATCAGCCGAGCCGCTACATTGAATGGGTTGAATGTCGATGTCTTGCAACGCAATGGGTTCTACTTTGTCAATTCGTTGATTGACGACCATTTGACAGCCTGCGTTATCCGTAACGGTCGCTTTGTAAAGGCCTGCTTTCAAGCCTTCCAATTTATTCCCCGTCGCACCGTTGTTCCATTTGATTTGATAAAGATTGTCTGTCTCAACTGCTAATTCGATACTCCCTTCCCCTTTTCCACAAAAATCTTTCTCTACTTGGGCCACACTCACCTTAGGCGCTTCGTGTTTTGTGATGGTAACGTTGGCGGATGATTGGCAGCCGTACAGCGTGTCCGTAATTGTCATTTCGTAAATACCCGACGTATTAACCGTTAGGTTTAACACATTACTATTAGGAATCAATGTTCCATTCCATCGCCATTCAACAACGGAAGTAGCATTCAACTCCGAACTCAGTCCGCTAATCGTCGTTGTAGGCTGAACACAACTTAACATACTTGGCTCCTCCAAACGGGCAGCAGTTCGGCTAGAAGCAAGTACATTGGTAAAAGTAGCATCTGTACAACCCGAAAGCGTATCTACTATTAACAACGTATAAACGCCAGGCGCATCTACTGTAATCTCTCTCGAAGTGGCCTCCGAAACAATATTCCCATCCGTAGTCGTCCATTCAAAAATAGTATTTTCGGAATAGCTTCCGCTTTCGGCAGTCAAATTTACCGTCGGTTCTTGGCAGGATAACACTTTACTATCGGCGATTCTAGCGGCTATTTTGGATAAGGTTTTGATAGTTACCGTTTCTACGGTCACGCACTCCGTTTCCAAATCTCTGACGGTCAAAGCGTAAGTTCCAGGTTGGTCAACGGTGACGACCAATTCGTTGGTTTTGTGGATAATATTGCCATTAGAAGTGCTCCATTCGGCAACGGCCGTTTCGCTAATAATGGACGCCGATGCGTCAATGGTGACGACCTCTTGGCTACAGGAGAGGTTCGGGATTTCGTCGAAGAAAATCTGTGCCTTTTCAGCTTGATGAACCGTAATGGTTCCCGTTTGGCTACAACCATTATCATTTTTCACTAAGACCGTGTAGTTTCCAGGCAGATTGACCGTAGGCGTAGCGTCCGTTGAAAGAAAATTATTGGGTCCTTGCCACGCAAAAGTAGCGGTTTCCATTTCCGTAATTACCTTCAACTGACTGGTCGCATTTCTACAGTTCAAATCATCCGCCTTTAACTCCAATTTGGACATTTCCGTCAATGCTTCTACTCGATAAGATTCGCTTACCGAACAACCGTTAGCCGTGGTTGCGGTCACTACGTATAAACCCGCTTTTCTAACCTCTATGGAAGACGCTTCACCTATTACACCTTGTCGATTAGACCACTGATAATTAATAATTTCATCGTTGGTCACAACCTGCAATTTCGCTAATTCACGATTGCAAATGATATTTTCACCTTGAACAGAAATTTTTGGCTGAGTAAAATTTTCTTTTACTAAAACATCAATAGTTGTTTGGCAGCCATTCGTCGCTGTTGCAGTCATTTGGTACATTCCAGCATTTTGGACAGACGGCGCTTTTTCAGTAGAAGAAAAGTTATTAGGCCCTATCCATTCATAAGCTAAATCGGTTGCTGAAGTATTTACCGAAAAGGTAGCCAAGTCGTTCTTACAATTAATCTCTGTAGCATCGACGGTCAATTGGGGAGCATCGGCGGCCATTTTCACCTCCGTAGTAGCTTCCGCAAAGCAGCCATTCGCCGTCGTGACCACAAGCTTATAAATACCAGCTTGCGCAACCGTTGGTTCTAATGCGGATGATTGAAAATCATTTGGCCCCGTCCAACTATAAGTCCCTGCCATCGTTGATTTAGCACTCAATTGCAACGTTGGATTGTCACAAGTCAACGTTCCGCCGCCGATTGATAGTTCGGGAACTGCATTTTCTACTTTTACTTCAACCGTTACTTTGCTAGAACAGCCATTTTCATTTGTGGCTTCAATGGTGTAGAAGCCGGCCTTAGAGACTATCGGATTGGCGGTATTCGCTTGAAAATTGTTCGGCCCTGTCCACTTATAACTCACCGATTGATTGGTCGTAGCCATCAATTGCGCCTCGGGTTGGCCACAGGTTAACGTGGCTCCATTAGCCGAAATAACGGGCGCTTCGGTACGGCCTACCACTTCTATACTAGCTTCGTCGGTACAACCGTTCGGTGCCGTAGCTACTACTCGATATAGCCCCGCTTCACTTACTAATGGCGTTTTGCTAATTGAGTTAAAACCATTTGGTCCTGTCCATTCGAGTGTCAATTCATTCGAACTACTAGTCAATCGAATCGTAGTCAAGGGATTATCACAAGTCAAAGGCTCACTAGTCAAAGAAATGGTCGGCACCGTATAATCTTCGGTAACAATCACCGTATCGCTCACCGAACAACCCGTATCTTCGTTTTGAACAGTCAATACATAAGTACCTGATTCTGAAACGGATAATTTATTTTTCCGAACATTTCCGTAAACACTTCCTGTCAAATTTTTCCACATATAATTATACGCATAGCTTTGTGGCGAATCGCTTCCGTCCAAAACTACAATTGGTTCTGCACAGCCGATAATCTTATCCTCACCAGCGTTTACAATGAACAATTCTTTTGTATAAACAGTAGCGGAAACTTCCGTAACTTGTCCCGAAGCATCGGTAATTTGACAAGTGTAATTACCCGCAGAAACGTTCGTCAAATCTTTTGTCGTTGCCCCCGTATTCCATTGATATTGGTAAGGCGACTGACCATAACTCACAGTTAATGAAATACCTCCTCCGCCGTCTCCGCAGGCATCATCTCGAACATTTGCTGACGCTTGAAAAGCATAGACTACCCCACCGCCGTGGTTGTGGCCTAAACATCCTGCGGCCGCAATTCGACTACGAATCAATGCGCCCGGCAACTGCCCAAAACCGTTGGCCAAATTAATGCCTGGATTAGCCGCCGACAATTCACAGTCGTTTGTCCACTGCGGATTGAGGTGACAGTAACTCATCACCGTTCCACCCGAAGCGGCGGGCTCGGGTCCGACACCGCAATCTCCTTCAGGACACCAACAATTATCAATAGGGCCCGTTGGCCAAAGGCAACTATGTGTGTGCGGCGAGCCTAAATTATGGCCAATTTCGTGCGTAACGGCGTAGGCAGTCCAAGAATAGGTTGGATAATCGCTGTACCCCGTGGTGATGTTGGTGTAACCAACCGCTTTTTCTCGGTCACAAAGGGCATCAATATTCGCGGAGCCGCCATTGGGCACCGTTCCGTTCAATTTGTAGTTGGATAATAAATGAGCAATGTCTCCATTAAAATTGCCGCCCAGAGCAACACCAAAAGCATCTCTAGCAGTCTTAGCGGAACTATTGGGATAGGGGTCGGGCGTTGACCAAATTTTTATTTCGGAGAGTTCCACGTTGATGTCGTCGTTGGCGTAGATAGCCGAGATGACATTGAACAAACCCGTTGTAAAATCAGTGGTTCGCTGCGCATCCGAACCGTTGGCGACAAACAGATGATAGTCACATTCGACGTACACCTTTACCGTATTATTCGAGCGGCCCTTAGCCTTTGTATTTCTAGTAATGATAATTTCTTTGGGGTCTTCCGTAGAACAAGAAAAAGGATTGGAAGCGTTGAGGTTTCTTTCTTTGTAGAGGACAAAAGTTTCGGTCTCACCGTAGCGCCCTAGGTTGTAATTTTCGCCGTTCAGGGAAAGAACACCGGTCATCGCCTCTTTAAAAAAGTTGATGGTGACCATGGCGTCCTTTACTCCTGATACAGCACCTCTGTAAAAGAGGCTAGGGGAATAAGAAAGGGTATTGTGAGATTCTTCTGATTGGACGGTGACCTTGAAATCATCAGCCAAAAAATTAGCTTTGTTCAAGTTCACTTCCAATCGTTTCGAGGCTCCAAAGGGGATTTGGAGCGTCATTGTTTCAAGTTTTTGTTGATGGATTTGCTGCAATGCTCGCTTATTCAAAGTGAAATAAGTGGCATCGTCCACAAATCGCGTTTTATCTGCCCCCGAGTGAATATTTTCGAAGAGATTCACTGTTGAGTGGGCGTTTATGGTAGAAGCATTTACGTTCTCGGTTAAGCATACACATAGCAATGTCAGTATGCAGCTAGTGCAGTTCATCAATGTTGTCATAGATTGCGCTATTTGTGGGAGGTAATTGTAGGTAAAGCGGGGGACTAGGGGAAAGTAGAGGATTTGGCGGTTAGGAGGAAACTACTAAAATTGAGTGGGAGTAAAATTGGAGGTGAGGTGGGCTTTTTTAGTCGCTGGGTCAAAGATAGGTCAGAACCTAGTTGTTTGCAAAAAAACGAGTGTCACTTTTTTAATTTTATTTGATTTTTTAAAAAATTGAAGTCAAAAATCTCGGAAAACATAGCTGTTTTCAAATATTTATATTGTTAGTGACATTTTAAAAAACAGTTTTTATAGCATAACTCATTGTCCAATAATTATTTTATCTACAAAAAATAAATGATATGGTTAATTTTGTGTCT
>JBCCQK010000241.1:0-11779 GCA_039024375.1 Bacteroidota bacterium
CTTCCAGCGGTGTTTGTGCCAGTTCTAATTGCTTCGTACTGAAATAAATGGAAGCTAATTGGTAATGCGCATCAATAAAAGTTGGTTCTATTTTTACGACTACTTGCAAATCCTTAATAGCCTTTTCCATCAACCCATTTTTTTTATATTGAGTTGCTCGGTAAAAAACTTTCTGCGCCTTCCCCGTTGCTGTTTTCTTTGTAACGTAGGATTGACCAAAAGTGAAAAAATTGATGCCAATTAGAAAAAAGAAGCAAAGACCGCATTTTTTGAAAAAAAGTGATTTTCTCCGCATAAATGTTTTTAAATTATAACCCATTTATTTACCTCTTGTCCACTAAAGAAACGTTAAAATTGGCATAAATAGGTGCTTGGTAAAAATAAAAGTAGAAACAGGAAAAGAAAAAGGTCAGAATTGTACGCTTCGGTCTGTTTTTTGCACTGTAAACTATACTTTATTGACCCCCTAAATCCCACTAAACTAAACGGTCATTGCGTACACCTATTATGAGAAATCCATGGAACTACACGACTACTACTTTTTATAGCACAGTTTTGCTGTTGCTAGCTTTCCCTCTTTTATTGCCAGCACAAACCGCTCAACCCATTTTTGTCAAACAACATACTACTTACCAAAACGACATTCCTAAAAGCTTACAGCGAAAATTTCGAAGAGATGCGGCTAGACTTGCTTTGCGCTTAGAAGCTGAAAAAGAAGATTTACGTTACCTCAATATCAGTATTCCGCAACCCACCATTGAAATGGTATATGGCTTGTTGACAAACGTTTATAGCCACGACGACATGGCTAAGTCGATTGCTAAGTGTAATGTCCATACGTTTCCTAATCCTTCTATTGACCAATTGGTGTTAATCTATGAAAAAGATATTGATTGGGCTGCCCCATTGAGAGACGGTATCAGTGAGACGGAAAGTGCGCTCATCAACGACCTATTGGACGAATACGAATTGGTGATTGAAAAACATGTCCCATGGAATGATACGCAGGATGCGCTGACCATCCGTTCCAAAGCGCCCCTAAATATGGCGGCTTTAGCAAATGAGTTTACCGACATTGACGGGGTAGCAGAGATTGATTTGGGCGTCCCCAAAGTCTCAGGAAACGACATTGTATTGAACAGAGTCCAAGACGGTTGGGAGCTACTTTACGTAATGAAGTTTGGCTCTTTTTCTAATGGAAAAGGGAAAAAGCACATTTGGAAATACCACGTTTTAGACAGCGGCTCAATTAATTTCATCGAGGAGAGTGGTAGTCCGATTCCAAGTTGGATGCGTTGTGAAGTGGAAGAAACATTACTTGTTTTTAGAGGATAGTACGGTTTTCTCCTCCAAAAATAGTTTCCCATTTTTGATATAACTTAGGCGCTAACCGTTGAAAGGTGGAGCCATGTGTAAAAAACAGCACACCACTTACGGTAGTCTTTGATTGATTAGGTAAGTTAATAATTCCTTCTATCTGTTCTTTTTTGAACCCGCTTATCCGTTCTAATAATGACCATTCTATTGTTGTTTCTATCGGGTAGTCCAAACTAGGATAAGACAACCGAAAAGCATTTACGTACTCGTGCAGCACGAGATTATAGTAAGTACTAGGCTGCGCAAATGACCACATTACCTGTTGGGCCGAAAATAGAAAGACACCATCTTCTTCAAAAACTTCCGAAGCGTGTAGCACTTCTGGAAATTGAGGAGAAGGGAACGGCAATTTATACACCACAATCCGTTCAAATTTAGGCAATAAAAAATCTTCTTTCCGAAAAGTCATTTGTACGACGTTCGCCGCAATTACCCCCTTCACATCTTCGGGGATTTGCTCCCACCCTTTTGGAATAAATTCGACCGCCATCTTGTAGAGCGCCATTCGATGCCGAAATGTTTGCTTTTCCGCTACCGATAAGTCATTATAAAAAGCGTGATTATCCACTAGTAATTTTCGCATGGGCGCATCAATTTCGGGCGGATGCTTCCGATACCACCACCAATTGATTTGTGGACTCAAAGTATAAATAATCGCCAATACAATGACTGACGCCACTATGTACAGCGAATATTGCTCATCAACTTCTAGGGCCAAATAGGCGAACAGCGCCGTTGATAATAAAAAAGGGATAGAAATCAGTCGAGCGGGCATATAAATTAAGGCTTTGGTTGTTTCTTTCCTGTTTAGAGTTGTATTTTTGTGTTTTTGACTACTCCTACAAAGTTAGCAAATGGAATGCTATCAACGAATAATGATTTTACTAGTTGAACGAAATAAATGCGTAAAATCTTTTCGAAAGTAGTACGCTAACGAAATTAAATACGGATAAGCATCCAACTAATTGTGCTATATATTTGTATTCAGAATGGTGTAATCATTCATTTGTCGAAGACATTATCATAAATCAAATCATAAATATTCTAAATAGATGGACTTACTAAAACAAAAGTTTTACGAAAAATCTGCTGCGTTACGAACTGAATTGAGAGCACTCATCAAGGCCAATGGCAACAAAGTGGTTGATGAAGTCAAATTAGGCCAAGTATTTGGTGGTGCGAGAGGCATCAAGATGATGGTTTGGGAGACTTCCTCTTTGGACGCAGAAAAAGGAATTCGTTTTAGAGGTTATTCTATTCCGGAATTAAGAGAATTATTGCCCAAAGTGCCAGGCGGTAAAGAGCCTTTACCCGAAGCGTTGTTTTGGTTGATGCTCGTTGGCGAAATTCCTACCGACGAAGAAACGGCTTGGTTGACCGAAGAATGGCGAAAGCGGTCAAGCGTCCCCGAACATACGTTCAAGGTGTTGGAAGCACTTCCCGCTAACACGCACCCAATGACGCAGTTTACCATTGCCATTAACTCTTTACAAACGGAAGGGGTCTTTGCCAAGCGTTACGCCGAGGGAATGAATAAATTGGATTACTGGGATGCGACCTACGAAGATGCGATGAACTTAATCGCTCGATTACCTAGAATCGCTGCTTATATTTACCGACGTACTTACCACGACGGCAAGCACATCGCACCCGATTTGACCCAAGATTGGTCGGGCAACTATGCGCATATGTTAGGCATCAATGATAGCGCTGATTTTAAGAGTTTGATGCGTTTGTACTTAACGATTCACGCTGACCACGAAGGTGGTAACGCTTCGGCGCATACCGTACACTTAGTTGGTTCCACTCTGAGTGACCCCTACTTGTCTTTCTCCGCTGGTATGAATGCGTTGGCGGGACCTTTGCACGGATTAGCCAACCAAGAGGTAATTAAGTGGGTCTTCAAGATGATTGACTCTATCGGTACAAAACAGCCCACTAAAGAGCAAATCGCAGATTATGTGAATAAGACTTTGGCCGAAGGAAAAGTGATTCCCGGTTATGGTCACGCTGTATTGCGTCAGCCTGACCCAAGATTTACTGCACAAAAAGTATTTGCGCAGGAATACATCAAAGGCTCTGATATTGTAGAAGTGGTTTGGAAAGCCTTTGAAGTCATTCCTCCTATTCTAAAAGGACTTGGAAAAGTAAAGAATCCTTGGCCGAATGTGGATGCGCACTCTGGCGCTATTTTAGTCCACTACGGTATGACCGAATATAGCTACTACACCGTTTTGTTCGGTGTTTCAAGAGCCTTAGGGGTGATGGCTGCTCAGTGTTGGTCAAGAGCTCTAGGCCTTCCATTGGAGCGACCAAAATCGGTGACTTCCGAATGGATTAAGGAAGTAGCGGGGGAGCCTGTGGCCTCTTAATTCTTTATCTACAGAAGTGATATAAAAAGCGTTATCGAATATTTCGATAACGCTTTTTTATTTGAATACTTTAGTCCTCTACCACGCCCACTGGTCGTGCTCAAAATTGAAAATCTCTTGCTCAATTTTTTGAGCTTCCAATAACGCATCGACGCCCGTCAAATAATCTTCAATTTTTCGGTCATAGACGTTGGATGCCTTAATAATTGTACTGGCAAAGTAGCGCATTTCCATCAAATCTTCCCAACTTGTATGGGTCGCATCGTTCCTCGGGTTGAACACCTGCTCTTTAGCCAAAATGGGACGTAGCTCGTTATAGGCTGCCCAAAACAGTGGACGTTCGTAAGCAAAATCTCCATTCTCATTTTCTACCTCAATCAAAGGCGCAATCCCCAAAATACGTACTTTCAGCACCGAATAGTGCGAATCAAAATACCAGACTTCTTTGATTCTGAAACGTTTGACGGATTCGTAATTAAGGTTGTTCTCAACGGGGACGTATTCAACGTTAAAGTTCTCATCAATTACTTCTACCGTGTCCTGCTCAAACAACATTTCGTGCAACTCCGTTTCGGATAAGTTATAGGTGAATTGTTCATCTTCTGGACTGTACAGATTGAGTTCTCCTTTTTGGGCGGCCTTGGTCATAATTTCAAAAAAAGGAGCTTTGGGGTAGGTAAAATGCAAATTCATTTTTTCCCGAACGTCGATGATGCGCCACACGTACTTCTTCCACATAATATCTCGCTCTTGTATGGGCGGATAGGGAAGAACGGACTTTTGTTGGAGAATTTTTGGGATTACAATATCATTGACAGGTTGAGCAAAGGAGCTAATTGTAACGAATAAAGCACAAATAATCGTACAAACTAAACTTTTCATGGTCCAATGGTTAAAATTGTGAAAAAAAATCTAGTTGTTAGAATGCAGTACGCTTCAATGCGTTATCATTTGCTTACTTGTTAAAAATAGGAAAGAGTAAGCGATTTCTACTTTGTTAATGATAAAAACGAAAAAAGTAACGGAAAGAATATGAAAATAGGTAGGATTTTCTTGGAAAATTGCTCTGTTTAATTAGAAAGGGAGATAGAAATTACTGCTCAGCAAAAATGTCCGTTTAGTCTAATTCTAAAATTTGATTGACGTAAACTTACCACTACTTGCTTTTGCCATAAATTTTTTCTTAAAGTAAACAATCGTACCATTTTGATTTGCTGGTTGCCATTCGAGAATACGCACCACGTCTGCAAGCTGGTCATAGTCCAACTTATACTGGAATTGCCCCATTAAATAGGATAAGCAGCTATTACCTTCTTTATTGATGGTAATACTTCCTACTAAAGTAATGTTTGAAGATTCATGAGATAAAACAGTTGTTTCGTTCAAAACTTTTAAGAAGTCTTGCTCATTCGAATTTTGTAATATTGGAGGATTATTTACTATCACAAATACTTCATCATCAAGATTTTTGGGGTTACAATCTTGTTTATATATTCGTAAAAAGGGTTTATTTGAATGGCTTGTATTTTTGTTTCCTAAATTAGAGTTTAGTAATTGAGGAGAGCAACTGACTAAAATTAATAAATTTGCAGTAAGCATTAGAAATTGCCCTTTTGTTATGCTCATATTTTGTTCTTTTAAGATTCTTTTTTACAGCAACTAACTTCCTTGAAATTCCCTCCAATACACGGAGTAGAGCAGAGTGCGGGACTCAGTGAAAACGTAGGATAGACAAAAAAATAAAAATTTTTAAGTCCATCCTACGTGACTCTTTTCTATGGTCTTACCGTGGAATTTGTTTGCTCTAAAAACTAATCATCATCCGTATCTCCCTGCTTACCCATTTTTCCTACTTTCCTGTAAGCCCCTATCAAGTTATCTAATTCCTCTTTGAGTAATTCGTAGCGAGCGTAAGCATCATCCCCCGGTTTCTGGTCAGCGGTGCTAATCATATAATGAAGGTAACCCAATTGGTCGAGCAACATCGGCTTTTGATAGCGTCCTTTTTTGGTAGAAAATTGCTCAGTGACCTGCGTCAATTGTTGCACCCGTTTCTTATCTTTCTCCGTCAATTTAGTCTGCCCCTTGGCGTTGATTTTACGTTTATTTTCTTCAATGGTGTGCAGCGTGCGAGCTGCTTTGGAGTACAAATCCTGTACTTGCAAACTCAATTTTTCTTGCGCTGAAATATCTGCTAAAGTTGTACCGTTAGCGAGAACTTTGGGGTCAGCAAGGATTTGAAACGTTTCGTGGAAAGTTTGCCCGTTGACTTTTAGACGAACCGTATATTCTCCTGGAGCTACCAATGTGCCATTACGGCCACTTTTGGCGGGGTCTTTATCCCAGACGCCTTCGTGGCGCATATCCCATCGGAATTGGTGCAGCCCCGCAGAAGTTTTTAAATCGGGAGAAGTACCCGCTGCTCGATTTTCGGTGGACATATTTCGCGTTTTATCCAGAGCCGCTTTTGCCACCGCTTTGTTTCTAAACTGTCGAATGACCGTTCCTTCGCTATTCAAAATGTCCAGACTCATAGCGTTAGTAGTAGAATCTTTGAGCAAATAGTGAATATTGACAGCATTACTGGGGTAGTTTGGAATACTATTTTTACTCGTGCCACGGTAGCGCAATCGGTATTCGTCCCTCGGTTGAAATAGTTGTGCTGGAGCCGATGCTAATTGGTTGGTAGTTTGATGCAAAACCGATAAATCGTCCAAAATCCAGAAAGAGCGCCCCATGGTTGACAATACCAAATCCTTACGGTGTACTTTTATATCGGTAACTGGTGTGATGGGTAAGTTATTCTGAAAGGAATGCCAGTTTTTACCATCATCTAAAGAAATGAACAAGCCGTATTCCGTGCCAGCATATAATAATCCCGCTCGACTCGGGTCTTCTCGCACCACCCTCACGGGATAATCCTTTGGTAAACCATTGGTAATTAACGTCCAATTTTTGCCGTAGTCTTCCGTTTTGTAAATGTAAGGTGTCCAATCGCCTAATTGATAACGCAAACTCGTGAAGTAGGCTTTTCCCGCTTCGTGGCTAGAAGGTTCTACGCAGTCGATTCGACCACCTTTGGGCAAATCCTCAGGCGTCACATTTTTCCAACCATCTTTTCCACCGTTCATCGTCACGTGAACGGGACCATCATTGGCACCGACCCAAATTAATCCTTCTTGCAGCTTTGACTCGCGAATCGAGTAAATTGTACTATAAAACTCTTCGCCTGTGATGTCTCTAGTAATGGGACTGCCCGAAATCATTTGTTTATCGGCTTCGAAGGCCGTCAAATCGGGTGAAATGGTTTCCCACGTTTGGCCATCATTCACGGTTTTATGAACAAACTGCGAAGTGTGGTACACAACGTCGGGATTGTGCGGCGAGACATGAATCGGAGAAACTCGCTGGAAGCGATACGTTAAGTCCTTCGGATTGTGCCCGTACATATTTCCGCCACCGACGTAGTACCGTTTTTCTTGTCCCGTTTTTTTATTATATACACCGAAGCGCCCCTTGCAATTAGCGTAAACAATATCAGGATTACCGGGCTTGGGAACGGCGGGACCCGTTTCGCACCCACCGACGTTTAGAATTAGATGCTCCGTTCCACTTTGAACTGTGTAAGGAGGTAAGCTCGGCACAGAAATCGTCGTGTAATTATCTTGCTGTCCCGCATACACCCAATAGGGCACTTGGTCGTCCGCTTCGATTTGATACAACTCAGCAGTAGGTTGGTTGAACTGCGTGGACCAGCTTTTACCGCCATTCAACGTAACGTTAGCGCCTCCGTCATTAGCTTGCACAAAATTCATCGAGTTGTTCGGATTAATCCAAATATCGTGATTGTCACCGTGCGGAGTCCGCATCCGCTTCCACGTTTTCCCCGCATCGATAGATTTAAAAAAGCGAGTGGCCGAAGCGTACAGAACATCCGCGTTCTGGGGGTCGGCTTTGATATTACAATAGTAAAAGGGTCGGTCCAATAGTTCTTTTTTCGTACTCACTAATTTGAAAGTAGCCCCGTAGTCGTCCGAGCGGTATAGTCCACCTCGCCCTTGGGCATTCTCTTCTTCGGGCGCTTCTACCAACGCGTATAACCGCTTGGGGTCAGCGGGGGAAACGGATAAGTCAATTTTTCCAATTAAACCTTGAGGTAGGCCTATTGACATTTTTTCCCAGTTATCTCCTCCATCAACCGACTTATAAATTCCACCTTCTTGGTAGCCACCACTGATGATTGTCCAAGGCTTTCGTTCGGCACGCCAAGCAGCGGCGTAAATGATATTTGGATTATCGGGGGCAAATTCGAGGTCAACAATTCCGATTTTTTCATTGATGAATAGAACCTGTTGCCAAGTTTTTCCTCCGTCTTTAGTTCGATAGATGCCCCGTTCTTTATTCGGATTGAACGGTTGTCCAATAGCAGCTACAAAAATCGTGTTAGCATCCGAAGGATGTATTTCCACAGCGCCAATCTGTCCCGTTTTTTCAAGTCCAATATGCGTCCAAGTTTCGCCCGCATCGATGGATTTGTAAACACCTTTTCCAGCAATGACGTTACTGCGCAATCCATCCGACCCTGTTCCTACATAAATGATGTTTGGATTCTTTTGGTCAACGGTGATGGCTCCAATAGAAGGCGTCGAAAAGTATCCATCCGATTTATTACTCCACGTTACGCCGTAGTCTTCCGTTTTCCAAATACCACCACCCGTTGCGCCCATGTAATAAGTAGAAGGTGCAGCAGTAACGCCCGCAACTGCGGTCACTCGACCACCACGCGTAGGGCCAATACAGCGATATTCAAAGGTGTTAAGAACAGTGTTTTGCATCCATTCTTTGTCCGCCATTTCTTGGGCGTAGATAGTAGTACTAAAAGAGAAAAAAAATAAAAAAAGTAAGAGGGAATTGAGAAAATAAGGCTTCATTCTAATTAGCATTTATATTGTTCAGCCTTTATATGTCTAAAGGCTTAAAGCGAAAAGATACTCACAATAATCCAAAGTACCAATCTACAAATCTGATTTTTCTGTCAATTAACGATGCTTTCAAAAATTATTTTTTTTCGTAATATTTATTAGTCAAATTAGTAACAATTCAATTTTTATTTTTAAATTCGCACAGCGAATAGATGAGAAAGCGCAATTTCTCTCTGTTCTAAAGAAACTATTCAATCCAGATTTACATCCCTTCCATTAGAACATTTCTATCTACAACTAAAGATATTCTAATCTCAGACACATCGTTGGTATTTACGCTCACAATAACTTGGTTTTCAAGACTGTGATGCTTTATATAACATAGTTATCCTATACATTTTTAGGAAGCTATAAAAAGAAAGGCCATCCTTGTAGGACGGTGTTGCCTTTACTATTACCATCGCCTACACAACCGATTTAAGGACATCTTGATACCTCAACGGACAGAAAACTTTGTGTTTGCAACACTATGAAATACAAGTTAGCCCGTTGGGGTATTTTTGTTTGTTAGAGTTTTCCTATCTTGCGCCCATGGCAACGCATCACAAATTTCCCGCTACCCGAACTGCCCACGTTTACACGCTTGGTAACGTCGGCCCCCACATCAAAAAAGTTTGGATAGTCACCCACGGTTACGGCCAATTGGCCAGCCGCTTTATACATCGTTTTGAATCATTAGTAAATGAAGAAACCCTAATTATCGCTCCCGAAGGACTGTCCCGTTTTTACTGGGGCGGATTTACGGGCGAGGTGGTGTCTTCTTGGATGACGAGTGGTGACCGCTTAGATGAAATCGCCGATTTTTCCAACTTCATGCAGCAAGTTTATGATTCTTTTTTACCGCAACTTGCTTCGGAAGTGGAAATTAATTTACTAGGTTTTTCGCAAGGCTGTGCTACCCAAGTTCGCTGGATACTGGATAAATTTCCACTTTTCCATCGCCTTGTAATATGGTCGGGCACGATTCCCGAAGACATTCCTTATCACGAGAAAGAAGGATATTGGGTCAACAAATCGCTGTTTTTTGTTTATGGAACGAAAGATCCATTTTTAACACCGAAGCGAATTGCGTTCGCCAATGAGGTTATTCGAGAGAAGGAATTGATTTTTCAAACTTTCACTTTTGAGGGTAAGCACGAAGTGGATAAATTAGCTTTGCAGTCTTTTGTAAAAAAATTCTCCTTAGGGACGAGGAAATAAATAAACTCGTCATTTTGCGTAGTTTATTTAATTCCTCGTCCCTTAGGCTAAGCTATTTATTTTGGTCTTTCATCTTTTTGGCAGTGTACGAGTAAAGTATGGAAAACCAAAAATCCCCCCGTAAACTATCTAATTACGCATCTGAATCTAGTTTATTTATACTCTTTTTACACAACCCCTCTATTCTTCACTATTCAAATAGTACCAATAATCGTATTTTTGTTTTTTCTAAGTAGTCACCTTTTCTAATATTATCTTATTTGAACGCTCATGTCTCCATACTTACTCTACTCCGACGGCGAAGGCAATGTATTTGAAGATATGACCCTCTACGCTTGTGGTCGAAGTAGCCATTACTTACAGCCCGTCCCCGAAGAAGATTGGATAAAACTACCCGAAGGTGGTTCGCTGTATGAGTTACCTGGACGACGAGGCGTTGGCATAGACGTAAGAACGGGAGAATTGAGAGAATGTCAGCTAGGTTGGGCAGTAGCGGCGTTTATTCCACCCGCTCACACGGGACTATATATGTCCGCTTACACCAGCGCAGAAGATGCAGAGACTTTACCGCTTTTTTGTTACACAGCGGTTGGTTGGAACGAAGCGGATGATGGATTTTACGTAGCGGCCGTACGGATTGAATCCGATATTCGGCAGGAAGCAGCGGGCTACGATGATATAAAAGTAGAAACGGGCATTGAGCAATTATTAGCGAAATTTCCTAAAAATAGAGTAGTGGAACATCTGGCGACTAATTGTGCGATGACCTACGAATGTCCTGCTGCTAGGAATTACTTTATGGGACGATGGGAATGTCCGATTCCGAGTTCACCTGCTTGTAATTCAAACTGCTTGGGTTGTATCTCTTTTCAGCCCGAAGAAGAAACCATTGTCTCTAGTCACGACCGTTTACAATTCAAACCTTCGGCGGGAGAAATTGTCGAATATACGGTTCCCCATTTGATGAATGCCCCCTTTCCCATTATTTCTTTTGGTCAAGGCTGCGAAGGTGAACCACTACTGATGTGGGAAACCATTCGGGAAGCTATTCTACAAATTCGACAATTTACCGACAAAGGAAGTATCAACATCAATACGAACGGAAGCAAACCCGATGCGGTAAAGGCCTTATGCGAAGCGGGACTTAATTCTATTCGAGTAAGCACCAATTCGGCGCAAAAATCGATATACGACCCCTATTATCTTCCCAATAATTATAAGTTTGAAGACATCATCGAAAGTCTAAAGATTGTCAACAGCTACGGCGGTTGGACAAGTATTAATTACTTTGTTTTTCCAGGCGTAACGGATAGCGTTGCGGAATACGAGGCGCTTCGGCAGTTGATTAAAGATACGAACCTCAGCATGATTCAGTGGCGTAATTTTAATATTGACCCCGATTGGTATTTGGAAAAGATTGGGCTAGAAGAAGCGGGAGAGTGTCTAGGGGTTAAGCAATTGATGGCACTCATCAAAGACGAATTTCCACACATCAAGTACGGCTATTTCAACCCACCCATAGAACGGATTAAGGGCAATTACGAAGCTGATTTTGCGCATTAGTTACACGTCAACGTAAGTAATCAGACAAAATTAATGCTACCTCTTTTTTGACAGGATTACAAGATTAACAGGATTTAATACGCAATAAAATATAATCCTGTTAGTCTTGTAATTCTGGCGCAATACTTAGAGTATGTTTAAAATATTATTGTGTTAACTAGTAAGATTCGTAATTATCTGTTGAAATCTGTCTAATTGTTTGATGGTCAACGTTACGATAAAACTATCAAGCCATTTGACAATTAGACCATCAAAAATTTTCCCAGTAGTTAGAGTATGTTTAAA
>JBCCQK010000242.1:0-11758 GCA_039024375.1 Bacteroidota bacterium
AGCTACTCAAGCGCCCGAACGTTTGCAGGCGATGACGGAGGCTTGGGAGGCTTGGGCTTTGGAAGTGGGAGTTTTTCAGGAACGGTAGCTTTGCCTTATCCCCATTAATTTAGGTTCGATACCCGCTAACGACAAAGTAGTGGGGGCAAAATCAATAAAACTTATCAATTGGTCGTCCCGTTGTCCCGCAAATTGTTGGTTAGGAAACCGAATTATCATAGGCACTTTTAAGCCCGAATCGTATAACAATCGCTTTTGACGAGGCAATGGCCCGCCGTGGTCGGAATACCAAACAATGATGGTTTTTTCCAATAGCCCATCCTCTTTCAATTGTTGGAGAATTTCACCCACTTGGGCATCCATTTCTTTTATGTTAGAATATAGCCGCCGAACGTCTTTTTTTACAAGGTCAGTATCGGGCAAATAAGGAGGAATCGACACTTCTAAATTATTGGCCACCCACAAAGAGTCTAGTGCCTTCGCCCAAATCCTCGATTCGTGGGTCACTTCAAAATTAAAGTCGCCTATTTTGGTTTCAACGTTGAGCCGTCCTATGTACTTTTGAATACCCGATGCTTTGACGATGCCCTGCTGGTTGAAATAATTTAAGGAGGCGTAAATACTCGTATTTTGTGTACCACCGCTAATGGATAAATTATGGTCGGTAATGGGCGCATCTCGGTACACTTGACTTTGCCAATCTGTTCCTTCGCCAATGGCCGCAATGTCCGCACTCGAAAAAACGGGGCTATTGCCTTGGTCTTGCGATACTCCATTGATGTAGTTGATGTACTCCGAAGTGGACAAAATATCCATCTCTTTGTCAACAGATTGCGTCCCAACGTAGGCATTATAATTAACCGACATTTTTTCTTTCGTCCCTTTTTTGGTGGTAATTAATACCACGCCGTTTGCCCCTCTCGACCCATAAATCGCCGTAGCGGAAGCATCTTTTAAGATTTCGATGGACTCGATGTCGTTAGGATTTAGGGAGTTCAACGGATTTCTGGGACTTAGATTAGTAGCCACCGAAGCCGTCCCATCGGAGGAAGATAGATTGGGACTGTTGTCAATCGGAAAACCATCAATCACGTACAAGGGTTCGTTACTGGCGTTGACCGAACTAGCCCCTCGAATCCGAATGGACAAGCCGCCGCCTGGTTCCGAGCTACTTTGGGTCACTTGTACGCCCGAGGCTCACCCCAGTATCATCTGGTCCACCGAAACATTGGCACCTGGGTTTAAATCTTCGGCTTTCATGGAGGTGACGGTACCATCGCTTGTACCTTTGATGACGACACTTGCGCCAATGAGGGGTTCGCCAGTAGCATCGGTGATGGTATCCGAGGCTTGTTGTGCCAAAATACAAGTGGTACTAAGAATGGTGAAAAATAAGGTGAGTAATAGTGATTTCTTCATAAGCAGACCTAAATGATTTTGAAAAGAAGTATGGCGTTTATATCTAAAATTTTATTTTTAACTTAAATGGCCAAATATAATTTTAAAATTAGGTTAACTAATGAAATTTAAGGTTTAAATTTCAATCAAAGAGGTTGAAAAAATGGTCAAATGGGATTGGGAACTTTAATAGGGGTAGTTAATGACATTGGGTAAGTACTTCAACAATCAGTAGCTATTTACAGTTAATGAATTAGTGAAAACTGTAATGCTATAAATTGAAAACTCATGCTAAAATTACCACAAGCTTTACTCGACGACCAACACCGACACATTGAACTACAAGACCTCACCATCGTCGAAAGTTGTTTCTACGAAGAAAAACTAGAAGATGCCGCTTTTACTACCGAACACGAACTGATTTATGTGATTTCGGGAGAACTAATTATGGAAAGCAATGGACAACAACTTGAAATTAGAGCGGGAGAGGCGATTTTAGCCAAAAAAGGGACATACTTCTTCTTCCGAAAATTGGCACAGGCCATCGGTCAGAATTATGAAAGTGTTCTGTTCTTTATCCGAGAATCTTTTATCAATGATTTTATTCGACAATACGCTTTATCTTCTAAAACGACTAAGGCGGTAATAGCACCCGTCGTCAAAATTCCAAATCATGCCCTATTAGAAGGATTTATCCAATCTCTTTATCCCTATTTTGACCAAAATTTAGTTGGTAAAAAAGAGTTGTTACGGTTAAAAACTTTTGAATTACTGATACAACTCTTAAATATCAACCCCGATTTATTTGGCTACTTTTTTCAACTCAATCAACCCACCCAGCAGGATTTAGTGCAAATTATGGAACAACATTACACCAAAAATTTACCGCTCAAAGAATATGCTCTGCTTTCGGGACGCAGTTTATCTACTTTCAAAAGAGATTTTAAAAAGGTCTTTGCCGAAACGCCCGCCAAATGGCTCAAAAAAAAGCGATTGCAATTGGCGCAAAAATTATTGCAAACCACCACCAACCGTCCTAAAGACATTTATTTGCAGGTCGGCTTTGCCAATTACGCTCATTTTAGCAAAGCCTTTAAAAGCGAATACGGTCTTTCGCCCAACGAGTTTAGATTGACCCGCTCCGCCATGTAAATTGACCTTTTGGGACTAACGAAATACTTATTTGACCTCCTAATTTTGTACCCATATTAAAACCTTTAGCATGAAGTACAATAACTTAGGAAACACAGGACTTTTTGTCTCTGAACTTTGCTTGGGTGCGATGACCTTTGGTGGTCAAGGAATGTGGAAAGCCATCGGGCAACAGTCACAACAAGATGCCCAGAAATTGATGGAGGTAAGTATCGAAAGGGGCATCAATTTTTTCGATAATGCCAATGCGTACAGCGAAGGGTTAGCGGAGGAAATCATGGGCAAAGCCCTACAAAATATTCCCAATAGCCAAGACTTGGTCATTGCTACCAAACTACGGCTACGAATGGGCACAAGTGTGAATCAAGTCGGACTTTCTCGCCATCATATCTATGCTGCGGTTGACGCAAGTTTGCGTCGATTGCAACGCTCCCACATTGACCTACTCTACATTCACGGTGTGGACTCGATTGCCCCGTTGGAGGAAACAATGCGTGGTTTGGAAGACGTGGTTCGGAGTGGTAAAGTGCGCTACTTGGGCGTCTGCAATCACCCCGCTTGGCAAGTCGTCAAGGCGAATGGTATTGCCGACAAAATGGGCTGGACAAAATTGGTCGCTTTACAATACTACTATTCTTTGGCGGGTCGAGATATTGAGCAAACCATCGTCCCCATGGCGCAATCCGAAGAGCTTTCAGTCCTACCTTGGAGTCCCTTGGCGGGTGGTTTTTTAAGTGGTAAATACGATAGAAATACGCCCAAAGCGGGTGACAGTCGAAGAGACGATTTTGATTTTCCACCAATTAATCGCTCCAAAACTTACGACATTATCGACGAATTGAAGTTGATAGCCGACGCTAAAAATAAGACAGTTGCTCAAATTGCGCTCCGTTGGTTGCTGCAAAAGAATCAAGTTCATAGTGTCCTGATTGGTGCAAAAACGGAAACGCAATTACTCCAAAATATCGAAAGTACCTTATTTGAATTAATGGCGGACGAAATGCAGCGATTAGACGAAGTTAGTCAAACAGCCGCCCCTTATCCTAATTGGATGGTCGATTTTCAAGCGGGCGACCGATTTCCAAACTAAATAAAAGTACAACCCATGAAAAAGTATATCCCATTTCTAATTTTTCCTTTTGTCCTTATTGCTGCCAATTGTGCAGAAGAACCCATGCTAACTGTTGAACCGCTGGAAGAAATTACTCCAATTATGATAGAAAAGTACGGTCGAACATGGCTAGCCTACGCCCAAGTGGACAAACGAGGTAACTATTTTCGCCGTATGTTTTTAGAAATAACGGATAGCGATTACCTAACCAAAGATGGCGAACTACCCAACGGAGCGCTAATTGCTATGGAAACCTGGTTTGGCGACGACCAATCGACGGTCTATTTGCGCCAATTGGTGGATGGCGAGTGGTTGAGTGGTAGCTTTAGTCCGACCTCTCCGAATTATTCGCTCGATGTTTCTCGCAGTTGCGACAATTGTCATGCCAGTGCCAATTCCCAGCAAGCTACTTTTACCCGCAGTCTCATTCGACCTGCTTTTACAGAAGGAACAGTACAAATTGTGGAGTGCGACGAATCCTCTTTTACCCCTTGTGAGTTGTCGGTTTATCAGTAATTATCAGCCAATACAATTCATCACTATACTTTTTTAATGGGTGCAATTGGGAATTGTCCCCAAATGTACCAGTGGTACATTATATCGGTAGAAAATGGACAATCTTGACCGAATTATTGTGCCGTTAGATACAATATATGGTGGTTTACTCACATACTGTACCTACGGCACAGTAAAAATTAACCAAAATGCTAACTTTCTACCGAGATACTGTCCCTAACGGGACAAAGGGACAAATCCCGATTACGCCCTTTTTTAATACAAATTCCTATTTATATGAAAAACTTCCTCCTTGGATTACTAGGCTTGTTTTGCCTACCCCTAGCTGCCCAACGCCTCCCTTTTAATTTCGATGCGAAGGCAATTATCACCCTTTCGGATGCGGATATGGTCTCTTCTGCCTACATTGATGGACATTTGAAAACCGAGCCAGGCGTAACAGATGCGTTGACCGTTATTCGGTGGGATAGTCTGGTGACTCAAATTGACGTACAGTCGTTGGAAGTACCCAATTCGGTAACCAATTGGGTGGATGGAATGGATATTTCCAACGACGGAAAAGTGGCTTTTGTGATTGACACAAAAAAGTCGCTACCTCGCAGCATCCAACAAGTAAGCAATGTGAGTGAGGGATTGCCCGATGGAAATATACTCTATGCCATTGATATTGCCAACCTATCACAGCCTAAACTCATTGCTCATATTCAAGTGGGCAATAATCCCTTATCGGTGGATGTGAATCCTAAAAACGGACATTTATTGGTCATCAATCGAGAAAATAACAACGAAATTAACATCATTCCGTGGCAAAATAACCAATTTGGTCTCATCGAAATATTGGCTCTAAATGACCCAGAAAACGTCATTACACACGGCAATTGGCATCCAAACGGGCAGGATTTTGCCGTGACTATCGAACCTGCTATGGCGGTACAATTTTATCGGAATACAACGGATGGTATTGCCACCAATGGTGATAGATTGTCCCTTGGTGGTTATATCGGCGCAGGGCAATTTTCTAAAAATGGTCAATATTATCTCATTCCCGACTTGCAATGGAATGAAGGCTATGATAAACAAGGGGCTTTATTATCGGTGAAGTTTTCGGCAGTGGGACAACATCAACTCGTCGGAAGGCAAGCAGTAGGTATTAGTCCCGAAGGTTTTGCCCTTAGCCCCAATGGACAGCTTATCGCCGTTTCTAATATGGGTACGACTTTTATGCCAATAGATTTTCCGCTTTTTGGACAATCTGCCTCTATTTCCCTCTTACAATTTGACGAAACGAACGGGCAATTTCAGTTGCTAGATACGCAATCATGGGATGGTGTTTTACCCGAAGGCATTACGTTCGACGAGGATGGGGATATGTTAGCCGTGACTAGCTTTGACTATTTGGACCTTACGGAACGGAAAGCAGCTGTTTCTTTTTGGGAAATTAAAAATGATAGTGGGAAAAACTATTTGCAAAATACTGGATTCAAACTCTCTGTAACGCGGGGATGTCATTATGTTAAAGTGACTGGCGTAAAATAGGTCATTAAGATACGCTAATCAAAAATGGTGTACACTTACCTTCAAAATCGCTTTTCATTTAACTCCATAAATGGTACGGTCAAAAATATCGTGGAAAGACTCCTGACAGTCAACCCACCCGTTGCTTTTGCAAAAACTCCGAAGGCGTCACATTGTAAAATTTCTTAAAACAAGTCGAAAAATATTTGGGGTCGGAAAAGCCTACTCGGTAGGCAATTTCGGAGATGTTAAAATCGGAATGTTTGAGGTATGCCAAAGCTTTTTTGAGGCGAATGGTACGGATAAACTCATTGCCCGAAATGCCGACCAAACTTTTAATCTTACGGTAGAAAGTAGATTGCGACATCCCCAATTCTTGTGCAATGTCGGCAATTTCTAGGTGCGTTTCTCGAATACGGTTGTGGACAATTTTTACTACTTGGTGTACCAATTGTTGGCTAGCATCTTGGGTAGGAATTGGGGCAGATTCCGTAAGGGAAGTGCTTAAAAATGCTTTTTTCAACTGCTGCCGAGAAGTTAGTAAATTTTGTACGGTTGCTTTGAGCAAATTAACGAGAAAAGGCTTGGAAATATAGGCATCGGCACGTTCGTTTAGTCCCTCTATTTCGTGCTCGGTGGAACCAAGTGCCGTCAGAAGAATTACTGGAATATGATTTAATAGAAAATCCGATTTGGTGTAGTTACATAGCTCAAAACCATCCATTTCGGGCATCATCACATCGCTGATAATCAAGTCAGGCATTTCAGTTTTAGCTACTTCAATTGCTTTTTTGGCACTTTTTACCACAAGGACTTCATAATTTTTAGCAAACACTTCCTCTAAAAAAGATAAGACATCAGCCTCGTCATCGACAATAAGTATTTTTGCGTCAATGGTATCAGCCTTAGCTGTGACTATTTGATTGGTGCTTTGATTTATTGCCTGCGCAATACTCGGTCGAGCAGGTTCTCCATTCATCAAATCCAAATCCGCTATGGGGAAGGATAACTCAAAAGTGTACAAAAATTCATTCCTAATATCAACGACACCATTATCGCTATCGGAGGGACACTTCTTCTTTTTTTGATTCCTTCTAAAAATAATAAGGGCGATTTTTTGCTCGATTGGCGAACGGCGAAGAAGATTCCTTGGGGGATTTTGTTGCTATTCGGTGGTGGATTAGCCATTGCGGCGGGATTCAAAGAATCGGGGTTGGCTACTTGGATAGGCAACCAGCTGAACTTGTTGTCGGTTGTCCCCTTCGCACTTTTGCTTTTATTATTAATTACTTTCGTTAACTTTCTGACTGAAATCACGTCGAACGTGGCTACAGCCTCCATGCTAATGCCCATTTTAGCAGCTTTGGCATTTAGCATAAACTTGCATCCTTATGGCTTAATGGTAGCAACTACTGTGGCGGCCTCTTGTGCCTTTATGCTACCCGTTGCTACCCCTCCCAATGCGGTGGTTTTTGGGTCGGGGTATTTGTCGATTCCTCGCATGATACGGGCAGGGATTTGGATGAATATTTTGTCTATTCTTATTTTAACCTTATTCGTTTATTTTATTTTACCCTTGGTTTGGGGGATTGATTTGCAAGTATTTCCAGTAGAATGGCGGTAGGACAATAAGTGAAATCTAAAATTTAAAACGCAAAATTGGTTCACTTCAAGTGCCCCCGAAATTTTTGCGCTCGAAGAAATCACGGGGGCACTCGAAGTGACCCCGTGAGATTGAGAGCTTACGTCTGACTTCTGACAGGTTTATCGGTCTTAAATCTGACTTCTCACTTGCTTAGCGAGTGACTTCCCCAAAAAGGATGAGCCCTAATAGCAAACGGAAAAAAACGAGTGATGAAATATCTACGGGCTTATTTAGATAAATGCGAAGGTTTTGGAGCATAGTAGTTTGTTTTGACGAGCAGTCATTGGACGAATATCAAAACGGGGAGTATTCAACAAATATCTATAAAAATTGAGACAAAAAAGTGAATAAGTAACCACGAAAAAATAAGTTGGTCGTTTTTGAAATGGGCTTTTTTCTAATGGGTTGAAAACCTATGAGAAAAAAGGTCAATTCAAAAACTAAAAGACCAAGTTATTTTTTCGTTATCACTAAGTACAGTGATTCAAAAATTTATTTAGCTTTTATCACAGGGTTGCTTCGAGCGCCCCCGTGATTTTCTGCTTGAATTTAAAGCTTCGGGGGCGTTTGAAACCTGCCTGTCCAGTAGGCAGGCGACCCCAAAGCACTGACTCGAAATATCAAAAAACTTTTGAATTAGTGTAATAAGGGGCGAAAGAAAAGCAAAGTTCTCTTATTTTTTAGAAGATATAAACACTTCCATCCCATCAATAAAATCAAAATCGTACGCCACGCCCAGACCAGGTACATCCAAAACCTTCACCTTTCCATTTTTGGGCGTAAAATCGGTGCTGTAACGTATTTGCGTTTTGGGCTTTTCGGCGCGATATTCTTGGTAAGGGCCAACATTCGGAACAACCGAGGCAAACGCCAAAATGTTAGCGTACTCCGCATTATTCCTAGGGTTATGCGTCGTAACGGGAATGCCTTTTTGAGCAGCGTAATTCGCCAACTTAATAGTCCGCAGAATACCGCCATTATACATCAAATCGGGCTGAATCAAGTCCATAGCTCGGTTGTCAATCATCCACTGCCATTTGTGCCAATCGTGGTCTTGTTCGCCACCCGCCACGGTCATGTCTAATGCATCGTTGATTTTTTTTAAGCTGACAAAATCGCCCCATTCGTTGGGTTCTTCGTAGAAACCGATGTTGTATGCTTCCAGCCATTTACCGATTTCAATGGATTTAGCAACGTCGTAGCTGCCGTTGCTGTCCACGTATAAATGCACGTCGTCACCCATCGTCTTGCGAAACAACGGCACAATTTTATCCGTCCGACCGGGACTCGCATCGGCATTGCGGGACATCCGACCGCCAATTTTGAACTTGATGGCCTCGGCGTTGACCTCACGGGTGGCTGCGCCCAACCATTCTACTTCTTCTTCGGCCGTCGTCCCTCTTTCGGTACTACTCATATAAACGGGAATTTCCTTACGTAGCGTAGTTCCCAGTAAATCCCGCACGTTTTTACCCGCTTTTTTCCCCAGTAAATCGAGCATCGCCGATTCTATAATGCCGTAGCAATTCCACAACGGCATACTCAAATACTTATACACTCGCTTGTCGTTGAAGTAATAAAACTCTTCGAATAGGGTAGCGGCGTCTCGCACGTCTTTTTTCTTGAAAAAGGGTAAAACTATCTTTTGAAAAAGAGTAAAGGTATTGGTAAATCGTCCGTTGCCCATTGCCAGTCCAAAATCACCGTCTTTGTCCGTCACCTTAATCATGTACTCGTACTTTTTCTTTTTGACGTTGTGCCGAATTACTTCGATTTTGTCGATGATGACGGGGGCGGGTAGTAGCGTTTTGATGTTTGATAATGGGGTAACGGGTTGCCATTCGGATGGAGGCAACAAAGAAGCGGCGGTCGCTTTTTGGTTGCTTTTGGCGACGGTTTGCGCCATGGATGAATTACAAGCTGCTAGAGTGGTACCAGCCGTTGCGAGCGTTATATTTTTTAGAAAGTTTCTACGATTTTTTTGCATGATGCGCTACTTTTACCCCTTTATTTTTTAGCTAGAAATTAGATAATATTTTCTTTCAGTAGCTAGACGTATAAATCTAACTTGTCCCTTGTTGCTTTTGCTAAAAAAACTACAACAAATCGCCCAATCGCCGTACTCCTCGTCGTTCTAATTGACCCAATAATTTTAAAAATAACAGACTCGTAATGTAAGCATCCCCCGCCGCCATATGACGCTGACCCGAGGGAATTTGGTGTTGTTCGCAAAGTTGGTCGAGCGGTATGGGATTGAAACCGATGATATTTGGATTTTCAATACGTTTGGCGAGCCATCCCGTGTCCAAAGTACGGTTGCGTAATTGTAGCCCGAAGTGTAGCCGAAGGGCTTGATTCAAAATGGCGATATCAAAGCTGATATGATGCCCTACGATGATGCTATTTTTAGCAATTTGCACGTCCGCTACGGTGCGGTAATCGCTCCATCTCTAACAATGTGTACATATAGAACAGGCATTTCCCCCTGCTTTAATACCATTTCGTTAGGCTGCAAATAGTGGACGACCACCTGCTCTGCTAGTTGCATAAGCTCCGTTCGGAGCATCAACGAAAAAGGCGGATATTGTTTTAAAAAACTAAAAATTCTAGTAGGAATGGTATTGGTCATGTCATTGAGTCTTTTTTAGGAGACTACTTTATGCTTGGCCACGTAATTTGCAGCAATTTCCACGCCCGAACCTGCACCCGTTGGCACCGTAATTTTCCCATCTTTCACCTTAAAATCGGTCGTGTTTGACTGATGCGGCAATTTTTTATTATACCCTTTGAACTCGTGATACGGCCCCGCATTAGGCACTGCCGACACGAAGTGCATCATGTACAAGTAGCCCAAACCCGAGCCCGAAATATGAGGCACACAAGTCTTGCCTACCGTCGCCGCCATGCGAGCCACTTTCATGGTACGAATCATGCCGCCGAAATAAAAAATATCGGGTTGCACAATGTCGAGGGCGTTATTGCCAATCAGCCACCGAAAATTGCGCATGCTCGGTTCTTGCTCGCCTCCCGCAATGGGAATTTGGAGCGCATCTTTGACCATTTTGGTTTCTTCGTACCAGTCGAAAGGCGTCGGTTCTTCGTAAAAATCTAGTTGGTATTCCTGCAGAATTTTACCAATCCGAATGGCCTCTTGTACATCGTAAGACCCGTTGGAATCAGCGTAAATGGTCATCTCGTCGCCGAACGCTTTACGAACCATCGGAATCAACTTTTCGCTACGTCCAGCAGGATAATCCTTATTCTTGGACATCCGACCGCCAATTTTAAACTTGACCGCTTTGGCCTGGCTTTCTTCGACGTTTTTGATGATTTTTTCTAAACTCTTTTCCGCCGAATCTCCTCGATGATTATTGGCTCGATAAACCGCAATTTGTGGATGGTGAATCTCCCCAATCAATTGTCCAATGGGGCGGTTGGCGATTCGCCCCAGCATATCCAAAATGGCAAATTCGACCGTAGCGACGGGCACCCACAAAGCCAAATTCTGCACTTTGTAATTACTTTTGAAAACATAAACGCCTTCCAGTAAATCATCTAAATTGCGTGCATCTTTTCCTACAAAATATGGCGCCACTCGGTTGACCAAAACGGGGTAAAAATGTTGAATTTGTGCATTATTAGACACCGACAGGCCTTCCGCTCCGTCCGTAGAACGAACTCGACAAATGTAATTTTTTTTGTATTTCAACAATTCTACCGACTCAATCATTACAGGGTCGGCGAAAAGCTCTTTTTTCAAAACGGGTTGCGCTAAAGCGGCATCTAATTTACTGTATCGGTCGCTTGGTGTGACCGATTTGGCGGTTGATTGGGCACTAGCACAGCCTAAAATGGGAGCGGCGGCAGCCGTTAAAGCAGTAGTTTTTAAGAATTGTCGTCTTTTATTTTTCATGTGTTCTAGGTAAGATTTTTGTAATTGTTCAGAACCGAGAGGAGAGAACAGGGAATAGAGATTCATCAGTCGTTTATTTGGCTAATTTTGACTACAATGAACTGAAATTCACCTATGCTAGGTCTCTTTTCTCTCAATGTAATGGTCTCTAATCTCTATTCTGAATAGATACGCAAACGATTACCATTAAAAACGAGTGAATTTGATTTTTCCCTTACTGGTCAGTGTTGCGCTTAGACAATCGAACTGACCCTACTGCTACTTATGAAAAGTCTCAAATAAGTTTGAAAATGCTGCTTTTCCTTTTGGTGTTAGCGTAGGTTTGAGCATGCTGTAAAAAACCCTCACGTAGTGGTCAATTTCGTTCTTGCGGAAGGGTTTTCTTATAAAATTAGTTAGCACACAAATGTGGACGGTGCGCTGCACCTCTGATAAGAAAAATAGTTTAAAAAAGTGAATACAAAGGTTGTCGATGCGCTGCATCTAAGACGCCAAGCCCCATTTGGGG
>JBCCQK010000243.1:0-11723 GCA_039024375.1 Bacteroidota bacterium
ATGCTACTAAGTTGGGGAATGATTTAGTCGTTGCATCGAAGGAAATGAAACAGGAAAAATGGTCCGTTCACATTGCTGCTTTTTTATCAACCGCCACGGCATGGTCTTGTCGTTTTTTATTATTGAACTGCTTAATCATTGCCATTGTCGATACAACGCTCGTTGATTTTTTTACACAAGCTCGATTGTACGCTCGATTGGAAACCATGTTCGTCATTATGGCTTTCTCACCGACTCCTGGTGGAGCGGGTTTTGCGGAAATTGTCTTTGGTGGTTTTTTGAGTGATTACGTTCCCGTTGGCATTTCTTTGATTATCGCTTTTATGTGGAGAGGTTTGACTTACTATGCTTACTTGTTTGCGGGAGTCATTATTGTTCCTAATTGGATTAGAAAACTGTTGAACAAAAGGAAGAATAGGAAAAAGGTGGTCAGTGAATAGAAATTGGTTAGAAAAGAGGTTACTCAACTGCTCAATGTACAATCAAAACAAATCCTCCATTCGATTTTTTTGTACTGCTTGCCAAGCCATCACACTTAATCCTTTCACGGCGTGATTCATGTGGGCGAATTTAGGATTGGTCGAATGTCCCGTCTTGTAGCGCTTGTAAATCTGTTGGATAACAACGGCGATTTTAAAAAGCCCAAAGACGTAACAATAAATAATATTGTCTAGGTTTCTACCACTTATCTTAGCATAGATTTCGGCAATCTCTCCACGAGTTGGATTACCGGGCAACGTTGTTGGACTAAGCGAAATTTTTTTTATCCAATCTGGGTCATTCGGATTTGTCCAATAGCAAAGAGATGTCCCTAAATCCATCAATGGGTCGCCCAACGTGCACATTTCCCAATCCAAAATAGCAATAATCTTACTCCAATCGGAACTATCTAACACCACGTTATCGTATTTGTAGTCGTTGTGAATTAGGCAACTATCTGATTCTGGGAGTAGATTATTGGCTAACCAATAACTCACTTTTTCAATTTCTGGCACTTCATCCGTCTTAGCGTTAAAATAGCGTTTCGTCCATCCCGTCACTTGACGTTCGTTGTATCCCTTGGGTTTTCCTAAATTACCTAGCCCCACTGCTTCGTAGTCCACCTGATGCAACTCGACCATTGTTTCGACCAGCGAATGGGCAATTTTGTTCATTAATTCAGGATTGGGGTGCATCTCGTTGGGCATACCTGCCCGTAGAATTACGCCTTCCACGCGCTCCATGACATAAAATTCACGGCCGATAATAGATTCATCTTCGCAAAAAAGTAAAGGTTTGGGTACCTTCGAGTAAGAATCAATCAAACTAGAAAATAACTTGTACTCTCTAGACATATCGTGTGCGGACTTAATTTTTGGTCCAAAAGGGGGGCGTCGCAAGACCAATCTTTTATCACCAATATCCACGGCATAGGTCAAATTGGAAGCACCTCCAGGAAACTGTTTGATGTTTAAGTCGCCCGAAAATTGGGGTAAATGTTCATCAAAATATTGTTTTAAGGCCACTTTGTCTAGTTCTTCTCCTTTTCTCACCGCTACTGCTTTATCTTTCCAGTTTTGCTCCATGTTTTTCGTTTAGGTGTTTTTTTTAAATATTGGTAGTACTGCCGCCAAATTGAAGCGTTATCCATCCGAGGGGTTTGTATTTCCAAAATACTAGGCCGTTGATTAGCGGTAGGCGCAAAATAGGTTGGCAGTAGTTGTGCCAACGATTCCTCGTTTGTGGCCACAAAATAGTTTAAATTGAATGTTTTGGCAACATATTCGGCACTTCGTTGGTGGTGTGCTTCAAAATAATCGGATAATTGGTCGGTTGTATCGGGACCTTTGATGAACCGAAAAATATTGCCACCACTATTATTGATTAGAACGATGCGTAAATGTTCGGATAAATGGTGGTGCCAAAAGGCGTTCGAATCGTAAAAAAAAGAAATATCCCCCGTTATAATGGTTGTTGGTAATTGAGTAATGTGAGCGGCCCCCGCGGCCGTGGAGGTGGAACCGTCGATGCCCGCAACCCCTCGATTGGCATTGTATCGAATATCTGAACGGTAAGGAAATAGTTGTGCGTAGCGGATGGGCGTACTGTTCGCTAGGTGTAGATTAGTTTTTTCGGGTAGGTTTGGAAGTAACATATCAAAAACTTTGATATCCGACCAAGCTACTTTTTTTAGAAACTTTTCGTGTGCTTTCCTAACATTTTTAGCTCGATTTATCCACAGTTGTTGATAACTTTTTTGCTCACCAATTTTCAATATATTTTTTTTAGTATTTTGAATTTTAGTTACTAATTGCTGGAAAAAAGTTACGGGAGAAATATTAATAGTCTTAGTTAATGCTTGGAACGTATCAACATGATAGTCGATATTCTCCACGTGCCAGTGTGCCTTCGGAGAAAACTGACGTAACCACAGTTTGATTCTTTTTGAAATAAAAGAACCACCAATCGTTACTAGTAAATCGGGTGCAAAATCTTCGGATTCTGATTGTTCAACGGTGCTGAGTAGGCTGTCAAAACTACCAAAAAATGTAGGGTTTTTTAAATTACTAGTTATTTCTGAAAAAACAACTAGGGAACTATCTTGATTCAAAGTTGCTAAAAGAGAAGTAAGCAGTTGACTTTCTGACTTATCAGTTATCGGCAACGCACCGCACAAAATCATTTTTTTGGGAGTCGATTGCCAAATTGCGGCCAGTTCTACTAGTGTTTTATCATTTAGTTTTTTTTCAAAGACGGTGGATTCGATTATTTTAGGCAAAGATTGTTGACTGTAGTCTGCTTTATCATAAAGCGGTTCTCGAAAAGGAATGTTCAAATGAACGGGCCCCCCCCACCCTTCGGTAGTCTTATCAATGGCTTCACAAATGATTCGATTAGCACTCCAAAGTTCATCTCTATCCGTCACCTCTTGCGGCAGTTCGTAACTTTTTTTAACGTAATTAGCAAAAACATTTCGTTGCGCAATCGACTGTCCTTCTCCTTGATGAATCCACTCTACGGGGCGGTCAGCGGTCAAAACAAGCAAAGGAACTTTTTGGTAGAAGGCCTCTGCGATGGCGGGTGCAAAATTGAGGGAAGCAGTACCCGAGGTACAGGTAATAATGACGGGTTTTCGAGTTTGTTGAGCAATACCCAGTGCAAAAAAGCCCGCTACCCTTTCGTCGGGGATACTCAAACAATTGAACTGAACATGTTCGTTAAAGGAGATAACAAGAGGTGCATTACGGGAACCTGGAGAAATAACAACCTGTTGAATGCCTTTTTGAGCGCAAATCTCGACGAGGTTTCTAATGTGCGGTTTGTTTGAAAGCATTTTGTGGATTAAGAAGAGCGGACGGATGGTTAAATCTCTAAAGGTAGAGTAACTATCAAAACTCAAACAAGTTTACACAAACTCTTCCAAATATACTTTTTCAATGACGCTAGACAGTGTTTTTGCCTTCATCTCTGTTTCTTCCCATTCTTTCTCGGGGTCGGAGTCGGGCAAAATTCCTCCACCAACATACAGTGCAAACCCATCTTTCATCGCTTGCATACATCGAAGATTGACGTACAAATCCGTTTGTCCCTGCAAATTGACGGGACCCAAGAAACCGCAGTAATAGTCTCTATTATGAGGTTCGTGCTTAATGATAAAGTCCTTCGCTGAGTGCTTCGGGACCCCACAAACGGCAGGACTTGGATGTAAGTCCGAAACTAACTCGAATACCTTTCCTTTCGGATTGAAGGTGAAATTAGTACGTAGGTGCAGCACGTTTCCTGCCTTGACCGTTTCTCGATTTGACTTACGAAAATGAACACCTCGGTTGGTCAGAATTCTTTGAAAATAGCGTTCCACGATGGATTGCTCTTCAATTTCTTTTCTACCCCACTGTACCTCATCTAGCGGTAATCCCAAATCGACTTGCGTCCCCGCCAGTGCCATTGTTTTAGCCACTCTTTTTTGAGTATATAAAATCTCGGGCGTTGCTCCAATCCAACAGCCTTCATTAGCAATGTTAACCAAATAAACGAAAGCAGAAGGATAGCTCTTTTTCAAGGCCTCGAAAAGACGAAAAAGATTACCAGGTGCAGTGTCGATTTTCTTGATTCTTGAAAAAATAAGTTTCTTGAATCTAGCTTTTGTCGCACCAATAAATTGATTAACCTTGTGAATATAGGTGGTCTTAGAAATAGAATGCGTTAAATTCTGGTGAGTAGAATGAAAACGAATAACTGGGTTTTGGAGTACTGTATCAGCTTTAATAAAAACACTAGGTTTTCCACTAGAACGGGTAAACGGATAAAAAACAAATCCTTTTTGGTCGAAGGTGTGGTTATCGTACAAGCTATATTGACCATCTTCTTGGCTCACCAAAAAGTGGTCTTTCTCGTTCGGTAACCGATAGAGCGCAAATGTTTCCTTGTCTGTTAGTGGAATTGATATATTCACAGTATATAATTTTCAGCCGAGATGATTTAGAACTACCATCTGTAAATAGCCACCAGCAGAACTAGATAGCCAATACAAACATACAAATTTTCAAAATTTTCTGAAAGTTTTATAAGTTAAACTTCTCTAAATTCTTTTTTGTTCGATTCCGCTGAATTTTTTTGGTAGGTGTCTCTTTGAAGGTCGCTAGGAAATGAATTTCTTTGGGGTATTCAAATTTTGATAGAATAGGCTTTAAACCAGCTTTTAACGCATTTACTTTTTCTGTTTTCCATGGGCTATCTTCTACTATCAAGACTACTTTATTTTCTAGTTTTTTGTCGGGAAGGCTCGTAATAAAGAATCTTTTGGACAGTAATGAGCCAATTTTTTCTTCAATTCTTTCTGGAAATACTTTTACTCCACCTGTGTTGATAACATTGTCAAATCGACCCAACCATTCGAAAACCTGTGGACTTCTCAAGGCTACAATGTCATTGGTAACCACTTTTTCGGGATTCAATTTAGGAGCATCAATGACCAGACAGTTGCGATTATCCAGCGAAAACTCAATTAGATTCAAGGCTTCAAAATGATTCGTTTTTTTTGGGCCATTTAAAACTTTGATGGCTACGTGCGTAATCGTTTCCGTCATACCGTACGTAGCAAAACAAGCAGTTGGTATGTTCTGAAGTTGCCTTAGAAGTGCATCGTTCACTTTACCGCCACCGATAATTAGCTGTCGAATGAGTTGAAATTTTTTTGGCGTTTTTTCCAAAACGTTTTGCACCTGCATCGGTACCATCGCAGCAAAATCAATAGCTTCGTTAATTGTCTCCATTGGATTACCCGACGGTGGTACTAGTTGCAAATCGAGTCCCCAAGCCAGAGCACGAACGACCATCATCTTTCCCGCAATGTAGTCGCAAGGCAGGCACAATAGTGCTTTTTGACCACTTTTAAAATCAAAATACTTTCCTGTCATAAAGGCACTATTCAACATCCTTTCTTTGGACAGCATGATTTGTTTTGGCGTACCCGTCGAACCCGAAGTTTGCACTTTTATGGTTTCTTCTTCGCTTATCCAATCCAGTAAGAATGCTTGTAATCGGTCTATCCAATCGGTCTCTTTTGGATTAGAAAAGGACAAATCTGCTACCCATCGTCTTTCGACAATTTGCGCTTTATTGTACTGAACGCCGTTGAGAATAATTGAAAAGTAGGTACTTCGGAAAGCCATTGGGAAAATATGAAGTATAAGTTATGAAGTATAAAGTATTAGGCGTCCATTAGTGTCAAAAAGAAAACCTCGTATATGCGTAATAATAAAGTATCAAAAGTCAAAATCCTGTTCATCTTGAAATCTCCGATGAATGCGGAGTCGTATGACCTGTCAAAAAAGCTAAGGTCAATCATATTCGACTATTTGTTAAGCTATTAACTTAGAAGTCAAAAGAAATATCTAACAAACTCAAGTCCCACTCCTGCCCTTTTTGATGAAAAATATGTCCGTTTTTAACCGTCAACGGCGAATCAATATTATTAGTATAAAGCTGTCCTGTTCCGAGTCCTTGTGGCAACGAGTTATCTAAAGTCGCCGTCCACTGTGCGATGGCATTTAATCCAATATTGGATTCCAAAGCGGAGGTCATCCACCAAAACGTATTGTATTCATCGCAAAGGTCAATCCATTCCTGCGTTCCTTTGAAACCACCAATAAAACTAGGTTTAAAAATAAGGTATTGTGGTCGAATTGTTTCGATAATTTTTCGTTTGTCTGCTAATGCAAAAACGCTAATCAGTTCTTCGTCTAAAGCGATAGGTAACGGTGTTTTTTGGCACAGTTCCGCCATTTCTTGTAGTTGTCCCTGTCGGATAGGTTGTTCAATGGAATGCAACTCGTAGGAAGCCAGTTTTTCTAATTTTTCCAAAGCATTGTCAAGCGAAAAAGCACCGTTGGCGTCTACTCGAATTTCGATTTCTTTAGCAGAAAACTGCTGTCTAATATACTTCAGTAGCGCCAATTCTTCGTCGAAATTGATAGCGCCAATTTTTAATTTAATACAGTCAAATCCCGCCGCTAGCTTTTCTTTTATTTGCCTAAACATAAAATCTTTAGTACCCATCCAAATGAGGCCATTGATGGCAATGGGTTGGTCTTGTTCCGTGAAATCTGACGAGAAAAGTAACCTATTTCCTCCATTAGCTAAGTCTTTTAGGGCGATTTCTAAACCAAAATGAATCGATGGAAACTCCATTAACCCCTCTGATAACCAATATTCGTGCTGCTCAATAGATTGACAAACTTCTGCTACTTTGGCTTCGTAACTAGGGCGGTCATCTACACTCAAACCTCGCAATAGACCACACTCTCCGATGCCGATAATATTGGGTCGGTCGGTATCTTTTAGATAAATAAACCAAGAATCTTTAGTACGTAGGACCCCCCTAGAGGTACCACTCGCCTGTTTAAAAACTAAAGTATATTTTTGAAAAGTTGCTTTGAGCATAGTTGAAAAACTTGTGGAAAGATGAAAAGCGGGAGCAAGTTTAAAAAAAGGGCACACAGAGCGCGCAAAGTTCGCAGAGGTTTTATTGCATATACTCCCAAGCCGTCTTGTACTCCCCCACTTTGTCGCAATAATCTAAAAAATCGCCGTAGAAAGCGTCCATCCCAATCGTTGCGCTATCCCCCAGTACGACCAACTTCTTCCGAGCCCTCGTCATGGCCACGTTCATCCGTCGATAGTCCCTCAAAAAACCGATTTCTCCTTTTCCATTCGACCGTACTAGCGAAATGTAAATCAAATCCCGCTCTTGCCCTTGAAAGGCATCAATAGTATTGATGACCAAAGGTAAATTGGATAATTTTTCGTCTTCCAGCACTTGATTCCTCATGTGAATGACCTGTTCTCGATAGGGAGAAATAATTCCAATGTTTGGAAAGGGCAGTTCGGCATTTTGGTAAGCAGTAACAACTTGGTAAAGATGTTCGCAAAGAATTTGAAATTCGTCGGGATTGTAGCGACTCTGAAATTCGGGATTCACTTTTTCTTCGAAGCCACAACCAGCCGTGTCTATAAAAACAACGGGTTGGCTACGGTCAATGGCTAAAGTATGTTGTTTGACCGAATCGGCGGCAACTAGGGCGTCTTCGTAAAATTGCTGATTGGAAAATCCCATGATAGCTTCGTGCATACGATATTGCACATTGAGAAAACTGATATGGGGCAAAAATTCCAAAGCTTTTTCCACCAAGGTAATATGCAAGCCTTCCTTTTTAGATTTCGCCGATTTAACCGTTGGCGGCAATTGAAACGGGTCACCCGCAAAGACTACTTTACTCGACTTGATAATGGGAATCCAACACGCAGGTTCTAAGGCTTGAGCCGCTTCGTCGATAAAGACAGTGCGAAACTTACGTTTGTCGAGCACTTTTTGATTGGCGCCAACCAACGTACAGGTAATGACATTGGCACCGTCCAATATTTGGTCAATCAATCGGTCTTCCAATTGGTTGGCCCAAGCAGTCAATTCTCTAGCCTCTTGGTACCAATTACGGCGTTCTAATCTTTCCTTACCACCAAATTTTCGTTTGAATTTTCCTGCCTTTTTTCGGGCTTCTGCGGCCTGTATTTTTACTTTTTTAATGTTTTTACTTTCGGGATGCGCCGCCAGTTGTGCTTCTAAAGTATGGTTCAAAATGGTGTCGTCCACTCTCGAAATATTGCCCAATCGAACAACGGAAAGCCCCTGTTCGGCAACTCTCTCCGTCAATAAATCCACCGCGGCATTACTGGGAGCACAGACCAAAACGGTATTTTCGGTTTTGATTAATTGTTTAATGGCTTGTACAATTGTGGTCGTCTTACCCGTCCCGGGTGGTCCGTGGATAATCGCTACATCCTGCGCTGCTAAGATTTGGTTGACCGCTTTGTTCTGAGAATCATTTAGGGAAGGAATAGTAATGGGATGCCCTCGAAGAAATCTTGCTTCCGTTTTATTCAATAAAATACTGCGCAATTCAGCTAATCGGTCTCGGCTAGCCTTTGTGACTAGTTTAATGGCCTTTTCCATTTCTAAATACGTCCGCTCGTCGAACTGCAAGTCAACCCCTAGGTTCCCTTGGCTCAACCATTCTGGCAAATCTTTGGCATTAAGGACAATCTTCATTTTTCTGTCCTTGATGTAGTTAATGACGCCCATGCGTTCTGGCTTATGGGCGCCCGGTGTCAAGCTAAAAAGGCGTACCGTCTTACCTGCTCGAAATTGCCGAGGAGCGTCCGTTTCGGAAGTTTTTTCTACAATAACAAAGGAGCGTTCGCCAATTGTATAGCCAATCTTCACCACATTTAGTGGGTGCCACGTAAAGCCTTGTTGCTTCCGTTCTTCCAAAGGTAGATTAGCAATCAATTGTTTGTACGCTTCGAAATCCGCCTTCTTCTCCGCTAATACTTGCTCCAACAGTTGCGCAAAATATTTCTTCTCGTTCATTGTTAAAGGTAACTCGACTCTCCAGAGTCGAAAATTAGTCATTCATTGTTAAAAGTAACTCGACTCTCCAGAGTCGAAAATTCCTACAGTACTTATCGTCAATCGTTCACCCCATACGAGCAAGCTGTCTATCATTTATCATTTTTCTGTTGTTGCGACAAAAAAATCGCTCGCTCTGTTGAAAGCCTCAAAAATGGATATTGTTTTTCTAGTTTAGCGATTTTTTCTAATTGATTGGCTAAAAATTGCTGGTGAGCATTAGTAGTAGGTTGAAAAGGAAGATGCTGGCTAGCACGGACTACCGATTGGATTTGGGACAACAACTGTTGGGTAGCTTCGGAAACATAGGTCTTTTTGAAATAGTCCCAAACGTAGTCAATGGCCATATCGTTGGGATGCACCAAGTCTTTTTCAAAAAAGCGATAATCTCTTAAATCGTCTAATACCAATTCGTAAGCAGGAAAATAATGGACAAAATTGAATTGATTAGCCAATTGTTCTATGGCTAGTAAAAGGGTCGCTTTACTCCGTTGATTTTCCAGCAGGCCATCTTTGACGTGTCGAACGGGACTTACGGTCAAAATCACTTCCAAATTTGGACAACGTTCTTTTAAGTCTTGTAGAATTGAAGCAAAAGCCTTTACAATTTCTTCGATAGTCAGTCGCTTTTTTACAAAATCGGAAGTGGGTAATTTATGACAATTGGCCACAACTATTTGACTCTTCTGGTGAACAAAAACGTTAGCTGTACCAAAAGTGAGTAGCAATCTTTCCGTTTTTTCCAAAAAAGAACGCTCTTCTATTAAGCTTTGCCGCATCGCTTGAAGTGCCGTTGTTTGTTGCACATTGGAGAAGGTGCTGTGAAAGTCAAAATGATGCCAACATTCTTGGTGATAAAAGAGAGAATCGGGCGATAATTCTACTTCGCTCTTCAGCATGGACAGCCCTTGCGCAATAGAAATCGGATTGTATAAAATACCAAAAGGATTACGTGAAATAGGAAAGTGGTGAGTGTGCAATCGTTGCCCAATGTTTTCGGCAAAGCAGGAACCAATACTTAAAATGGGGGTGTGATAATCAATGGAAAAAGGCGACTGTTGGATGGGAATAAGCGTCCGAAAATTCATCATTCGTAGTTTAAGAAAGATAAAAATAAATGCTCAATTTTTGAGTCGAAGCATTCATTAAAACACTTTAAATGAACCGTTTATTTAACGAATACTTCGACGAATTGAACATTTATTTTTATCGCTTTTCTTATAGTTCATCGTTGCTACCACTACTCCATTTCTCTGTTCAAGCCTTTCAACAAAGGAACAAACTTAAAATAATCCAAATACATCCGTTGGTACTGGCTTTTGGAGACCTTGATGATTTTGCACATTTGCTGCCTACGTTGTCCGATGGGAATGATTAAAATTCCTCCATTTTTAAGTTGACTCAACAAAGTGGTAGGGATTTCATCGGCGGCGGCGGTGACGATAATTTTATCGTAAGGAGCGAATTCGGGCAGCCCCTTCATGCCGTCTTTCAGAAAAGTTCGAATACTTTTAAAGCCCAATTTTTTTAAAAGTTTTGCCGTCTTTTGATACAAAAATTGCTGCCGTTCAACCGTAAATACGCGTGCACCCAAAGTTGCCAAAATGGCTGCTTGAAAGCCCGAACCCGTACCAATTTCTAGGACTTTATCCTTTGATTCAACTTCTAATAAATCCGTTTGGTAAGCGACGGTAAAGGGTTGGGAAATGGTTTGTTTGTTTCCGATGGGAAACGCTTTATCAGTATAGGCCCATTCTTCGAAGGCCTTGTCCAAAAAGAAATGTCGGGGCACCGAATCGAAAGCACGTAAAATTCGCTCATCCCCAATTCCTTTTTCTCGAAGCGTATCAATCAATCTTTTGCGCAGTCCTTTATGTCGGTAAGTGTCTTGCAAGGCGGTGGTATAGTGATTCGTAATTAGTGGACAAGAGAGGTCAGAAGTCAGACCGTCCGTACGGACTATCAGAAGTCAGAATTGACACCTGTCACTTATCTGACTTTTGACTCTTGATTAGCTAGCTTGAACTTATTTCTGAGGAACTAATTCACCAAATGCCGCATCAATTCTCCGAAATGTTTGGGTTTTTGATAAGAACGGTCGTGATAAGTAGTGGCACTAAACCGTAGGGTTTTGGGCGAATCGTCTTGACAAATTAATTCGATGCTAATATTACCAAATTCTTGATTAAAAGGTGGGTTTCCCAGCATATTTTTTAGGGAAGGTTTCAAATAGTGTCGTGCTAAGGATTCGACAATTGACCCTTTGGTGTAAGTACGGACGTCGGAACTGTACGCTTTGTAGTCGAGCAACAGAATCTTTTCTTTAAAATAGTCAAAAAGATGGTGAATTTCTTTGGCGTTGTAGCGCAATTTAAAAAACTGGATGGCGAACCCTTTGGAGGAAGGCGTATCTAAAAAAAGAATACTTTGGTCATTAGGAGTTCCTTCTTTCAAAAAGGTACCGTACTGCTCTTGAATCCATTGCAATAGTTGCCCTTTGACCCAAGAGGACTTCCAAGTTTCGTAGTCCAATAGTTCCGTATTACTCCGCTCGATGTTATCGTGTAAAAGAGGTTGTGATTGGGAACTCTCTTCTGTTTTCTGAAAAAGACTTTGGAAATACTGCCAAATATCGGACATAGGATTTGGGTTCGGTTAAGGATGTTGTATGGCAAATACTATACTAAAAAACGTATAAAAAAGTGATTGTCGCTTGTCGGAAATACGATAGAAATATTTCGATATATTTCTCCACTTCAACTTATTTTCTTTTTTCAAA
>JBCCQK010000244.1:0-11647 GCA_039024375.1 Bacteroidota bacterium
AAACAAAATTATTTTTTTAATATAAATAAGTAATTAATTTTCAAACAATTACCTTCGAATCAAGTAAAAAACCTACCTTCACTACTCTTGTAGTTGACTGTCGCCTACTAAAAATAAACGCAAGTTGTTGAATACTGTATTATTCTATGAGCCAAATAGATGATTTATCCTACCAAAAACCAACGGACGAAATTTTGGATTTAGTGGAAGCACCACTTCCTCCACTGGTGCGTATGAATTCTAAAGGGACGCTAGCCATTTTACTGTTCAGAAACATTTATAAATCTATCAGCGAACTTTCTGAAAAAGAACTGCGCTTAGCGGGACTTCGCATCAACCCAACGACCAATATTTCGAGTCGGCAGCGCTATTATTATTCCGTCAAAATTCTGGATATTGGAAAAGGGGAAGAACTAGAGGTTAAAGGATTACCAACCGATGCGCAACTATCCAATTTCAGTTGGTCGTTCGACGAAATGAAGATGGCTTTTACGAATACGACTCAAAAAGGAGTCGAAGCGTGGATATTAGACTTGGGGGAAAGCCGTGCTTTTTGCATTACTACTGCTGATTTGAATGCTAATTTGGGCAGTCCTATTTCCTGGCGTAAAGACAATCAATCTTTATTAGTCCGTTATTTACCCAATGACCGACAACCGCTCATTGATGCCCATTCAAGTGTGCCAACGGGACCAACTGTCTCCATCAACGAAGGTCAAAAAGCCCAAAATAGGACCTATCAAGATTTACTAAAAAACAAGGAGGACGAACACAATTTTGACCAATTGACGCACGCTACTTTGTACGTGGTGGACTTACAGGGAAATAAAAAATTGTGGCGAGAAAAAGCCATTTACAAAAGCGTCTTCGCCTCTCCCGACGGCAATTATTATTTAGTCAGCACTATCCAACGCCCCTATTCCTATTTAGTTCCTTTCCACCGTTTTCCTTTCCGAACAGAGTTGGTCAATAAAGATGGGCGAACCATAAAAATGATTTTAGAAGTACCACTGATTGAAGATTTACCAAAAGGATTTATGGCGGTTCGCAAAGGAATGCGAAACGTCTATTGGCGGGCCGACCAACCCGCTAGTCTCTACTGGACGGAAGCCTTGGACGGTGGCGACCCCGCCGAAACAGTACCTTTTCGAGACGCTGTTTATACTTTATCAGTTCCCTTTTCGGGAAAAAAACAACTGTTGATTCAAACGCAAAATCGTTTCAGTTACATTGATTGGGGAACCGACCAAATGGCCATTGCTTATGACCGTTGGTGGAATACTCGGAACCAAAAAATGTACCTTTTTAATCCCTCCGATGCAGAACAAGCACCCATTTTATTAGGAGATAGAAATTATCAAGACCGCTATAATGACCCCGGTACTTTTGTTCGGAAAGAAAACAAATTTGGTAGAGCAGTCTTGGACATCAACGGCGATTATTTGTACAGAATCGGTGCGGGTTATTCAGAAACCGGAGTGCGCCCGTTTATCGACCGCTATAATTATAAAAAACAGACTACCAAGCGATTATATCAATCCGAGGACAATCAAGAACGGGAACGGATTCTTTCAGCAATGGACGTCAAAAAGGGTGTTTATCTGACTCGATTGGAATCCAAAAACGATTATCCCAATTATTTTTTCAGAAATGTACTGACGGGTACGTTGACTCCAATTACCCATTTTGAGAACCCCTTTTCGGCCATGCAGGATGTCCACAAAGAAATCATTAAATACCAACGTCCCGATGGCGTAGAACTCTCCGCTGAGTTGTACTTACCCGTCGGATACGACCGAAAAAAGAAAGAAAAGTTACCCCTCATCATGTGGGCCTATCCACGTGAATTTAAGGACAAAAATAGTGCGGGACAAGTAACGGCTTCGGCCAATGACTTCACTTTCCCGTTTTACGGTTCTGCCCTCTATTGGGTATTGAAAGGCTATGCTATTTTGGACGATGTCGCCTTTCCTATCGTCGGAGAATCAAAGGATGAACCCAACGATTTTTTTATCAAGCAACTGGTCGCCAATGCCAAAGCCGCCATCGATGCAGTGGACAATTTAGGGTACATCGACCGCCAACGAGTCGCCATTGGCGGCCATTCCTACGGTGCTTTTATGACGGCCAATTTGCTGACCCACTCTAATCTTTTTGCGGCGGGCATTGCCCGAAGCGGTGCCTACAATCGAACGCTAACACCCTTCGGTTTTCAAGCAGAAGAACGCACTTATTGGGAAGCCCCAGAAGTATATCACCAAATGTCTCCCTTCATGCACGCCGATAAGATGAAAACGCCACTGCTACTTATCCACGGCGAAGACGATAATAACTCGGGAACCTATCCGATGCAAAGTCAACGGTATTTTAATGCATTAAAAGGCTTAGGTGCTACGGTACGTTTGGTGATGCTGCCCAAAGAAAGCCACAGCTACGCTGCGAAAGAATCCATTTTACACATGCTTTGGGAACAAGACCAATGGTTAGAAAAACACGTTAAAAATCGAGATTTGACGAAATTGGAACAGGAAGCAGTGGAGACGTCGAGTCAGAGTGGGTTGTCTTCGGAGTTTTTTGATTTTTTGTAACTACTTAGCACTCTTTTTACCATAAAGTCCACACAGTTCATAGAGTCCATAAAGTTTTTTCGAGCGGTAGTACTGACTATTTCGAGTAGTAGCATTGACTGTTTTGGCGTTTTAAATAGTAGAGTAGTAAGTAGTTACGATTTTTTAGAGTAGTCTTGGTTGGGTATCAAGTAACGGCAAACCCGGTGTATTGTCGCATATCCTCTCGATGAAAAGCCAATACAATAGCCGACGCTGGTACGCCTCTCTTCATTAATTCATCGGCAACCATTGTTTCGCTATTATTCACTTGAATCCAGACTTTGTCATTAATGATGTCAAAATGAAAGGGGCAAAAGTGTGAATGTCTGTTATCGGCCCAACCTACTCTTAGCAATAAATAATGGTAATGCTCTCTGTCTAAAACTACTTGAGTGGTTATTCCCGATGGGTCGCTTCCATAGACCTCTTTGGCATAGGAAGTCAGAAAATCTACAATAGCATTTTGATATTTTTTTATTGTATCCATTTTACTATTTCTTTTTGTACGGGGTCAAATATTAGCTAAATTTACTAAAAAAAATCTAACTCGACTAGCACCCTAAAGTTAACATCGCCTTCCCTAAATAAGTTACCAAATCCCCCGCAATCAAAGCAGCTTGTCCACTTACTTCTGCTGCCTTATCCCCCGCCACCCCATGCAAATACACCCCTAAAATAGCCGCTTCTTTAGGTGAATACCCCTGCGCCAACAAGCCCGTTAAAATACCCGTCAGCACATCGCCGCTTCCACCCGCCGCCATACCAGGATTACCCGTTGAATTGAAGTATAAATTTCCGTTAGGCATGGCGATACAAGTATTAGCCCCTTTTAAAACGATGATACAGTTGAGTTGTGTAGCTTGTTTTTTCAATAAAACCAATCGGTCGAAATCATTGTCTGCTTTTCCAAAAAGGCGTTCAAATTCTTTAGGGTGAGGAGTTAGAATACTGTTAGCTGGTAGATTCGACAATGCCTCGGGTGCTTTTGCCAAAAGATTCAGCGCATCTGCGTCCACAACCAAAGGAATCGTCGCTGTCTGAATTAATTTAAAAAGGGCTTTTTCAGTTGCAGCGGTTTGACCAATTCCACAGCCTAATCCAATGGCTTTATAACTCGTTAAATCGGGAATATTCGTCAAAAAATCCGTATCTTTATCCATTAAAGTCATGGCCTCGGGGCAACTGATTTGCAGGATATTATAACCGCATTCGGGGGCGTAAACGGTTGTCAATCCCGCTCCACTGCGCAAACAGGCTTTGGTCGCTAGAACGGCCGCTCCGATTTTACCCTTACTGCCCATCCAAAGTAAAGCATGACCGAACGTTCCCTTATGAGAAAACTTTGCTCTTTTTTTAAAAAAAGAAGCGACCATTGGTTTGGTAATCAGCAATTTGTCCGTTTTTTCTTGCCGAATAAACGTAGGATGCAAACCGATGGGCTGAATAAAAACTTTACCCACTCGGTCTTGATTTTCGGGTAGCAAAAAAGCTAATTTGGGCAATTCAAAACTCAGTGTGTAATCCGCTAAAATACTGGTACTAGTCGTCGGTTTTTCAGCAAATAGTCCCGAAGGTATATCTACGGCCACTTTAGTATTTTTTTGCTGATTCAAATACTCCAATAAGGTTGCCCAATATCCCGTAACGGGGCGACTCAACCCCGACCCAAAAATAGCGTCAATTAGAATGGCCTTTTTCTCAAAAGTAGGCAGTTCACTTCCATCTCTCAACTCGATAACGGGCACTCCACGGCGGCTCGGTAAGCGTTTTAGATTCTTCTTAAAATCGGGGCTTTGATTACTACTAATTTGACAAACATAAACCGTTACGCCGTAGTATTTTCGGTTCAGCAAACGGGCAATTGCCAACCCATCGCCACCGTTATTCCTCGGTCCACAAAACACTTTAATCGGGCATTTTTCCGTATCTGGAAATTGCTTGATAAACCACTTCACGAAGGCACTAGACGCTCGTTCCATTAAATCAATCGATTTGATGGGTTCGTTTTCGATGGTATATTGGTCCAGAGCACGAACTTGGCTGGGTGATAATATTTTCATAAAAAATGCTTTTTTGCAAAAATACACATTCCTTTTTTGTAGTAAAATTCGTTGTGGAAATGATTACATTTGCCCCTCAAAATCCGTTTCCCAAAATTATTTATGTCCACTCTTTCCCTATTTTCCAATCAACAAAAATCTCCCACTACCCTACTTTTTGTAGGCTTAGTGATGACAATTGTCGTTGGAATCATAAGTGGGATTTTATCAGGTGAATACGCACTTTTCGGATTACCCGTAGCTTATTTGGGGCTATACATAGCCGTAGTGGACTTTCGAAAGTTATTCTATCTTCTATTAGCAACTATTCCTCTTTCCACCGAAGTAGAGTTACCGGGTGGTTTCGGCACTGATTTTCCATCGGAATTATTGGTCATTGGGCTAATGGGACTCTATTTTTTATACGCTTTACGCCATGCCCCAAAATTAGACGCTGCTTTTTTTAAACATTCCATCACTTTGCTATTGCTGTTACACATTGTTTGGGTAGCGTTCACCGCCTTACACGCAACCGACAAAGTCATTGCTTTCAAATTTTTATTAGCAAAGATTTGGTACGTCGTCACCTATTACTTCTTAGCGGGACTATTCCTAAAAACCGAAAAAGACCTAAAAATCTTCTTTAAATGGGTCTTTTTTCCATTATTGTTTACGGTTATCGTTGTCATGATTCGCCACGCGGGTAGAGGTTTTTCGTTCGAAGAAGTCAATTTTGTACTCAATCCATTCTACCGTAATCACGTCAACTACGCCGCTATCTTAGTGGTTTTTTTCCCATTTTTATGGTATGCGCCAGCTTGGGTCGCCCGCTTTTCGGGTCGATGGTGGGCTTTAGTTGGAGCAATCGCTTTTATGCTTTTAGCCATCTATCTATCCTATACTAGAGCCGCTTACGTAAGTTTAATCATTGCGGCGGGGGCTTATGGCATCGTCCGATTTAGGCTAATGAAAATAGTAATTGCGGGGGCATTAATCACCACCATTCTTGGACTCAATTTTGTGGCTCAAGACAACAAGTACCTCGAATTAGCACCCGATTTTGATAAAACGATTTCCCATAGCAAATTCGATAATTTACTGGAAGCGACGGCCAAAGGAGAAGATATTTCCACGATGGAACGGGTCTATCGCTGGGTAGCGGGCGTCCACATGGTCATTGACAAACCGTGGGTTGGATTCGGCCCCGGCAATTTTTATCCAAATTATCCCCAATATACTGTTCTCAGTTTTACTACTTACGTAAGTGATAATCCCGAACAATCTGGCATCCACTGCTACTACCTAATGACCGCCGTTGAACAAGGTGTTATTGGATTATTGATTTTCTTATCCGTCTGCTTTGCAGTATTGTTGTACGGCGAGCGATTGTACCATCTAGCAGCTAAAGCCGAACAACGTCGCTACGTCCTAATGGCCTTACTTTCTTTTGTCATTATTGCTGCCCTCTTGCTCATCAATGACATGGTCGAAACGGATAAGGTGGGTTCTTTTTTCTTCATGAATATGGCCATTTTGGTGAACTTGGAGAAGCGAATTAGGGCTATAAGAGCTTAGTTTTTGACGCTGAATAACGCTGTTTGAAGTTATGAATTTTTATGTTTCCCCTTAAACATTCAACCTGAACACGCAAGAAAAGAAAACATAATAAACAACATAAACGAAGTAGCGTCCTTCAGCGTCAAAAACCAAACTACATCAAAACCCCACCAACGGGCTGAATGGGCGCAGGAATATCCGTTTCTCCTAACATCTGTTTCAAATCAATTTCGATGACTCGGCAAAGGGAGTGCATTGGTATATCGTTGCCTAAGCCCTCGAATGGATTTTCTGAGTAATCTCCCACCAGTTCCATCATCAGATAGACCCAAGCAACTAAAATAGTAAATGGAATAGACATCCAAACGGCCCCTTCCCCCAATTTGTGGAATTCAGAAACCATCCCTAGCGGTAACAAAAAAATAAAAATACCGACGAAAATAAAACTGCTACTACCGTATTGACGGGGCAACGGAAACTTTTTGATACGCTCACATTTACCCTGATGGGTATAAAAATCATCCAGTAGTTTTTGTAATGCCGTATGCCTAAAATCGTCAATTAAATCCAATTTGCGTAACGCTGCTAGGTCTTGAGCCTGTTGGTCGATGATTTGTGTGGCCGTATTTTTATAATTAATCAACCGAGGTAATTCGTCGGGCGATAAGAATTCGGCCAGTTCCTTTTCCGTAACACCATCTTGATGCAGGTTAGTACCATAGCGCTCCATCCGTTTTTTCGTTACCTTTCGCACGTGCCGATTTTGATTGATATGTTCCCATGAAGTTGGAATCAACAGTTGACTACGAAGTGCGTAGAGCCAACCAATATGTCGATAAATCAAGCGTTTGTGAATTGCTTGGATTTCAGATTTATCTATCTCTTCGTCCGTAAATTGATTGTTGACGTAAGCCCGAACGTTAGCCCCCCACATCCGACTAGAATTAATGATAGCCCCCCAAATTTTTCGCGCTTCCCACAGTCGGTCGTAGGCACTGTTGTTTTTAAACCCAACGTAGAAAGCAACGGCCGTACCGATAACGGAAAGCGGCAACCAAGGAATGTGCAACCATTCCCAGTGAAAATATTCATATACGCCAATCACTACGAGCGTCCAAGCAGTAATCCATACTAGATGACCGCCCGTGAAAGACATGATTTCCGAAAACTTGAAATTCTTTTTTACAAACATGGTAAGGTGAGTTGAATGAAATTTGTCTGTTAATAGTAATAAAGCGATGAAGGGCTTTCTTATAAAACTCGCTAAGCAAGACGTTCCCAACAAATTTTTCCGTATCGAACGGAAAAATTTGTAAGAAACAAGAGAAATATTTTTATAAGAAAACCCTTTAAAGCGATGGGAAAAAATTCGCTTCGAGCAAATATAAGCAATAGAAAATTAAAGCAAATATCGTTTACTGTCAAAAAATTAACACCAAAACTTGATATTCCCCAAAAAAGTCTTCACCTTTGAAGTGTTAAAAAATTAACACGACCTAAAAATAGTAACAACTGCAATTATGGAATCACCGAATCTACAACAACTCAGCCGTCGAGAACGACAGATTATGCACCTCATTTTTCAGCATCAGCAGATGACTGCCAAGGAAGTCACCGCTCAATTGGAGGATGCGCCGAGTTATACAACCGTTCGAACACTACTACGGATTTTGGAAGAAAAAGGACATCTTAATCACTTTCAACGGGGCAAGCAATACGTTTACCAACCCGTGAATCAGCCCAATGAAGTGCGTCAGCAAAGTTTGCAGCAGGTTCTCAAAACGTTTTTTAGCGGGTCCATTACAAAGGCGGTCGCTACGTTTATTGATAATCCCGATACAGAAATGAGCGAGACGGAGTTAGAGGAGTTGGAGGAGTTGATACAGAAAGCGAAACAGGATGACAGGAGTACAGGATGACAGGGTTTTTGTAAGTCGTGCCTTGTACTACATTCAATTTAGGTCGTGTTCCTTAATTAAAGAAATAGCAAGTCTTATGACTGCGTATTTCATCGTGCGTACACTGAACTTCATCACTATAAACGAAAAAAATGAGAAAGGTAGCAACTATTTTATTATTAGGCATCGTCCAAGTAGCTTTCGGACAGGAAGCGTTTTCTGATAATCCTTTGAATGCCAAATTTGTAACTACAGATTATGATAATTTTTGGCGAGCATTTGAAGAATTAGATACTAGCAGTGCTGCCCCATTCGCTCAGTATCTTGACAATGCCTCGGCGGGACTAAAGCCGTTGGTCACCTATATTGATGCCAATTATCTTCATCAAACAGTTTTAAATAGGAAAGAAGATTATTTGAAATCAAAGCCCGTACTCACTGGTCTCAATACAAAGAAAAAGGAAGTGCAAGCATCGTACGCAGCTATGAAATATTGGTATCCAAAGGCAAAGTTTCCACCCGTTTACTTTGCGGTGGGCATGTTTACTTCGGGTGGAACGGTCACCGAACAGGGGCTTTTAATTGGCTCGGAAATGTTGCAGAACTTAGATGGATTGAACGGACTTATTTCGCACGAACTCATTCACTTTCAACAAGAAGTCCAAGGGGAAAATAATTTACTAAAACAAGCCATTATCGAAGGAAGCGCAGATTTTATTGGTGAACTGATTTCTGGTGAACACATCAATAGGGTTCCATTTAATTATGGCAATAAAAATGAAGATAAATTATGTAAAGAATTTGTGTCCTTGATGATGAAAGACGACCGTACAGATTGGCTTTATTCGGTAAGTGGGAAAGATGATAGGCCGAATGATTTGGGCTATTGGATAGGTTATAAAATCACCGAAGCTTATTTTAACCAACAAGAAGATAAAAAGAAAGCAATAGCAGATATATTAAGTATCGAAAATCCAATGAAATTTGCTAGAGAAAGCGGTTATCTGGATAAATACTTGAACTAGAGCGTTCACAAAAACAACGTAAACATTCTAAAAAACAACCCGACATGACTGTTATTTTTATCCTTCTACTCAAAGCAACGTTATTGCTCAGCCTTTCTATCCTGCTATTGCTGGCTTGTCGAAAAGCATCGGCAAGTCTTCGGCACTGGATTATTAGTTTGACCTTGATTGGATTGATACTGCTTCCTTTTTTGGGAAACGTAGTTCCTAACGTAGCAATCGAAGTTCCTATTTTAAAAACAGAAAAAACAGCTCAACATTCTAATAACCAACTACTTGAAACAGCTAATTCACCTCTTGAAGTTACGCTAAGCAAAACAGCTGTAAATACAAATACTGCAAAATCTATTTCACCTAATCTATCTAAACGCTCCAAGAATTCTAAGCGTATTAATTTACTTTCCCCCATCAATCCTTGGCAACTGCTTGGCATGCTCTGGCTAATCGGCACGTTGTTTTGCTTGACAAGATTGGGGATAGGAATCCTAAAAATCCACCGCTTGTCCAAAGCTAGTCAACCGTTTCCACGCCCTTTTTTATCTAAAAAATCGGTTGAGGTGTTACATCACAAAGCAATAAAAACACCCATGACTTGGGGCTTCGGACGAGCCAAAATTTTATTACCCACCTATGCCCTAAACTGGTCTGAGGAAACGTTAGAGACTGTGTTCCTTCACGAGTTGGCGCATATTCAACGTAAGGATTATTGGATACATATTTTAAGTTTGGTTAGTGCTAGTTTTTACTGGTTTCATCCAATGGTATGGTGGATGAAAAAGCGGCAAATTTTGGAAAGAGAAAAAGCCTGCGACGAACAAGTATTGCGGCTAGGCATAACCAATGACCGCTATGCGCAACAATTAGTCAATGTCGCCCGATTTCTGTCTCAACCGAGTACCAACTCTACCCAATATGCATTACCCATGGCGCAAATATCGCAGTTGAAGCAAAGGGTATTAGCGATTTTGAGTTTCCGAAAAGAATCATTTCGTTTTTCAAAAGTGAAGCAAAGTCAATGGGCAGTTTTGTTTGTTGGATTATTAGTTGGGTTATCTGCTTTTACGCCCATTGAAAAAAGTAAAATAGTACAAACGATTTCGGCGGAGTTACCCACATTAGCTAGTGTATTACCCAAGTCCTTGAATAGTCAAAATACTATTGGTGAAATACCATCCCTCAGCATTCCTAAAAGACCAATTATTACGCCCGTTGCTGAAATTCAGACGCCCAATCTAGCTATCAAAAGAACGCCGACGGTTAATAGATTACCCACACTTCAACGTCCGTTAGTCCAATCAAGGAAAACTTCGCCAACCGTTATTCCTAAACCTATTTCTAAACAAGTTCCCCAAGGTCGTTTTGGCACTTGGGAACGGGGTAATAGTAAATTTAGAGTAAGCACCATCGGCGATTTTCGCTACTTCGACACCTACCCTTTTATAGAAGTAACTGACCCCGACGGCATGGTCGTCATTGAACAGTTTAGGGACATTGGAAAAACCATTCGAGTGGTTATTACCAAAGCGCCCCACGCTGGTGCGGTCGTGCAACATTTTCATTTACGAAAGCCCGGTTCGTGGTCGGGAAAATACGCCGAAGGGGACAATTTGCACCTGTGGACAATTGGTGGGAAATGGGAGTTTTTAAGTGAACACAAATTAGAAAAATGGATGAGAAAAGTATTGCCCGAACTGACGCAACAATTGGCCCAAAACACTTTTTTAAAAGATTCAGATAACAGCAATTCAACGTGGCAAACGGCTATTCATCGACAATTAAAATTGCGAAAAGAGCGATTTGTTTCCAGTGCCGATTTAGCGGATGCCAATCTTTTTCACGAAGAAAGTAAAACGGACAAAAAGTTTTCTTGGGCGGGTTTACCCACTCGAATGATGCGCGCTTTTCGTCCCGTTGGCGACTGGCGGAAGATAGGAAAAACCATTGCTACGGGTACGACGTCGGGTGGTTGTCCAATTAATTCGGGTACCAAATTTGGACGAATTTTCCGCAACCTATCCCCGTCTATATTGAAGAGTTTTAATTTCAATGTAAAAATGAATCAACACGCCGGCGTCAATGTAGCGCTACAATTATACCAAGTCCAGAATAACGAAATCACCCACAAAATACTCGAACAACCCCTTGAAGTTCAAGGCATTAATAATGACGAACACCGCTGGATTCGACTTGATTTAAGTCGAGAAAAAGTAGCCGTAGAGGGAGATATTTTGGCTATTTTAGAGGTGACGGGTGTTGAAGGTCGGCGCAAAAATGGCTGTCTGTTCGTCTCGCACGGTATTGGTTTTTACAAATCTTTCCAAAAGCAGTCTCCTTCCAATTGGGGCTTTTACGACGAGAATTTTGCGTTTTATTTTACGGTGAAGCAATAGGGCTTAGTTGGTTGATTATCAATTATTGGTCACTAATTAGCACTATTTTTTATCATAAAGTTCACATAGCCCATAAAGTCCACAAAGTTTTTTCGAGCGGTAGTATTGACAATTTCGAGCAGAAGCGTT
>JBCCQK010000245.1:0-11576 GCA_039024375.1 Bacteroidota bacterium
AAAAAGATTTAGCAGATTGTGCACGGCGTAGTCCCAAATCTTCGTTATAAACGACCGTCCCGATATTATCCGTGTGGCCAATAATGCGGAGCGACTTATCCTCGTTGAGGTCGAAAAAAGTAATGACCGAGTCAGCCCATACGTTGAACGCCGAACCTGGCTTAAACTCCGCCGAATTAAAAGCAAAATTGGCATCCGAGAAGGTCATATTGTCAAAGCGGAATTGCGTTTTGACCAAACCACCGTCTTCACTGTAATCTTCGGGGCGAGGAACGAACAAATTGAATTTGACGGGAACACTTAAATCATCGGAAGTAGCAGCTTCGTGGTCTAAGCTCATTCGTTCGATTGGAATACCTCTCTTTATTAGATAGTCTCGAATAAGATTGGCTCGGGCAATACCCAAATTTTCGTACATCCCGAAACTTTTCCCCTCCTCGGAAGGGCGGTATCGGCCCGTGATGGTCAAATTTTTCTCTGGATTCGCCAACATGTAGGCAGCTACTTTGTCTAAAAACGCTTCGTTATCCAAACTTAAATCGGGAGCAATACTGCCCAGTCCGTAAGTTAACTGTTCGTATCCATTCAGAATCGCCGAATCTCCATCCATCATTTTTAGCGAAGGAACAGCAGCGTCAGTAGCTATTGTTGTTCCACAATTGTTCTGAATCAAACAAACGTAGGTATAGCGACCAGGGATGATAAAAAGTAGGGAAAATAGGAAGCCTATTCCTAAAATTAATGCTTTTCTCATAGTCGTAAGTAATCGTAAAAAGGCTATTTTTTGGGTGATTGCGGATTGTGTAGTTTGCTGAGCAACTAGCCTAAAAGTACATAGTTTTGTTTAACTATACAAATATGAAATTTTCTTCTTTTACATTAATTACTAGTTAAATTGGTTTTTTATTGATTGACAACAAGATATAAATAATTATTTTTTAGCATTTGAAGAGTGCTCAAAATAGACAATTTGAAGTATTTGCCTTCGGTTTTATTTTGTTGCTATGGCTACTTTTCCTATCTTTGAAATCCTATTAACAATTCCAATTGGTCAACGAATATACAATTGGCATTAAATCCCATAACTGATTTTGTCACTTATGGGATTTATTTTGCTTTTAACCAGAACAGTTAGCAACACCTACACACTTAGAGAATGGAAAAACGTTTACCAGGATGGTCATACCATGGCCGTGCCTTTCGCTCCGTGAGTAATTCGAGTAGTGGAGAAGTTTCGAACGAAACGACCTTTTTTTATAAGCAAAAAGGTCACATTATCAGTGCAAAATACGAAGGGGGAGGAATTGCTAAAGGTAATTTATTGGGGACCGTAGAGGCGGATGGAACGATTCAAATGAGCTATCAACACTGGAATGTGGATAACGAATTTAGAGCAGGCGTTTGTACTTCTAAGCCAGAAATATTGCCGAACGGTAAGATAAGACTCTACGAAACTTGGGAATGGACCGATGGGATAGAAGGCTGCGGCCAGTCAATTATCGAAGAAATTTAAAGAAGGAATGTTCTTGTTGTGTACAATTTTTAGACGGTTGTTGAATTTTTAAACATTTGATAATCATATAGTTAAATGTATTTTTTGTTTTAATTGACGATTTGTTTACGTCAAAAAAATCCGTCTTTTTATGTAAACTTACAGTTTTATTAAATATATTTTTATAATGTAATTGAGTTTGAGTACTCCAATTAAATCACAAGGGCTGTTAAAATACGGTAAGCGACAGACTCTTATCCTATCATATAATTCCGAATGAAGCCTACTAACTAAATGACCAAGACTTCCGAAAATATCTCTTCTTTCAGCGGATTATTTAAGCAGCTACTCAAATATCGGGTGGCTATCTTCCAGATACTTGCCTTGCAAGTACTTTGGGTGCTTTTCGAACTCATCTTTCCTTTCCTCACACAAGCACTAGTTGACCAAGGTATTAATCATCAAGATATAGACTTTATTTACCTATTGTTGATTGGGCAGCTATTTCTGTTTTTGGGTATCATCGTCTCGGACTTCTTGCGCCTTTGGCTATTGCGACATATCGGTATTCGCCTAAATATTACGCTAGTCAACACGTATTTACACGAAATGCTTTTTAAGCAATACCTTTTCTTTAGTAATAAAAAGCAGGGAGCACTGATACAGCATATTAATGATAATCTACGGATTGAATCTTTCTTGACCACTAGTTCCGTCAACTTTGTGAGTGCCGTTTTTAAAATATTAGTATTTGGAATTGTGCTCTTTATTTTCAGTTGGAAAATTGGTTGCATCTTCGCCGTTTCCTTCGTCGCCGTTATCCTTTGGGATTTGTTCTTTTTGCGCTACCGAGAGAAAATTGATAACGACCGTTTCAAAGTGAGTTCCAAAATGCGGAGTCACCTAATGGAAGTACTAGAAGGAGTTATCGACATCAAGGTGAATAATTTAGAGACGTACAAGGTCAGTACTTGGCACTATATTCAAGACCAATTTGGTTTGAATCGCCTAAAAATCATGCGGATTTTCCAAATCTATCAAGGGTTCAATCTAATTGTTGGCCAATTACGAGATATTTTGGTCTTATTCGTGGCGGCTATGTCGGTCATTAATGGGACGCTTACACTCGGTGCTATGTTGGCCATTCAGTATATTTTGGGACAGTTGGCAAAGCCGACGACGGATATTATGCAGTTTGTACAAGACTGGCAGGACGCAAAATTGAGTTTAGGACGATTGTCCGCTGTAACTTCTGAAACGGAAAAAGAGTACGAACCCGACGAGTTTGCTCCGACAATTACCTACCAAAAACCTGTTTCTTTTCAAGACGTTTCCTTTGGTTATAAAGATGAACCTACTTTAAAGAACGTTTCTTTCGATATTCCCTACGGTTCCAGAATTGCTTTAGTGGGGAAAAGTGGGAGTGGTAAATCGACGATGATTAAATTGATTTTGAAACTCATTACAGCGGATAACGGTCTTGTGAAAATTGGCGAACAGCGAATCGACCACTTAAACTATAAAACTTGGCGAGATAACTGCAGCTTCGTTTCTCAGGATGGGTTCGTGTTTAGCGATACGCTACGCTACAACATAACGCTCAGAGAAACAAAGGAAGAAATAGATTTTGAGCGAATGTACGAAGCGATAGAGATGAGCTGCTTGGATAAGATTGTTGAAAATTTAGACAAAGGCGTCGAAACGATGGTGGGCAGAGGCGGCAAGCAATTTAGTAGGGGACAAGTCCAACGAATTTTACTAGCACGAGCATTCTATAAAAATGCACAATACTTGATTATGGACGAACCAACGAGTGCGTTGGATAACGTCACGGCCAAGAAAGTTATCCAAAATATGGAACGACATTTTGCGGGACGCACTATCATTACAGCTACACACAAGTTAAAACTATTTGAACACGTTGACCACATTATTATGATAGAAGATGGGGTAATCATCGAACGGGGCACTTACGAATCATTAATGGCGGAAAAAGGGGAGTACTACCGTCAATGGATGGGACTTGATTAAAAATCATTTGAACAGTTTACAAATGGCACATCAACCAGAAATCAAAATTAAAAAAGAGTTACCCAAAGGGTTAATCTATGGCAGTACGACGGCGATTGTTTTTGTTGTTTTCCTATTGCCCTTTATTGCTTGGTTGCTAGAATATAAGGACACCATTTCGGCGCCGCTGACCATTACGACCGAAACTACACCCGTTGATATTTTTGCTAAGGTTTCGGGCGAACTAGATTTAAAAGTGGCCGATGAGGAAGTGGTGGAAGCTAACAAGGTTTTGGCAATTATCAGAAATTCGGCTAATACTGCTGATGTTCAGTTAATTAAAGAAATACTAAATCAGCCTAAGGGGTCTGCTATGATGCTCGGTAAAGAGCTTTGTCACTTAAAGAAATTAACCTTAGGAAATATTCAGCCCGCTTTCGTCAATTTGGTAAAAGCCGTCGAAGCCCACGAAACGTTTTTAAAAACGGACCAGCACCGTCGATTAGTGGGGTCCAAAAAGAAACAGATAGCCGCCTACGAAAAGCAAATTGATTTATTACAAAAGAAGTCTGGCTTTTTGGCCGTGGATAAAGCCTACGCCGAAAAGTTCGCTCAACGGGATAGTAGCTTATTAGCCAAAGAAGTAGTCTCCGAGGCCACCTTTGACGAATCTAATCGGGCTAGATTGGGAATAGAAATGGCTGATTTGGACAACGCAGCGGTCATTAATGACTTGTCGATAAAAATTGAAAAATTGCGGCAAGAGTACTTGACGATTCGAAGTCAATCGCAAGCCCAACGATTCAAGTTAGAGAACGACATTAAAGATGCGTTGCAAATTTTGGAAAATCAAATTGCGACGTGGGAGAGCACTTACGTACTAAAATCTGACATCGCAGGGAAAGTATATTACAAAACCTATTTCAATAATCATAAATTCGTAACTGCCGAAGAAAAGGTCTTTAGTATCACCCCCGCTAAAAAGGACCAATACATTGCGCTGTTAAAACTTCCCTCGGTGGGCGCGGGGAAGGTGCTAGCTGACCAAGATGTTTACGTCAAGTTGAATAATTATCCCTTTGCGGAATACGGTGTTTTGAAAGGTAAAGTGAAGGATGTTCCACTCCTTCCTTTTGACGGATACTATAATGTGCCCGTGCATTTTCCAAATGGATTTCTTTCTACTTACGGAAAGAAAATTGAAAGGCAGCCATTGATGTACGGCATCGGAGAGGTCATCGTTGAAAGAAAAAGTTTAATGAACCGAATCACTGACCAAATTAAATCGGTGCGGTACAACCGCTGATTGATACCAATAACTACGTTTGTTTAGCTTTCAGTGTATTATGTTAGACCGTTAACCTTCTACCGTAAGCCGTGAACCGATAGCCTTTTAAATTTCCCTAAGCCGCTTTCAATTGCGCTAATTTTGACTTCCGCAGCTTAGATTCAGCGTACAATCTATCCACTAAGAAACTATCCACGTCCTTCTGAGAAGGCAATTCGTACATGGCGTCCGTCATAATGGCTTCGCAAATCGACCGTAGCCCTCTAGCGCCCAACTTATAATCCAAAGCCGTTTCTGCAATAAACTCTAAGGCATCATCCGTAAACGAAAGCGCAATGTTCTCCAACTCAAACAATCGAGTATATTGCTTAACTAAAGAGTTTCTCGGTTCGGTTAGGATGTTTTTCAAGGTACCGATAGTCAATGGTTTGAGGTAAGTCAGCACGGGAAGACGGCCAATTAATTCGGGGATAAGGCCAAATGTCTTCAAATCCACGTGGGAAATATATTGTAACAGATTTTCTCTATCGACCAATTCTTTTTCCTCCGCATTGAATCCAATCACTTGCGTATTCATTCGGCGAGCAATGATTTTCTCAATACCGTCGAAAGCACCACCACAGATAAATAAAATATTGTTGGTGTTAACCTTTACTAGCTTCTGCTCGGGGTGTTTTCGGCCGCCCTGTGGTGGAACATTGACTTCCGTTCCTTCCAGCATTTTTAGCATTGCTTGTTGTACGCCTTCGCCCGACACATCTCGTGTAATTGAAGGGTTATCCGATTTTCGAGAAATTTTATCAATCTCGTCTATGTAAACGATGCCTCTCTCAGCGGCGGAAACGTTGTAGTCACAGGCTTGCAACAAACGGCTCAACATACTCTCAACGTCTTCACCTACATAGCCCGCTTCGGTAAAAACGGTGGCATCGACAATCGCAAAAGGCACTTTCAACATTTTGGCAATTGTTTTTGCCAATAATGTTTTTCCCGTTCCTGTTCGGCCGACTAACAGAATGTTAGATTTTTCAATTTCTATTTCGTCGTTATCGGGCTGCCGCAGTCGTTTATAATGATTGTAAACGGCTACGGACAAGAACTTTTTTGCATCTTCTTGTCCAATGACGTACGTATCTAAGTGTTTTTTAATGTCTTTTGGTGTCAGTTTATTGGGTAAATCACTTCCCTCCCAATTAGCGGTCATATTTTCTCCTCCAACCGCTGGCCCCTTTTCTCCTTTTTTGACGCCGTACAGTTCTTCTTGAATGATTTCTTCCGCTTGTTCTACACAAACTTCACATATATGTCCATCAATCCCCGCAATAAGGATTAAAGCCTCGGACTTATCTCTTCCGCAAAAAGAGCATCGAAAGTTTTGTTTGCCTCTACGCATATATTTTATTTTAAAGGCAGAAAGGTGGAAGGGTAAATAGGCCAAAAGGTAATTATGAACGAACCTATAAGTCGCTCTTTAAACCTTTTAGCCTATCAGCCTGTCCACCTCTCAACCTGTTATCGCTAAGCCTCCTTCCCTCTAGTCAATACTTCATCAATCAAACCGAACTCTTTCGCTACGGGCGCTTTCATCCAGTTATCTCGGTCTGAGCCTTTTTCGATTTCTTCGAAGGTTCGACCACAGTGGTCGGCTAAGATGGTGTATAACTCATCTCTTAACTGCTTAGATAAATTGAAGTTAATTTCCATGTCGCTGAAGGTACCGCGCATACCACCAGATAACTGGTGAATCATCACTCTAGCATGAGGCAGTGCGGAACGCTTTCCAGCCGTACCAGACGCTAATAGAACGGCACCCATAGAAGCGGCCAATCCGGTGCAAATCGTAGCTACGTCCGGGCTTACGTACTGCATCACGTCATAAATCCCCATTCCGTCGATTACCGAACCACCGGGGCTGTTGATGAACAGTTGCATATCTCGTTTGGGGTCCACAGATTCTAAAAATAGCATCTGCGCCGTTAAGATGTTAGCTACTTGAAAGTTGACGTCGGTTCCTAAAAAAAGGATTCGGTCCATCATCAGACGAGAGAAAACGTCCAGAACGGTGGCGTTCATTCTTCTTTCTTCGATGATGTAAGGCGTCAAGCTATTTTGAAAAGCCTGTGCACTTATTTCGGCATATTTGTCAACGTGGATACCACCGATACCCTTATCTTTTACAGCAAATTTTCTGAATTCTTCCGAAAAATTCATAATTTTTTTGGTTTAAAGTTCTAGTGCTATATCTAAAACGGAGCTTTGGATACAACGCTTATCAAACAAATTGAAATTAAAATAATGCTATCTTATAACAACTAAAACTGCATTAGTTTCAATTGGTCCCAAAAATTATTCTTCTATGACTTCTGCTTCTTCGATTCCTTCGTCCGTCTCCTCTGCCGCTTCGTTGTTTTCGGCTACTGCTTCTGGAACGGGCGGCTGATTTTTTTCATTTTCTTCTTTAACCAACGCTTCCAACGCTTCCGTTGTAATTTCTTCTTTGTTGAGCGTTACTGCTTCTTTTAAACGATTGAACAACTTTTCTGATAATATTTGCGTGTAGGCATTATGGTATTGTTGTTCGTTATCCATCATTTTTTCCACGTAGTCGTCTAACAGCGCACCAAAATCTTGTCCACCGAAGTAAGAAACCATTTGCATTCTTAGGGCTTGCTTAACTTCCGCTTCGGAGACTTGAATATCAAAACGCTTGGCGAGTTTATTTCTAATCAATGTCCAAGTCAATCCTTCCGTCAAGTTACCAATTTCCTCATCGGCCGTTTTACCCTCGGGTAGGTTGCCACTCGCAGCCATCCAACGCTTCAAAAACTCTTCAGGAAAAGTTAGTAGATTTTCTTTTTCCAAATGCTCTTTGATGTCCCGAAACAAAAAACTATCTGCTTGTCGGTCGTAATACATCTTGATGCGTTCTTTCAATTGCTCTTTGGCTTCTTCTTCCGAGGTGACTTTGCCTTCGCCAAAGTATTGGTCAAAGAATTCTTGGTCTAGTTCGGCAGGAATCATTCGAGTTACGTCGGTAATGACCGCTTGAAACTGGTTACCGACGGTGATTTCTTCTTCCGCTTCTGGATTGGCATCCAGAAAGTACTTATGGACAAATTTTTCATCTTTATCTTTCGATAAATTGAAAATATCGAATTGGACTAAATCGCCTTTCTTTTTTCCTTTGAAGATTTCCTTCGCCTCGTCGGTCATTTCTTCGTAGCTAACGGTAAATTCGTTGGCCCAACCGTTTTCTTTGATACGGTCACCTTCTAATTCGTCAGCTTGCAATTTCAAAATATCTTTTTCTTGAACCTCATCATCTACGGAACCCTGTTCGCCCAATCGCTTTTGCGCATCGGCCAAGTCGTCTTCAATCATAGAATCGGGAATAACGGTATCGTACTGCTTGAACTCTGCATCGTCCAATCCTATTACCTCAAATTCTGGTGCTAGACCAATGTCAAACTTGAACTCAAAATCTTCTAAATCTTTAGTATCAAATTCGTAGGCTTCTTGACCTTCCGCTGGAATTGGCGACCCTAATAAGTCTAGTTCTTCTGCTTTAATGTATTTATCTAGTTCTTCTCCAACCGTATTGTTGATTAAATCAACTAAAGTACCTTTACCGTACATTTTTCGAATAACGGATAGAGGCGTTTTACCTTTTCTGAACCCTTTGAGGTGAGCAGTTTTTCGGTACTCGTTCAATTTCTTTTTAAAAGCAGGTTGATAGTCGGCGACAGGAATGCTTAAGGTAAGCGTAGCATTCTGATTGTCATGATTTTCTCTGACAATGGTTGGCATGGCTATGATTTGAATGGTTTAATTGATGGGCTATCCTTCGACATTACATTGGGTACCTATCAATTTTGAAACATTGTTTTTTAAAAAGGACTGTTTGATAATCAATAAAATAACTCGTGTCCTTTGGGAAAAAAAAAATCCGACCCGAGAGTCAGATTTCTTTCTTTTGATGGTGCGGGTGGAGGGACTCGAACCCCCACGCCTCGCGGCACTAGATCCTAAGTCTAGCGTGTCTACCAATTTCACCACACCCGCAATTAGAATCTAAGCTTATTTTTAGTAAAAAAATAGCTTTAATCAGTCGCTTGTTTTCAAAGCGAGTGCAAAGATAAAACCTTTTTCGTTTAAATGTGGAAATTTTTCCACAAAAAAATTGTCTTGTCATAAAAAATTAAAATACGTAGAATAGTTAGGCAAGCCCTCCATTTTTTTCATAGTTTTGTAAAGCACGCCAACAGCCCTGACCGTTATCAATAACCGCAAACCACTCACTTCCAACTAGCTACGACAATTGAAAGGTAATGGACAACGCATTAGTCAAAGAAACACAAATAGATAAGGATAAGCGCCTCATCATGCGAGCGTACAGGGGGCTGCTGCGCGTTGTCAAAGCAAAAGCAGACAAGACGGATAAGGTAAATATTCGAGCGGCTTACGAATTGGCCGTAGATGCACACAAAAGTCAACGACGAAAATCGGGCGAACCGTACGTTTTACATCCAATTGAAGTAGCCAGAATTTGTGCAGTAGAAATAGGCCTCGGCCCTACGGCGGTTATCTGCGCCTTGCTGCACGATGTGGTGGAGGATACACCTATCACATTAAAGGAAATCGAAGTCCAGTTCGGAGAACGGGTAGCGTTGATTGTGGACGGATTGACCAAGTTAGATTTTAAAAGTGACGATACGGCCGATGTAGAAAGCCCCCAAGCAGAAAACTTTAAAAAAGTGTTATCTACTTTGACCGTTGACGTTCGGGTGGTTTTGATAAAGATGGCCGACCGATTGCACAATATGCGAACCCTAGGGGCGATGCCTCCGCACAAGCAAGTGAAGATAGCGGCCGAAACGAGTTTTATTTACAGCCCGTTGGCCCACCGGCTGGGCTTCTATAAGTTGAAAACAGAGTTTGAGGATTTGTCGATGAAAATCACGAATCCTAAAGTTTACGAAGATATTGCCACCAAACTTCAAGCGACCAAACGAGAAAGAAATCGCTACATCAAAGAATTTATCCAACCTATCGAAACGGAATTAAAAGAGAATATCATTCCTTATAGAGTGACGGGGCGGCCAAAATCAATCTATTCGATTTGGAATAAACTTAAAACCAAGAAAGTACCCTTCGAAGAAATCTACGATTTATTTGCCGTCCGTATTATCGTTGATGTGCCTTTGAGTAAAGAGAAATCGGTCTGCTGGCAAGTATATTCCATCATCACCGATGTTTATTCACCCATTCCTGAACGGCTGAAAGACTGGGTCACGGTGCCCAAGGCGAACGGCTACGAATCGCTGCATACCACTGTGGTGGGACCCAAGGGACGCTTTGTGGAAGTACAAATCCGTAGCGAACGAATGGACGACATTGCAGAACGTGGATTTGCGGCCCATTGGAAATACAAGAAGGTCTCCAAATCGCCCGACGTTTATGATGCTTGGCTGAACAACGTGCGAGATATTTTGGATAACTCCTCGATGGACGCTATTGATTTTTTAAATGATTTTAAAACCAATCTTTTCAACGAAGAGGTCTATGTTTATACGCCCAAAGGGGATATGAAAGTACTGCCTAAAGGTGCAACGGCACTGGACTTCGCTTTTCACATTCATTCGGCTGTGGGCTATCATGCTACGGCCATTAAAGTCAATAACAAACTGGTGCCAATGGGGTATTCCCTCAAGAACGGTGACCAAGTACACATTACGACGAACAAAAGTCAAAAGCCCTCGGAGAGTTGGTTGAAGATGGTGCAGACGGGGAAAGCCAAAAACAAAATCCGTTCGGCCATGAAGGAAGAACGGAAAAAAGAAGGCCAAATTGGACGAGAAACGTTAGAACGAAAATTCAAAAATATTAAAGCCGATTTCATCGAGTCCAACATTGAGACTTTCGCCAAATTTTTAAAATATAAATCTCACGTTGACCTCTATTTTGACATTTCGCAAGACAAACTCAATGTTACCGAATTGCTCAAAAATTTTGCAGTTGAGGGCGGTAAGTTGGTGCCTGTCATCGCAAAAGAGGCCAAACTACCGCAAAAAGTAGTCTTGCCCAAAGCCGAAAACGTCGAAACACCCCGTTCGGGCTTACATATTAACGGTGAACCCGCAGACAATTTAGATTACTCTTTTGCGACTTGTTGCTATCCCGTACCCGGAGATGAAGTGTTTGCTTATTTGAGCAATAGTGGTCTGAAAATTCATCGGTCTAATTGCCCCAACGCAACGAACTTAGCAGCTAAATATGGCTACCGAATTTTACGCGCCGATTGGGCGAGTATCAGCACTACCAATTTTGCGGCTAATTTAGTTATTACAGGTATTGATACAGGAATTGGCGTTATCGAATCTATTACGCATACCATCTCTACAGACTTAGGCATCAATATCCGTGCTTTCCAAATCGCCAGTAACGAAGGGATTTACGAATGTCAAATTAGTTTACAAATAAAAGATACAGCTCAATTAAACCTTGTCATGAAAACTTTAAAAAGTATCGACGGGGTGGATACGGTAACTCGGTTGGAGTGAATCATTTCGAATAATGACCAAGGGGTTGTGTAGAAAGGGTATAAATAAATAAATGAAAATAAAATCTGTAAATAAATAATTTAGGGTAATTGTTTTATTGCTAAAATTGTTGAATTGTTATTTACACCTATTGTAAAACAACAATAAAACAATAAAGCAATTCTCCAAAATTAATTTAAAAGTTACAAATATAATTATTTACATATAATGACTTTCTACACAACCC
>JBCCQK010000246.1:0-11528 GCA_039024375.1 Bacteroidota bacterium
AATTGTATCCGATTGCTACCCATTACTTTCCGAATGCCCATTTCCTTCAAACGTTTATTAGAAAAAGAAATGGTTGTGTTTGTGAAGTTTAGACAAGCAGTGAGCAGTATCATCAAAGCCATCACCCAAGGGCCCCAATAAAAGGCTGGTGAAATTGCCTTGTTAATCCAATTATTATTGACATCGAGTCCACCCATATAGACATCGTTCATCGGTTGTAATAGATAGGAAGAGCGCTTATCGCCCGGCATAGCGTCGTTTTGAACGGGAATGTATCGGTTCATTTGTTCGGCAATGACCTCGCTTTCGTTAGGATTGGTTAGTAGGACGAAAGTTGCATCTACTCGATTATCCCACTTGGCTAAGGTGTCAGAGACCATTCCTGTTTCTACGTAATCAATGTTTGTCAAAAAATCAAATACCAAGCTAGAATTCTGAGATTTGACGTTCTCAAATACGCCGCCTACGACCATTTTTCTTCCGCCTGCTTGGTTAGGGTTTACGGTTAAAAGTTGACCTAATGCCGATGTCTCAGGAAAGTACTTTTCCGCCATTCTCTGAGAAATCAACAACTGGTTAGGGTCTTCCAAGGCCGATTTTTTCCCTTCAATCAACGGAAAGGTAAAGACTTCCAAAAAATTGGGGTCAACGGTGGCGACCCGCTCTTCGTAAATTTTATCGTCTAAACTGATGATGGCTGTTCTTCTATCGAAACGAATGCCTGCTTCTATTCCTGCGATGTCTGCGGCGGCCGTCGGCGCTAATGGACTCGATAAATTGGCCGTTGGAGCCGTTGTACTTGGCGTCACGGCAATAACTCTAAATAGACGGTCATAATTTTCGTGAAAACTGTCTGCGTAGTTACCCGCTTTCCAGTTCACGAAAGCAATCATGGTACAGGCGATGGCAATGCCCAATCCGACAACATTAATTAGGACGTAGCTTCGATTGCGTGCAATGTGTCGGGCGGCGATTTTAAAGTAGCTAGTAAACATATGGATATAGTTTAACGGATAGAAAGGATACTTTGTATAAGAAAAGAGAGGTCGGACAAACAGTCGGAAAAGTTTGACCTCTTTTGTATCGTTTGTTTTCTTATTAAGTTGACAAGGCTTGTTTTGAGTGATAGCTTTTTTAATACAAGTTTCAGTTGGGTGATTTAGAAGGTAGCTGAAAAACGATTTCATTTTTACCATACCAAATATGTTTAACCCTTTGTCAATGGGTGTGCCAATTTTGTAAGTATATGTAAATCAGTTTTTTATGAAAAAAATATAAATGCTTGCCAAAAGTTAATGTCCGAATATGGTCACTCTGTGTTCGGATTTGGACGATTTCCTTTCGAGCAAACTGAGTGTAATAGCTACGTGGTGAAAGTTGAAAAAAGACGCTTTAGTAGCATGGTTTTTAATTAGCATGGTTATTGCAAGATAGGATTGAAAACCCGCAACTAAAAAATTCCTTTCCCCCTTGTTACGCTTACATTGCACTTCTGAAGAAAGATAAATTTTTCCAAGAACAAGTAATTTATTAGAGAGATGAACTTTTCAACTGCCTTTCACTATATATATACATTGGGTATTCAACCCGAATTAACCAATGCAGAAAAAAGAGACATCTTATTTACTAATCAAGCCATTTTGGTCTTGTTAATTAGTTCTATTTGTATTGCCTTAGCTAATTTTACCGCCGGCTGTTTTTTTAGAATATCCGTACCTCTAAGTTGTTTTCTAGGATTACTGTTGGCAGCCTATTTTCAACACTCCCAGCAATACGTCAAAGGAAAAGTGGCGGCTATTGTATTTCCATTTTTGGCTTCTTTTAGTTCTACGGTTATTTTTGGGCCATTAGCCAATACTCAGTTCTATTTGGCTTCTACTTTAGTGTTAGGCATTATTCTTTTTGATAATAAGCAGCAGTATGCTATTATTTTTTTCGTTCACATTGCTTCTATTTTTATTATTCGACTTTGGAATCTTGAATATGGCCCTTTAGTCAATGGACAAGATTCGGTCTATTTAGGTACGTTTAATCTTTGTTTTATAGGGGTTTGTATTTTTTTAACGATTAGTCAGTTCAAGCTGAATTATATACGCTATGAAAAAAAAGTACAGCATTTATTAGTTTCAATACGAGAACAATCAACCGCTTTGCAATTACAAAATATGCAGATTGAACAGCAAACGATGCAACTGAAAGAATTCAACGACTCGTTGACTAGAGAAGTGGCTGAGAAGGAAAAAGTAAGAAAGCAACTGTTAAATTCCAACGAAGAATTGGAACGGTTTGCCTACGTTGCCTCCCACGATTTGAAGGAACCGCTCCGAACGATTGGTAGTTTTACCCAAATTTTGCAAAGGGAATTAGAGCCTCAGGCGTCACCCGAAGCAAAGGAATATTTTTATTTTGTAGTTGACGGGGTAAAACGAATGTCGTTTCTGCTCGACGACCTGCTGGCATTATCGCGCCTAAACCGAGAGTTTAAAGTAACTTCTATCAATCTCAATAACATTGTCGAAGTTATTAATCTGAATCTTCGTAGTTTAATTGCCGACAACGGTGGACGTATAATAGTCGGTCAATTGCCGACTATTATTGGAAACAAAACCCAAATATCTCAACTTTTTCAAAATTTGATTTCCAACGGTTTCAAATTTCGAGGTGACCAACCTTCGGTCGTAGAGGTAAGTTGCGAAGACCGAGGCTCTTATTATCAATTCAAAATAGCGGATAATGGAATTGGGATTGCCCCCAAATTTCAAGAACAAATTTTCATCATTTTCAAACGCCTGCACACCCGCGATAAATACGAAGGAACGGGAATCGGCCTAGCGATTTGCAAAAAAGTGGTTAAAAATCACGGCGGCAAAATTTGGCTTACCTCAGAAGAAGGAGTAGGTACAACTATGTATTTTACAATTGAGAAAAAAATTGGGAACGAAAACGGAATTTTTGAGAAACGAACGCTCGTGGAAGCGCAGTAAAGTTAATGAGTTGAAACAAAAAGTCAAATAATAACCGTTGTGTTAAACTTTGATTGCCATTGATTGATTTCTTATTGACGACTTATTGATTCTCAATATTTTTAGATTTTGCATTGCAATTTTAAACTTCTCAATGGCGCTCAAACACTGGATTTCCGCAATACGACTTCGTACTTTACCGCTCGCCGTAGCAAGCATTGGCATGGGTAGTTTTTTAGCTGCCAAAGACCAAGTTTTTGACCCTCATATTTTCTTTTTGGCTGCCTTGACCGCCATCTGCCTACAAATCTTGTCCAATCTGGCCAACGACTACGGTGACTCTGTCCACGGGGCGGATAGCGTTAATCGAATGGGGCCAAAACGAGCTGTCCAAACGGGCGCCATTTCAAAAAAGGCGATGAAAAATAGTATGGTGGTACTCAGCTTGCTATCGCTAATTTCGGGGATTTGCCTACTCATCTATGCTATTGAAACTAAGCAGGATTTTTTAATCTTTTTGGGAATTGGAATTGCCGCTATCATCGCTGCAATTACCTACACTAGCGGGGCTTTTCCCTACGGCTATCGAGGCTTGGGAGATGTTTTTGTCCTAATATTTTTTGGTTGGGTGGCTACGTTAGCTACCTACTATTTGTATGCTCACCAAATCGACTGGTTCTATTTTTTACCCGCAACCGCATTAGGCTTTTTAACGATGGGCGTCATTAATGTCAATAATGTCAGAGATATGGAATCGGATAAACTAGCTGGGAAATACTCCATTCCTGTGCGTTTGGGGCGGGAAAATGCGGTGCGTTACCATTGGTTTTTGTTGATTGGAGCGTTATTTTTGGCAGGAATTTATGTGCTGATGGACTACCAAGGATGGCAGCAGTTTTTGTTTCTACTAAGCACCCCTTTACTTATCATTAATGGAAGAGCCGTTCAATGGAAAACGGAAGCGATGGAGTTAGACCCTTATTTGAAGCAGATGGCTATTGCGACAGTTATATTTGTCGTGACTTTTGGGGTAGGGCAGTTGTTGGCGGTAAGTTGAGCGTAATTTAACGAAGTTTTTTTTGAAGAAGCAAAATCAAGAAAATGTAAAATTTAAAATTACAAACCCGCCAGACTGCTGTGCGGGCTGGTCCAAAATCTAAAAGTATTGACAATCAATAAGTTGAGATTTTAAAAATGTAATTTTATTTTTCACTGTTAATAAATCAAAAATCTACTATGCAGATTTATGATTTATGATATTTGACTTTAGAATTTTGATTTTATCCACATTCTTAAACGGCCAGAACCGCCTGTCTAAGATTCATCTTTTCCATCAAGCGACTTAAATCTTTATCGTTTATTTCCTTTTTGCGGTCCGCCATCTTAAGAAACTCGGGATAGGCGCTGTCTAACTCTACTTTAGTCAAATTTACTCCAATTTCTTTGCAACGGAACGCCAAAGCCGCTCGGCCACTTCTCGCTGTTAGGATAATAGAACTTTTGTCCACGCCCACGTCGGCAGGGTCCATAATTTCGTAAGTGTCTCGTCTTTTGATAACGCCATCTTGGTGAATACCCGAAGAGTGGGCGAAAGCGTTTTCCCCAACGATGGCTTTGTTAGCCTGCACCGCCATACCCATTTGGTCTGAAACCAATCCACTCATGTACTTCAACATTCGAGTTTGAATGTTGGTATCCAATTGTAAATCGGGGTGCTGTTTCATAATCATCACCACTTCTTCCAAAGAGGTGTTACCCGCACGTTCGCCGATACCATTGATGGTACATTCAATTTGTCGAGCGCCGTTGCTGACGCCCGCAATCGAATTGGCGGTTGCTAGACCTAAATCATTATGACAATGAGTGGAAATAATAGCTTTGTGAATACCTCGAACATTTTCCTTTAAAAACTTAATCTTTGCGCCGTACTCACCTGGTAAACAGTAGCCCGTCGTATCGGGAATATTGACGACGGTGGCGCCCGCTTTGATAACCGCTTCGATAACTCTAGCTAGATAGACATTATCCGTTCGACCCGCATCTTCGGCATAGAATTCGACATCCTCCACAAATTTCTTGGCGTGCTTGACCGCCGCTACTGAACGTTCAATAATTTTTTCCTGCGTAGATTTTAGCTTATGTAGAATATGAGAATTAGACGTTCCAATCCCAGTGTGAATACGTCCTCTTTTTGCATATTTTAACGCAGCCGCAGCCGACTCAATATCTTTTTCTACTGCTCGGGATAAAGCGCATACAATCGGATTGGTAACCGCTTTGCCTATTTCCTCAACGGATTGGAAGTCCCCTGGGCTAGAAATTGGGAACCCTGCTTCAATTACATCAACACCCAGTCTTTCCAATTCTTTGGCGATGAGAATCTTCTCGGGTGTATTCAATTTACAACCGGGAACTTGCTCACCATCTCGAAGTGTTGTGTCAAAAATTAGTACTTTATCCTTAGCCATTTTGCAATTTTTTACAACAACCGAAAAAAGCAATCTATTTCGAATTGTCAGTTGAAAATCCTTTTTGGAGATAGTTAATATCCTCAAAAAAGAGTTAAAAAATTAGTACGTATCTTTGGTTATTAATTATCAAACAGGGCGTTCTGCCATCGTAGTACAGCTAAAATGTTGTTTGGACATTTTTGTTCTTCAAATGTATCTTTGAATTTACCTATTTAAAAGCCGATTATCACCAATTTATACAGTCCCCACAAACCTTGATTAAATTTTAACTTATTGTTTATCAAGTAATTAAGGAAAATTACAGTACAATGCGCAAGCAACAAACCGACCATTTAATTCAACTCATCGCTTCTTTGACGAAGGCAGAAAAGCGACACTTTCGCCTCTTTGTTACCCGTAATCAGTCATCTAACGATTTACTCTTTTTACAGTTGTTTGAAATGATTGACAAGTATCAAGACTACGACGAAGAACTGATTTTGAAGCGGATTCCGCAGATTAAAAAACGGCAGTTATCTAATCTAAAAGCGCATCTTTACAAGCAACTGCTATTGAGTTTGCGATTGTTGAGTCGAACGTATAATGCGGATATTGAAATTAGAGAGCGGATTGATTACGCCAAGGTTTTGTACAACAAAGGGTTGTACCGACAGAGTTTAGAAATGCTCGACAAGGCGAAAGGGTTGGCTACCAAATATCGACAAAACGTGCTCATCTTAGAAATCGTTGAGTTCGAAAAACTGATTGAATCTCAATACATTACCCGAAGTATCAATACCCGTGCGGAGGAATTGACGAGAGAGGCCTACGACTTAGCACAACGGGCACTTCGCACTCAACGCTTATCCAACGTGGCGTTGCAATTGTACGGACTGTACCTACGCATTGGATTTGTCCGCAATGAAAAAGACCACTACTTCGTTAAGGAGTTTTTTCATTCAAGTTTACCAAAATATAACGTAGAGGATTTAGGTTTCTACGAAAAATTGTATCTCTACCAGTCACACGTTTGGTACAACCACACCACGCAAGATTTTCTGCATTGTTATAAGTACGCTCAAAAATGGGTCGATTTGTTCCACGAGTCGCCCGAAATGCAGCAAGTGGACCCCGCTATCTACATCAAAGGGTTGCATAACTTGTTGAGTGCGCTCTTTTACCTGTCGCATTATACGCGATTTGTGGAAGTGCTCAAGGAGTTAGAAAACTTTAAGCTGAACGAAAAGAATAGTCGAATTAAGAACCTAGAAAGTATTTTTTACTTATTCCGCTACATCCATAAAATCAACTTGCACTATATCGAAGGAACGTTTGACGAAGGCACTCGATTAGTGCCCGAATTGGTGGATATTATTGACTCTAAAAAATACCACTGGGACAATCACCGTATCATGGTATTTCATTATCGAATCGCTTGCCTCTACTTCTCTAGTGGCGACAACGACACCGCAATTCACTACCTAAATCTAATTCTCAATGCCCCAAATCCGCAAATTCGAGAAGACATCCAATGCTTTGCCCGTTTTTTGAATCTGATGGCGCATTACGAATTGGGGCATACACAATTGTTGGAGTATTTGGTCAAGTCCGTCTATCGCTTTTTGGCAAAAATGCAGGAACTGCACCAAGCACAAAAAGAAATTTTGACCTTCTTGCGGCGGCTGCACCGAATTCAACGAAAAAATGGGTTGAAAAAGGAGTTTATCAAGCTGAAAAGTAATCTGGAAAAAATCCAAGATGACCCCTACGAAAGACGGCCCTTTTTGTATTTGGACATTATTTCTTGGCTGGAAAGTAAGATTGAAAATAAACCAGTACAGACGGTTATCCGTGAAAAGTTTCTGAAAAAGCGGTTGTCTCTGACGGGAAGGTGATACTAGATGCTGGTCGCTGGATGCTAGTCACTAGTCACTGGTCACTAGTCACTAATGTGTCGTCAACGTCTAGACAAATAACAAATAACGAATAACCAATAACAATTCACTCATTCAACTTCTCTCCGCAGTACTTACAAAAAACGGCATCATCGTCGTGCCCCTCTTCGCCGCAGTAGCGACAGCATTGGGTATTGTGTTGAATTTGGGCTTGGTTCAATAATTCCGTTGATACGATACCCGTTGGTACGGCAATGACCACGTAGCCCATAATCATAATGGCTGCTGCAATAAATTGTCCAAGGCTAGTTTGGGGAGCAATATCGCCGTAACCGACTGTCGTTAAGGTCACAATGGCCCAATAAATGCTACGAGGAATACTGGTGAAACCCGAATTTCGTTCTGATTCTACTAAGTACATTAACGACCCCATTACCATGACAACCAGTAGGATAAATACTAAAAAAACGGTGATTTTGGCACGACTCGCTCGTAAAGCATCCGCAATTAAATGGCCCTCTTTGAGGAAATGACCTAACTTGAAAATACGAAAGACTCTGAAAAGACGAAGGGCTCGGATGACCATCAAGGTGTGCGTCCCACTGATTACTATACTCAAATAGGTGGGCAAAATAGAAAGTAGGTCAATAATCCCGTAAAAACTTCTAGCGTATTTCATTGGGTTGTAAACACAGTACAACCGAAGGCCGTATTCGATGGTGAAGAAAATGGTGAAAATCCACTCTAAGATAGTGAAGATACGTTGATAGGAAACTTGTAACTCCGTGATACTTTCCAGCATCACAACGATGACGCTCGCCAAAATCATTATCATCAAAAAAATATCAAAATATTTTCCTTGTGGCGTATCGGCCTCGAAAATGATTTCGTGTATTTTCTCTTTTGTTGGATTTAAAGTTGTTGGCATATTACCAAAAAGTAGTTTACGGAAATAGCTGATAATAAATGGCTATTCAATTCGCCGCTGAGTAGTTTTCCTGTAAAAGTAAGGATAAATTTTAAAAGGGTGATTTGTTGAATCAATGAGAAAAAACCTACAAACTCAATGTAAATACGGTTCCCTTTCCTTCGATAGAGTTCACTTCAATATTTCCCTTGTGTAGGCGCATAATCTGCCGAGAAAGACTTAGCCCAATACCGCTACCTTCCTTTTTGGTGGTGAAGAACGGAACAAAAATTTTGTCCATTACATCCTGCGGGATTCCTGGGCCATTGTCCTCCACTTCGATAAACGTTTTGCCTTCGTTGTTTTTGTGTGCTCTGATTTCAATTTTGGGTTGGGGGCTTTCTCGGGCCGCTTCGATGCCGTTTTTTAGTAGATTGATGATTACTTGCTCGATTAATTCCAAGTCAGCAATAAATACCACCATCGTTTCGGGCAATTTCAGGGATAATTCGACGCCGTATTTTTTCAGAACGGGTTTGAAAAGAATATGAATCCTTCCCAAAAGCGGTTGTGCTTCTACTAATTGAAATTTCGGAGGGGGAATTTTGGTCAAACTGCGGTACGTTTCCGTAAAATGCAGTAGCCCTTCTCCCCGTTTTTGAATGGCATAAACCCCATCTCGAATATCCTCCATTTCCTCGGCGTCCAATTCCTTATCTCGGTCTTCCAAAAGTCCATTGATGGAAGAGGCCAGCGAAGTAATCGGGGTCACGGAGTTCATTATTTCGTGCGTCAAAATTCGGATGAGTTTTTGCCAAGCGTCGAGTTCTTTTTCTTCGAGTTCTTTTTGAATATTTTGAAAAGAAACCAAGCGGTAGGGGATTTCTCGGAGTTTAAAATCGGCCACACTGACAGACAGTTCCAGCAACTTATTCTGTACCGTCATTTTCACCATCTCGTTCTCACCCGTTTTCAATTGCTCAATCAGTTCAGCGATTTCGGGGAATAGTTTTTCGATGTTTTTCTTGTCTTTCAAATAGGGTTTTCGCAATAATTCCTTCAATGCCTTATTCATCAAAATGACCTCTCCTTCTTCGTTTAAACAAAGCAATCCCGTACTAACTTGTTCGATGATGGTTTGTAAATACTGATGATTCGCTACTTTTTCCGCTTTGATATTGCGGAATTTGGTGGTAATCAAATTGAAGGCTTCGTATAATTTTCCAAAAGAAGAACCTTTGTGATACCCCGAGTAGGTGGCGGAGAAATCTTCGTATTGAATCCCCATCAAGAACGACCGCAAATCTTCGTTGGTTTTGTCCATGTAATTCATGGTGTCCCAAAAGATGATGATGGCAGTAACTAGGAGAATAAAAGTCGTTACGTAGAAATTGGTGTAGTACAGGCAGTAAAAGAAGGCGAGCATCGTCGCAATCAGGAAGACTTGGCGAGCGGCGACGTTAAATTTGAAATTTTTGAACATTCGAGTGTACATTTAATTGGCATCGTTTACACTCAAAGGTAAAATTAAATTTTTAGAAACGACGAAAAAATAAGAAAGTCAACTTCGAAGCTGTCGAAAGGAGAGCATTAAAATCAATAAAATGATTAACACAGCGAGTATTATCATGGGCGTTCCACCCGTTTGTGATAAGTTTTCTACCAATCTTCCTCCTAATACGTACAAGAAAATGAGTAGTAGTGGAATCCCAATAAGTTGTTTCAATTTCATACTACAAAACTAGGCGAACATTGTGCCAGTTGCAAGTGACAGTCTCTTAGTTTAATCACAACCCATTTGATTCTTCGCCAACGGGTCGTTGAACGGGAAACAATAGCCAGTAAGCACCTGTTTGGGTTCGTAGCGTTTCAAATTTCTATCGTGAAGGGCATTCTCGACAAATTCTGTGATAGCTGCGACTTCTTCGTCCGTGAGTCCTAATGGTTTAAAATCATCTGATAAGTACTCGTCGGGAACATTGGGGCTCTCTTTTATCGCTTTATTTTTGTAGTCAATGACTTCTTTGATAGAGTAGAAAGTACTGCCGTGTCCGTAAAAAGGGGAATCTTTTAAATTGTAGAGTTGAGGAATTTTAAACTTGTAATTGTCTTCCGTTTTTCCCGTAAATCCGCCTCTACCTAGCTTGACTTTTTCATCCGCAATTCGAAAAACTTCGTGACCCGATTGGGCTAAATCCATCATACCAATAGCCGAAAAATCCATTTTGTTTAAAGCGGGTCCAGTGTGGCAATCAACGCAACTAGCCTTACCAAAAAACAGAATAGCCCCTTCTTTTTGTTGAGCGTTCATCGCTTTCGAGTCTCCTTTTAACCATTTTTGAAAAGGTGCTTCGTTGGCTAAAAGGGTTCGTTCGTAGGCGGCGATGGCTAAGCCTGTGTGCTCCAAATTGTAACGGTCGGCCACATCTACGTAAGGAAATGCGGCATCGTACATAGATTTGTAGCCAAAGTTGGTCAAAAATTCGTTATCGACCCCCTGTCGATGCACGTTGAGTCCTGCAATAGCCTGCGTCTCCGTTCCTTCGTAACCCAAATAGTTGGCTTCAATCGGAGTGCCGTACACCCAAGCATCCGTCGTTCCCTCATTGATGCCCGTTGCCCCAAATTGACCATTCCAAAGCATCACTTCTTGGTAGGCTACGTGCAGAGCAGTGGGCGACCGAATGGGCTGTACATCTAGAGAATCACCCGAATACAAGCTACCTCTAACTCTTCCTTCACCGTTTACGCCAAATCCAATACCGCCGTCCGCTATTCCTTGAAATCTACCCGCTTGAAAGCCCGCCGAGGCAAAATGGCACGATGCGCAAGAATAAGTATTTTTGCTGATAGGATTGTTGGGATGAATAGCCAAACCGGTTTCATGGAAGAGTAATCTGCCCAGTTCCACCTTTTCTTTGGTCAAAATGTTTTTGGGGTCATTTGGAATAGCATCGTAATCGTCGCTATTGGGAAGGGTGAAAAAAGCCCGTCCTTCGTTGTTGGAGGCCATGTTTAGCACTTCGTCAAGTGTTTGGTCGAGCATAATTTCCTCTTGTGAGGCATCGTCAATACAGCCAATTAATAGGACAGCCACTAAAAAGCAGCTTATTCTCCACATAGTATTCGTCATGAGCTTGAATTTTGCAATAGTCTTATTTGGGGAGATACAGAACGGCCTAGGATAAGGGGAGTAGGTAGGTAAAAATGGGACTCTCTGCTTTGTTTGGTTACAATTGTTGTACCAAAGTCGCAATTTAGGTTTTTCAAAAAAGGCTAACGTCAGATTAGGGTCAAAAACGGATTAGTAGCG
>JBCCQK010000247.1:0-11496 GCA_039024375.1 Bacteroidota bacterium
TAAACGGGTAATAATATGGTCGGTGCGATGCACCTTTGAAGACCTTGATTAGTCTGCTTAATACAAAGGGGGTCGTCCCGATGGGACTTTTTGATACCAAGATGCATCGCATCGACCATCTTTGTATCTACTTTTGACAGACTTTCCTTTTGATTAGGTGCAGCGCACCGTATACATTTGTTGCTGTCGAATTACCCGTTTTAATCTTGAATGTTAATGACTAGTTAGGCAAAGAACTAATACTACTACCTTGACCAACCAACGTCAGAGAACCGAAATTAATAATTGAGCTAGTGCTGATTAGTCTCGAAGGCAACGACAAGCGCATGCCCAAGATTTGCTACCCACACTACGGTAAAACTTCTCGTGGTATTGATTGAGGCGGTAGTGCCAGATGAAGGTAGCACTTCGCTCTGTACTACTCCAGTAGTAACCGCGAGTGTCGAGGTCGTAGAAGTCTTCAGTAGAGAACTTATAGCCACCGAGTAGGGCAGAAAATCCGCTACGGCCACCTTGTATGAGTGCTGCGTACGCTGCTTGACCACCATCTTGCGCATCATCGTCACATCCGCCGTAGTGTTTTGCCATTTTGCGCCATTCTTTATCCGAAGGCAAACGCCAGCCACTAGGACAAGCTTTTTGAGCGGCTTCCCAGCTGTAAAGTCTTCCGTACGTAGCGCAATTGTTGCTTTCGTCATCATAACACCAAGTATCGGTCATTTGGTATTTTAAATTTTGCGCCATCCACTTTTTGCCATCCTTCAAGCGAACCCATTTGTAGGTTTGTCCATCACGGTTATCCGTAAAAGTACCCAAAGTGGTAGCCGTAAATAATTGTAGCCCTTTTTCTAAAAAAGTAAGTTCGTTGATTGACTTTTTGTCACTATCTTTCCTATTCATTATTTGATAGATACCAAATCCAATCAGGGGAATCAGCAGCAGTAGCAAATATTTCCCAATTACTAACGGATAGTACTTTTCCGGTTGCTTCGTAGTGGCTTCGGAATTCATCTTCTATTTAATTGTTGAAGGCACTCACTTGGTGCTTAATGGAAAAGACGCTCTGGAGCATCCCTAAAAAAACTAATTGAAACAGGTTTTAAAAGCCTTTTAATAGGAAGAATTTTACCCATACAAAAGGATAGTAAAAATAAAAAGTTTCTGTGTGAATGCAGCACTGTTGCAATAGCTCCACAAAAGGCTTTATCTCAGTAAATTCACCGACCCCACCTTTCTTTCCTCATTCCCATCCACATAAACCAACTCCGCTTTCCAAACATAGACCCCTTGCGGTAATGGTTCGCCCGTATTGAATAATTGCCCATTCCAAGATTCGGTAGGTTGGTTGTCTTCGAGGGCTGTGGAGTGCCAAATTAGTTTTCCGTAAGGAGAATAAATGTCAATGCTGTAAGACTTAATACCGATACCTACGGGTTGGAAAACGCTGACTTTATCAATCGCTAAATCGGGGGCAAAGGCATTGGGCGCAAAGAACGTCGTTATCCATTCGGGGTCGATGGGTTTTGTAATCGAATCGGTACAAACGAAGCGCCCACCATTATCATTAAAAGCAACTAAGGAAACGGGAATGGACCGATTGAGGTCGTAAACGTGCGCCAATTCCGTTTGCGTAGTGGTTGTTCCATCGCCCAAGTCCCATTGAAAACGGTCGGCGTTGAAAGAGTTGTTGTAGAACGTTACATCGCCAATTACGTTTTTGTCCAAGTCCGCTTCGTAGCTAAAGTCCGCGATTGGGGATTGGTAAACTTGTACGGTATTCGCTAAGCGTAGAGTGTCCGTACAGATTTCGTTGTAAATGGCAATCAATTCCACATTGTAGCTGCCGACTTCCGTGAACGTTACCGTTGGTGACACAGCATTATTGGAAGGAAAACCACTGATGCTCCATTCGTAAGTGAGTGCTGATTCTGATAAATTGGAAAAAGTGACCGTTAAATCTTCGCAGCCGACGGGCGTAGAAATAAGTACATCCGCTACGGGCTGTCCGAAGATATCAACCGTTTGCTGTGCGGTATCTCGACAACCTAATTCGTTGGCTACAATTAGTGCTATCACTTTCTCACCCGATAAATCGTATAAATGTCTAGGAGTCCTCTCGGAGGATTGCTGTCCATCGCCAAACGACCATTGATAGTCCAAATTGAGCGGCGATAGGTTGTCGAAAATGACTTTCGTTGGCGTACCGCAAACGGCGGTTTTTTGTAAAGAAAAATCGGCGAACGGCTTTTCCCAAATGTCAATGGTTGTCCGCATAGTGTCGGCGGGACATCCGTTCAGCGCTGTGGCTACTAAAGAAACGGGAATCGTCCCCGCATTTCTAAATAGATGAGTCGGACGCTCGTCGGTGGAAGCGTCTTCTTGGTCAAAATTCCAGATATAACCGTCTGCATTTTGGGACTCATTGTCCATTTGCACCGCTAAAGGTTGACAACCCTCCGTTTGGCTGAGCGTAAAATTAGCAATCGGAGTGGGAAGAATCGTAACAGTTTGCTGCGTGTTGCCTTGGCAGCCAAATTCGTTTTCGGTGGCGAGTTCAATCGGAAAAGTGCCCGCATTTTTGGGAACAAAAAACGGGTCTTTTAAACTCGTCGTGTCACCGTCAAACATCCACACAAACTGATTGGCATTCGTCGATAGATTTTCTAAAAATAGCGTGTCGTAGCCGTGGCAATAAGGCTGGTTGACAAACCTAAACTCGACCAACGGTTGGGAATTGACAAAAATATCGACCACCGAAACGGCCGAAAAACAACTATCGGGGTCGCTGACCCGCAAAGTAACCTCGTAGCGACCAGCTTGGGCGAACCGATGAACGGGATTGATTTCGGTAGAATTGGAACTACCGTCTCCGAAATCCCAATTATAAATCAGCGGTTGCTGGCCTGCACTTTCGTTGGTGAAAACAACGTCCATGTTGGGACAAATCGAAGTGGTGGAAGGCGTGAATTGGGCCGTCGGATTCCCAATTACTTCGACTTCACTTCGAAACGTAGCGGGGCAATTATTGTTTTCCGAAAATCCCGTTAGTTCGATAGCATACGTACCCGTTGAATCGTAGGCGTGCGTGGGCGAAAATAGAGTAGAAGTATCTCCATCGCCAAAGTCCCAATTAGTCCCCCGTATATTTTCGGAAAGATTGTCAAAGGAGAGTATTTCGCCTTCACAAATAAATGGACGGTGGGCAAAACGGACGGTTGGGGCGGGCAACACTTCCACCATTGCCGTATCGGTATGCGTCCCACAGTTGGACGCAAAATAGATTAAGGTGTGAACGCCTGGTGTCGTTAACTCCATGAAGGTCTGGTCGAGTTCGCTGCCCATTAGATTGCCCATTGGGTCTAATACTTCCCAGTTGGTCGTTGCTCCGGGAGTGGCAAAACCTTTGAGTTCGACCGTTAAAGGCTGACAGCCACTAAGTGTATCCAACTCGATAAAAGCCTCTACGTCGGGTGGAAAAACGGTGACCGTTTTTTCTCGACGGCCCGTACCGCACTCATTACTAGCTTCCAGTTGAATCGTGTAGGTGGAAATGGCGGTGTCGGAGGTGGTGTAAATTTGATTGGGCGGTTCGAAAGTGGAAAACATGGCGCCGTTCCCCGTATTCCAAACGAAGCTATCAGGATTACCCAAGACGGCATTAAAAAATTCAATTTCGGCGGGTGAGCAGTCTTCGTCTTGGCTAATGCCAAAATCAACGATAGGGTAGGGACGCACCAAAGCATTTGCGCTATCTCGAACCGTACCGCAACTGTTTGCTACGCTCAACATAATCGTGAAGATTGAATCGTTGGTAATGCTATCAATGACGGCATCTGCTAAAGTAGGCCCATCAATCGTATCGCCCGCTACGAACCATTGCTGACTAATGCCGTCGCCGAAACTGTTATTGTTGACACTTACGGTAAATGGGGCACAGCCTTCGTCGTTGGTCAGTGTAAAAGCAGCCGTCGGTGGAGTGGTTACAAATACTTCCAACGTGCTGGTATCTTTGCAAGCAAACGGCGTAGTAGCCACTAAAGAAATAGTGTAGTTGCCTTGCTGATTGTAGGTGTAGGTTGGCCGTTCTTCTGAACTATTATTACCGTCTCCGAAGTCCCAAGTAAAGCGGTCGGCAACGGAGGAATTGTTTGCTAAAGTAAACGATTGATTGATACAGGCGGTGCCGTCTAAGGAAAAATCGGCCACGGGCTTGGCGTTGACTCGGAATTGTCGGGTAGCACAAGCGCCGCAACTAGCCACTTGGTCGCTTTCGATGCAGTACGTATAGGTATAAAAAGTGTCCGTTTTGAGGGCGGTTAAGTCAATCGTTCCCGTGGGGGTGATGCCAGTGCCTTCCCACAGTCCGTCGGCGGGCGAAGCGCCTTGTAACGTGTACTGAGCAGGTCCTTCACAAATTTCTACATCTGCGCCCGCATCAATGAGCGAGGCGGGGTCAATAATTTCTACCGCAACGGAACCCGTTTGCTCGCAGCTAGTGCCGATGCCAAACTGATATTGGTAGGTGAAAGTGCCACCGCCAACTTCGTTTAACGAAATGTTTCCTGCGTCGTCGATGCCCGTACCCGACCACGTTCCGCCCGCTAAGTTAGTGGTCAATTGTAGCATTTCTTCGGCAATACAAATAGTCGTGTCGGGAGATAAAAGAAGTGGACGAGCCTGCACTAAATTGACCGTTAAAGTATCTACGATTTGGCATTCGTTTCTATTGTATTGTAGAGTAATTTTGTACGTTCCTTCTGCTAAGTTAGCGGCGTTAAAGATACCCATTTGAGCATCAACGATGCCTTCTCCCATCCATAGAGTGTTGCCTCCCGTAGGATTGATATTCAATGCCGTCACTTCTCTCAAATCTACGTCGAAGTTGGAGACACAAAGTTCCACGGGCGATTGAAAGGCTAATTGTGGAAAATCTTCTACGACAATCGTTCCTTTGCCCTCCACGGCACAACCATTCCCATCGACAAAGCTGTAGCTAACGGTGTAATCGTTGGGCTCAACGGAAGTAGGGTCAAAAATGCCATTGGTGGAATCTACGCCAATGCCCGTAAAAATGCCGCCCTCCGTGGAGGCTTCCAAAGAAAACGGAGAACTGTCCGTACAAACTGTTCGGTCGCTAATGGTAACCGATTCGGAGGCGACCACTTCGATAGTCGTCGTCGCTTGGGCACTACAAGCGCCATTTTCCAAAACGTAGCGAATGGTATATTCCCCCGGTGCAACGGCGGAAGGGTCGTAAGTTCCCAACTCGGCGTCGGTAATTAGATTGCCACGCCACTGGCCACCCGTTGTATTGACCCTGAGCGTATCGGGTGTAGAACCTGTACAAAGTGGATTGTTGATGGGTTCAATCGCAAGGTTTACGTTGGCTTGCACTTCGATTTGAATGGTGTCGGCGATATTTTGCCCACAGGCACCACTGACTTCGATAGTCAAAGGAAAAGTGCCTACTTCTGTAACCGTTCGGCTGGATGGAATGGCTTCCGAACTCGTGGTGCCATCGGGGAAGGTCCACAAATAATCGTCAATGACTCCTTGAAAATTGGCGATATTCGCAAAATTAAGGGTCACTTTTTCGCAGCCCACTTCTACTTCGTCCAAAGACACCGCAATGCCTTCCAAGATTTCCAATTCCAATTGGGCTTCATTGGGGCATTCCGCCGTGCCCGTGGAGTAGGTGAACGTGTAATTTCGAGGAGATAATTTAGAAGGGTCCAATTCGCCCAATTCGGTCAAAGCACCGTCAGGTAAGCCGCTGGTCACCCACTGTCCGCCCGTTGGCGTAGCCTGCAAAGAAATGGGAGTTGCATTTTGACAAATTTCTGTCGGATTACCCCCCAAATTAATGGTTTCAAAAGAGGCAATAGTGATAGGGACGGTTTGCGGGGGCATACTCTCACAAGGACTTTCGATGGCTAGTGTAATAGTACCCGATTGTTGAAATTGGACTTCGGGAAAGTCCTCTCCCTCAAAAGAGTTGGGCGAACCGTTTTCAAACGTCCAAACAAATTTATCAATCGTCCCACTAAATTGTAGGCCCAAATCGGCGGCATTAATGGAAGTCGGGTCACAAAAAGTGCCCGGTGAATTGATGCTAAAAGTGGGGCGCTCGAAAATTTCTATGGTGTCCGTTTTTACATCGTCTTCGGGACAAACGTTGGAGGCCGTTAAAGTGACGGGGTAAGTACCCGCTTGCTTAAATAGGGCTGAAAAATCTTCGGAACCCAAACTCATATTTTCTTCCGTAAAGCACCATTTTAGGGTGTCGAAAGGGTCGATTTCCCAAGTCAAGTTACTCCATTCATTAGTCTGGCCGTCAAAAGTAACGGTGGCGGGTTTGCAGCCGTTTTCGGGATTGATGGTGAAGTCAAAATCGGCTTCAGGGGCACCGACTACTCTCACGAGTCGGGAAGTAGAATTGCCTCCACAATCATTATTGACGGTTAGTCTAACGGTGTAATTTCCCGTGGATTCGTAAGTGTGGGTTGGGTTTGTTTCGGTGGAGGTATTGCCGTCCCCAAAATCCCAAAGGTACTGGTCTTCGTCGGTATTACAACTTGCGTCGGAAAAAGAGATTTCCGTATCTATACAGGCTTCTTCGGGGGCGCTAAAGGCCGCCACGGGTTTGTAGATAATGGCCAAAGAAACACCAACGGTTCGACAGGTAGATTCTTCGCCGCACTCTTTGACCCCAATCACCTGCACGAAGTAATCGTCCTGTGAGTTATTACAACGGTCTTCAGGATTGATGGTGTAGCGATGCTTGGCGGGTTGGTCGTCAAAAGTTAGAGTATCGACAACACCGTCGCACCAATAGTACACAAAAAAGTCGAAATCGAGCGATGCTTCTTGGTCAATTTCGACTACGGCTTCTTCGCCTTCACAGAAAAAATTACTGCCTTCCGCTTTGAAATCGAGCGAAACATCTTCAAAATCACAATCATTCCGATTACAAATTCTTGGATTGGGCATACATTGAGCCCACAAGTTTTGCTGACTAATAACTACACAAAAGAAAAAAATAAGGGAGCGAATCAAATTTTTAGTTGACATCTAATTGTTTTTGGGTGTGTGATTTGGTTAAAACATACACTAACGATTAAACTTCCCATTCGGCCGCCAATTTTCATCAAACCATATATCTTCGTACAATTTACTTCTAGCGCCAACGCCCGTCGGGCACTTAACGTTTTTAGGGTTGCCGTAAGGCACTTCGTTCTCTAAACCCGCCAAGTTGCAACTTGGACTGGCCGCAAAATGGTAGGTAACGGAAAATTCTAAAGTGGGCCCCACAAAATTGCGTAACCCCTTGAAGTTAGTGGCGTACGTAAATCCAAGATTGACCCGACCATTTTCGCCGCCGAGTGCGCCCGTTTCTACCCTAAAACTTAACCACTCGGCATTATTACCCACTTCTGACCGACTGTTGGCGTGGTAGTAACCACCAACCGAAATTAGGCGATTGCGCCAAAACTGGACGCCCGCTTCCCAATAATCCAAATCGCCTTGTTGTTGGTAAAAAATACTTGGTTTAATCAGCAGGAAAACCTTGTTTTTGTAAAAAGGAATCCATTCGAACTCGGCAAAAGCGTTCCAGCGAGTCGGTACTGTTCCGCCAAGTCCCAAAACGGAATCTTCGTGCCCCGAATCTCGATTGCCAATGGATAGGGTGTTATGGTAACTAGCCCCTACCATTAGAGACGGCGATTGAATATCACTTTCGTCAAACAGCACTTTGTAAGTGAGTCCAACGGCGGGGGCAAAAGCAGTCGTTGATTGCTGGTCGAGTGGTGGAGTAAATGCCGTTGGATTGGCGACGCCATTAACGTCCACGGTTCCATATTTTGGGTCTAGTTGGTCAGAAAAAATGAGGGTGTTGAAATCAATGGTTTTCCAAACCCAACGAAAGTCCATTCCAATGCGAAGGTTGTGCACCGTATTGAGGGTCTTGATGGCGGGCGTTCCCGCAATTCTAAACCCTACGTCGTACGTTTTAAAATTGCTGGTCCCTTCTTCGTCCATCGTCGCAAATAAACCGTAATCAAAGAAACTACAGGGTAAGCTTTCTTCGTAGCTGACGGCTACGGTTCGAAAAGCGGGATTGCCATTGTGCCGCCACTGCGATTTATATCTAGCCCCAATGGACGTAGAGCCGACTAAACCGACCAATGATGGATTGAAAAAGGATTTATTGCCGTAAAAATGAGTGAAGAAAGGGTCTTGAGCGAAAGAAAAAGGTAGATTGCAGAGAAATACAACAATAGTTGGCCAAATCAGTTTTTTCATTGGATGCTTTTTAGGGTTTGAGAGGTTTACGGGTGAATGGTTTAAGTAGTGTTGTGTAAATTGCCTAGTTTGGGTGCTATTTCCAAAAGTAGTAAAAATGGGGAAGTTGATTTCATTTTGCATGATATTTTTAAAAAAAAGTTTGCTCTACGGTACGCTTTTCGGAATGGATAAGCGGTATTCTTAAAAATACCGTTTATCCTTTTTGGAATAGAAAGCGATGCTTTGTCAGCATCTCTTTCTTCTTTGCGCTTCAAAAGCAGGAGATACTGGTAAAGTCTATCGACACCCCACAAGTTTGCTTTAGGGTAAAAAGGTACGGAGTACCGATAATATTTGTATCACCTGCTGCTGAAAGTGGGTTTCAAAGGTGCAGCGCACCGTCCACATTTGTTAAAAATAAGGATTAATGTGGACGGTGCGCTGCACCTGTGGAGCGTTTTGACCAACTTTTGATACAAATGTTATCGGTGCGCTGCACCTTTTCATCTCTAAAAAGATGTAGGGCGTCAATAGACTAGTAAAGTATCGCCTGCTTAGGATAGAAAGCATAGATGATAGTCTGCAACTTGGGTTAATTCTATCACCGTGCTGATATAAAATTAGAATATGTACTTTTCGCATCTTCGCAATGTAACAATCGGGTTAGTTTCTAAGGTTTGTCTGTTGAATTTATTGGGTATCCCGTCTTTGTCAACGCACCTCTATGTTCAACAAAATAATCGACAAGTAGATTGCCCCGAGCTAGGTCTTGACATCGGCGACCCTTGCGACGACGGAATGGCTAATACGCTGAACGACGTCGTTCGGTCTAATTGTACCTGTTTGGGCATTGATGTGGCCGACCTAGATTTGGATATGGATGGATTTCCAGGAAGGGACGACTGCGACGATACGAACCCCGATGTCAATCCCAATATGACCGAAATTCCCGATAACGGCATCGACGAGGATTGTAGTGGGGCCGATGTGACACAGGTGATGGACCCCGATGGAGACCAAGATGGCATTACGTTAGGCGATGGCGACTGCGATGATACTAACGCAGCTATTTTTCCCGGTGCTCGTGAAATACCGAATAATGGAATCGACGAAAATTGTGATGGAGTGGATGATATCACGAGTGCTTTGGAGGAGGAGGAACTAACCAACAGCTTCGCTATTTTTCCAAATCCCGCTACGGATTACCTACAAATTAATTTTAAGGCGCTTCCACAGACGGAGTTTCGAATTCAAATAGTGGATATGTTGGGCCACGTGGTTTACGACCGATACGTTTACCAACTCAAGGAATCATTTTGGGTGATAAATACCGAAGTATATGATAGTGGATTCTACACGTTATCTATTTTACAATCTGGACGGCGAGTTTCGAAGAAGTTTGCGTGTTTGCGGTAAAAGAGGGCGATTTTCTTTTCAAGACTCATTTATTCTATTCTATTTTTGCAGCCATTGAGCGATTTGTTTTCGAGCATTCTTATCAGAATGCAAGTTAGTGGGGTCGTAGCTTTCTTCGATAGCAATAGAAAGTTCGTCTTGCTGCGCTTTTTGCAGATTTTCCCACCAATCATTATCTTGATTTTGATAATGGCTGATGAGGGTTTTATACAATTCAGCTAATAGCTTTTCATCTTTCAGATTAGCGATTAACTGTAACAAACTACCTTTTAACTCTAAAGTATTCATTTCTTATCTTTTAAAAGTCACCAATCAAATGTACTACTTTTTAGTAAATTTTAAAAATAGCATCGAAGCATCTTGATTCACCACGTGTTAAAAACAGCTTCCTCTTTGCATTTTTTTCTCGCTTTCTATTTTTGGCCGCTTTCTACTTAAAAGCATACGTTTAGTCAATCATTGCACTAACGACTCCGCCACAAAATCGGGAATCACCCCCGTCGCCTTCACCTGCGTCTCATAATTTTCTTTACTAGTATTACCCGACAATACCAACAGCGTATCAACGCCAAATTTATTTCCACCCAAAATATCTGTGTGTAACGTATCGCCCACCATTAGAATGTCCCTTCGGAAGAAATTGCCAACAGTTTGTAGCTGGTCAAAAGCGTACATAAACATCTGAGAATCGGGTTTGCCAAAATGGATGAATTTTCGCCCCAAAATGCTTTCTACCAATTGGGCAATGCCGCCCGTGGCAATCGAAACGTCGTTTTTGGCAACGGGATAGATTTTATCTGAGTTGGCCACAATGGCTGGAATATTTTTCTTGCGGAGTAAATTAACGGTCGCGTTGATGTCAAAATTCCAATCGAAACCTTCGTCGTCTAAAAAGACCATAGCGGCGATTTCGTCGATGTTGCTATCGTTGACTTGACCGACGGGAATCGGCGTTAAATTGGCTTCGATGATGTACGCCGCTGCGTGGTTCGTTCCCAAATAGGCGACTTTCCCGCTCGTGATTTTGTTTTTCAAAAACATTTTGGCCATCATGCCCGAAGTGATGATTTCCGATTCTTGCAGCCCCGATAGGCCCTGTTTGGCAAACTTTTCTACTTGTCGGCTTGCACTCTTGGAGGCGTCATTGGTGAGAATGCGTAGTAGCTTTCTGGATGTTCGAATAGTTTCGATAATTTGGGGAACACCGTTAATTAATCCTCGGTGGTTTTTTAGAACACCGTAGGAATCTAGAAAAATGACTTTGTAGTTTTGGAGAAGCGATATAAAGTTTACTTTTTGCATAAGATAGGTCAATTAGCAATGTGCAATTATCAATGTGCAATTAGGGGTGTGCAATTATCGAGCGGATGAGATTAGAACAATTCTCTATGAGAATATACCCAACTTCAAAAAGATAAAAATAATCCAAAAACTTTGTCTAAAGTATTAAAAATTGGTCTTTTCCCATTAATTTGTTCATTGTTCATTGTTCATTGTTCATTGTTCATTGTTCATTGTTCATTGTTCATTGTTCATTGAAGCTTTAGGGCTTTCAGGAGTTTGTTGGCATCAAATTCTTTTTCAATAGACGGAAAATAGCTTTGGTACGCTTCGTTTTGTAATTTGGAAGCATAAATTTCGTGGAAAAAGTAGCGGCCATCTTTGATAACGTAATTCAAGATAAAGAAACGATAGACTTCTTTCAAAAGATGAATTTCGGTAGCTGTTAGTGGAAATACCTCATGGTAATTTTTAAGAAATAAAATAAATCGGTCTTCCATTAGCGGTCCAATA
>JBCCQK010000248.1:0-11415 GCA_039024375.1 Bacteroidota bacterium
AACAAGTTAGAGGGTAACGGGAAGTTACCCTCTAACAATGAAAATTCTTCTTTAACAAATATTAAAATCACGCCTAGGTTAATCTATACGTTTTTAGTTGTTCCTTGTTAATTAAATGTTTGGAATTTACCTTGGTCACTAGTCCCTAACCACTAATCACTAGCCCATGAAAAAATATATTTTCCTAACGATTTTACTCTCTTTAATTATCGGAATTTTTTCCTGTGTCGATGAAATTAAACTAAACATAGATACCGAACAGCGGTCGTTTGTTGTAGATGGTTTTGTGACGGACAGTTTAGGGGATTTTCAATTGAAACTCTCCGAAAGTGCTATTATAGGAGTGGGGAGGGACAATATTTTAGACCCGATTACCGGAGCAACTGTACAGCTACTGGATACGGACGGAGGCGTTTACCCTTACGTAGAATCTGCGGAAAATTTGGGTACGTACGAACTGTTTGATTTTAAAGCGCTGCGAGGAAAAAGTTATTTTATCGACATTGTTCTGGCGGACGGCCGACACTATCAATCAACCCCCGCCGAGTTGCGGTCCAAAAGTACGATTGGTGCCATTTCTTATGACGTTAGGGAAGAACGGTTTAGAAATAATACGGGAACGCTCGTTACTCAAAATATTCTATCGGCCAATATTTCTACTGATTTTTCCGAGGCGGAAGTGCCGCCTTTTCTACAGTGGCGAGTAAGTGGCATTTATCAGTTTCAAGAGGATTTTCCAGATGCCATCAGCCCCAAACGCTGTTTCATTGACGTCAATTTGGACCTCAACGATATTCGTATTTTGGATGCTTCCCAAGTCAACGAAGGTGCTTTGTTTGAGCAGACGATTGCAGAGTTAGAATACGATTTTAGATTTGCCGACCAGTTTTGCCTGCATGTTTCCCAGTTTTCCATTACCGAAGAAGAATTTAACTATTGGCGAAGCATCAAAGAAATTATTGACATTGATGGTAGTCTATTTGACCCCCCGCCTGGTACCGTAGTGGGCAACATCCGCAACGTCGATAACCCCGAAGACGTAGCGGTGGGTTATTTCTCGGTTGCTTCGGTATTTTTTAAGCGATATTTTGTGGATAGAGAGGTAACGGGTGTTTTTGTTCGAGGGCAGTGTGAAGGTTTTTTCTTGCGTACGCCCTTTGCTTGTGACGATTGTTTGTTGATTGGGAATAGCACTACTGTTCAGCCCGATTATTGGGAGTTCTAGGTTGAGATAGATAGTAACTAAGGTTTGTTGGTAATTATCCTTGAAAATCCGTACTTTTAGTCCTGATTTTCAAGGATAATTCGAATTATGGAGCATCGTTTAATCGAAAGACCAAAAGATATTCAAACTGTTCGAGCGTTAATGGACGTATTTCCCGTTACCGCTATCTTGGGGCCACGTCAAGTTGGCAAGACAACCCTTGCTAAAATTTTTAAGCCTATCCATTCTTTTGACTTGGAAAATCCTAGAGATTTGGTGAGGTTGAGTAATCCACAACTAGCCCTAGAACAACTGGAAGGGGTTATTATGATTGACGAAGTGCAACAACAGCCCGATTTATTTCCACTTATTCGTTTTTTAGTCGATAACAATCCTACGCAATCTTATTTGTTACTTGGCAGTGCCTCTTCCAGTTTGAAGCAGCAGAGTGGCGAATCGCTTGCGGGACGAATAGGTTATCATTATTTATCTGGATTTAATCTTTCAGAAGCAGGAAAAGAAAATTGGCAAAGGTTGTGGCTACGAGGTGGCTTCCCACGGTCGTTTTTAGCCAACTCCGATTCGGCTAGTTCATTGTGGTTGCGTAATTTCATTGCTACCTTCCTAGAGAAAGACTTGGCCATTTTCGGTAAAAATATCCCTTCTACCGTTATGTACCGTCTTTGGGTAATGGTAAGTCACTACCACGGACAGACCATTAATTATACCCAATTGGCTAGGTCTTTAGATTTGAGTCCTAAAACCGTTAAAAACTATTTGGCCATTTTAGAAGATACGTTCATGATTCGTTTGCTGATGCCTTGGCACGCCAATGTTAACAAGCGATTGGTTAAAAGTCCTAAATTGTACATTCGGGATGCAGGTATTTTTCATGCGCTGCAAAACATAGCATCACTCGAAACTTTGTATAAACACCCGCTCTTAGGTGCTTCGTGGGAGGGATTTGCGTTGGAAGAGGTGATTGCTAATTTGGGCAAAAGGGATAGTGAAGTTTTTTTTTACGGGGCGCATAGTGGGGTAGAATTGGACCTGTTTTTTCACCATCAGGGACAAAAAATAGGGGTAGAATTCAAATTCAAGGATGCTCCTTCCACTACGAAGGCGATGCACCAAGCCATAGAAGACTTGAAGTTAGATAAGTTATTAGTCATTTACCCGGGAATGCAATCGTACGCCCTAACTGAAAAAATCAAGGTCGTTGCATTGACGCAGTTACAAGCGGCTATTTTATAAGTCAAAATAAATTTAGGAGAAACGCTCTTCCAAAATCCACGCTCTAGCCTGTTCCATTAGGCCTTTCTTCTCCGATAACTCCAAACTGAGCGGCAACTGCGCAATCCCAATTAAGCGGCGCAATATCTCAATGCCCGTAAATACCGCCAAAACAGATTCCCGTAAAGGAAGCACTTTTTGATATTCGCTCACAACCGATTGAATCGTTGCTTCGGATTGCTGACTTATATACAAATGAGCAAGCAAAACGCCCAAGTCAAACTCGGCGGGGCCAACGAATCCAAATTCGGGGTCAATAACTTTTAAACCATTTGGGGTAGCTAACCAACTACCAGGATAAAAATCCCCATGTAGTAAATGCTGCCCTTTAGTTAGATATAATTCGCCGTAGGTCTTAATTTTTGCTTTTAAAACCGCATCTGTTTTGTAAGGCATCGCTGCCGTTTGCAATCCTTCTTGTACGTCATCCAAGTTAAACCCATTGTCCACCGAGTAGGGAAAATTAAAAATATGCTCGTGATTCAATTGGCGCATGGCCAAGTTCTCGGGAAAATCGGCAGGTGGTTCGATTTGGTGCAATACGGTCAAATATTGAATCAAACTTGCTAAAGCAGAGGTACTGAGTACTTGATTTTTTTGGTACAAAAAGCCGTAATCTACGCCCTCTCCCAAGTCTTCGATGTACAAAATATGACTTTGGGCATCGAAACCTAAACAAGTGGGCGCATATTGACTGATGGTGGGAATAGCTGCTAGGGATTGGAAAAACTGCGCTTCTACGGCGACTCGTTCTACGGGGGCGTCAATCTGCGGAAACTTCTCCACCCAAGGTCTTGCTTGTTTCAGAATGAAGGACCGTTGATTGGTGATGGCTCGCAGGACAAAGTTCATGTTTCCTTCGCCCGGTTTTTCTAATTGCTGCAAAACCTCGTCAGCTTGTAGCCAGTTTTGTTGTGCCAAGTAGCTGGCTACGGGAGCAATCGAATTTTCTAAAAAAAAACAATTGGGGAGTTCTTGTTGAAATCGTGTTCGTAAATCCATTGGGCCAAATTAGGGTTTATTTGGGCTTTCGCCAAAATGGATATGGTTGCTAATAAGACAGTTTACACGTTTTAAGGAATTTAGTAAGATAGAATCGTAGTAGTTTATACTATTTTTGTTCCCTAAAATAATAATCACTAAAGGTAAGCAGCTAGACAGAATCGTTTGCCTGTTTTTTGGACAGGATTTCAAGATTTACAGGATTTAATTTATTGACTTTCGTAATCCTGTAAATCCTGTCTGAAAACTCAAATTGATTTGTCTCAGCCCTTCACTCAGTTCCTCAATCCTTTTACGTATATATGCAAAGACGAACCTTTTTTGCCGCTACCACGAAGTACACGCTATTAGGAAGTCTATTTCCGAACATTTCCCTTTTGCCACCATCTGTAGCTAACGCACCTATTCCATTAATCATTGATGCCGACACCGCCAACGAAGTGGACGATTTGTACGCCATCGTTCGAGCACTTTTGGAACCTCGTTTGAATATCGTAGGTATTACCTCGGCGCAGTGGCACACCAATCCTCGGACGCCTAACGATTCGGTTGGGGAGAGTCAGCGCCTCAATCGGGAAATGTTAGAACTGATGAATAAAACGGAAATTCCTCTTCCACAAGGTTCGAATTTCCCCATGGTCTCTGAACATCGGTCACAGCCGTCCGAAGCGGCGACTTTTATCATAGAAAAGGCTTTGGCGATGCCCAAAGGGGAAAAATTATCCATTGCCATTTTAGGGCCTTGCACCAATATTGCGTCCGCCGTTTTACTAGAACCCCGCATTATTCCCAAACTGTCGGTGAATTACTTAGGTTTTTGGTACAACGTGGAAACCAACACGTGGAACAAAAGGGAATTTAACACTAATAACGACCCCAATGCGGTCAACACCTTGCTCAATACCGCCAATTTGGAGTTTCGAGTCATGACCGCTACGACTAGCCAACATCTTGTATTCGAGAAAACCGTGATGGATGATTTGCTAAAGGGAAAAGGCGGTATTGGCGATTATCTAATTGACCGTTGGGAATCGTATGACCGTTTTTGGCAAGCGACGGATAAAGAAAAAACTAAATGGACAATGTGGGACGTGGCCATTATCGAAGCCATCGCCTACCCCGAATTGGCCGAAGAAAAAGAGGTCGTTACCCCACACGATAACTTATTACGCACTATCAAAGTATTTACCAAAATTGATGTGCCCGCCATGAAGGCGAACTTTGCTACTGCTTTAAGTACGTTTTTGAAAAAATAGAAATGGTTTTTACTTAGGTATCTATTTTTATTGTGCAGCACGTCTTTATTCTCTACTCTTTGGTCCCTGTTCTACTTAATGTAAACATAAAGCGTCAACAACTGTTATAAGCGAATAGCCTTTTAAGGAAAGTATGTACTATCAAAACTAGGACGCATGGATATGGAGCAGCATTTATTGAAAAAAGACATTATTGATTTGGAGCGACGATTTCGTACCAAACTCATCAACTCGTTAAGCGGCTTCAAAAGTGTAAACCTAGTTGGAACTATTAGTCAAGATGGTGTGACGAATTTATCTATCATTAGTTCTGTAGTCCATATCGGCGCCGACCCTGCCCTAATGGGGTTCATTATGCGCCCCGTAACGGTTCGTCGAGATACGTACAACAATATTTTAGAAACGGGGCAATATACTTTTAACCACCTCAATGCGTCTATTTTTAAAAAAGCGCACCAAACCTCCGCTCGCTATCCCGTGGAAGTATCTGAGTTCGAAGCGGCCGAACTGACCGAAGTCTATAGTGATAAAATTGTCGCTCCTTACGTGGAAGAAAGCCACATTCGGATTGGGTTGAGTTTCGAAGAAAAAATTCCCATTCCCATCAATGGGACGACCTTGATGATTGGTCGTATCGAGGAACTATTTTTTCCCAAAATAGCTTTGGGGGAAGATGGTTACTTGGATATTGAAAAAGCGGGTTCTATCACTTCTTCTAGTTTAGATGCCTATCATAGTACCCAAAAATTGGCTCGATTGTCCTATGCGAAAGCCGACAGAACAATCAAAGTAATATAATTCCGTACTTTCGAGTAAAAATTCGACGGGGTTTTGTATATTTGGTCAAAACAAAGACTCCTCGAATTCGAAATGAACAAAATACTCCTTCTAAATACCAAAACTTTCCTTTTGGGTTGTTTCCTGTTTTGGACTGCCTCCCTCTCCGCACAAGATTTATTCTTCTCCGAATACGTAGAAGGTACGGGTAATAACAAATGTATCGAAATCTACAACCCCTTGCCTTATCCCATAACACTTGATGGTGTATATCGGATTAGACAGTATCGCAATGGTTCGAGCGCTCCGACGACTTTAAGTAATCTAGTAGGCACTATCCAGCCATTTGATGTGCACGTTATCTGTGATAAAGCGGCACCAGTAATTCCAGACCAACGTTTTGCGGCGGGGCCTACTGGTAACGACGCCTTTACCCTTGAGAGAAACGGCTCCGAAATCGACATTTTTGGTGGAATCGGCTGCGACCCCGGTCCCGATGGTTGGAATGTCGGTGGCAATAGTACTAAGGATAACACCCTGCTTCGGGCGCCTTGTACGCAACAGGGAAACACGTCTAACGACTGTGGATTTGCCGATTTAGGTTCTGAGTGGATTTCGGCTGGGACTAATAATGTTTCTAATATCGGAAGCTATAGCGGTGGTGCTTCGGAAGTAGTTATTTCGGGGCCATCGGCGCTCTGCGAAAATCCCAGTATTACCTTGTCCGCCACAACGGGTTTCGCTACTTACCAATGGTCGAACGGAAGTCGGTCGAGTACGACTTCGGTGAGCGCAGGTGGGACTTACTCGGTGGTGGTGACCAATGCGGCGGGTTGTGAAAGCTCAGCCTCTTTTTTTGTAAGAGGACGCTCGCCCGAAATCTTTGCCTCGGTGGGTTCCGTGCGAGACGTGAGTTGCCGACCTAAACGGGATGGTGGGTTTATTATCAATGCGAGTGGCGGTGACGGTTCGGGAAATTTTACCTATGCCTGGGAAACGGGTACGAGTGCAACGGGGCAAATAACGGGCGTTGGTGCGGGAACTTATCAAGTCACCGTAGCGGATGCAAACGGTTGTACGGCTAATACGGAAGTAACGGTAGGGGGGATAGCGACTATCCCATTAGTTAAACGGATAACCCCCGAAACCTGTTTGGGAAACAAAGATGGTACTATTAGGCTTTCTGCGCTTACCAACCCCTCTAATCCTTTATTGGAGTACAGCATTGACGGCGTTAATTTTGGTCCGAATAATTTCTTTGATGAACTAGAACCGGGCGATTATCCTATCCTGCTGCGAGACGAAACGGGTTGCGGTGACGAGCAAAGGGTGACTATAAATAAAGGGACAGATTTCGATTTGTTTAATAGTCTTGTCACCCAAGCAAAGTGTCAAGGCGAAGGTGGTGGGCAAGTTATTTTGCTGCCCGAAGGGGGGCTGTCACCTTACGAAGTGAGTTTCGATGGAGCGCCGTTCTTACAGCGCCAAACTTTTTCGAACTTAAAAGCGGGAACCTACGACATATTGATTCGGGATGGTAGCGGCTGCACTAAAGCTTTTGAACAAACTATTGAAGAAGGCTCTAACATGGTAGTCGATACCGCTATTATTAGTCACGCCACTTGCGTAGGGATAGACGACGGAGCGGTCAATATCGAAGTTACGGGTGGGGATAGGGTCTTTTTTATCAAAAGAAACGAACGGGGAAATCTGATTCCTTACCGCACCGGTACTTTCACAGATTTGGCTATTGGCTCACACGAAGTAATTGTTCGAGATGCGACTTTCGACTGTCGAGTACCCATCAATTTTGAAATTATGGAAAGCGACCCGCTTAGGACAAACGTAGAAACGGAGGTGACTTGCGGAAATGACCAAAATGGCCGCATCACCGTTGTTCCACAAAATGGTGTTGCGCCCTATTTGTACCAGTTAGATACGAATAGCGTAGTAATGACCAATAGCTTCGACAGCTTACCTTTACAAAATTATACCATCACGACTAAGGACAATTTGGGTTGTACGAAAATCGACTCCATTGATTTATTGGCAGTGGAAGATTTTAACATCGTATTTGCCATTCCACAGGCCCCTAGCTGCGCCGATATTAACGATGGTCAAATCTCGGTGGCAACTAATCGAAACGAGGGAGTAACCTATCGACTAGAGGATGGATTTGTTCAGAGTGCACCCGTATTTGCTGGTCTGGCGGCGGGTGACTATACCGTTTTCGCACAATTTGAAGAATGCCTAGATAGTGTTTCGGTGACCATACCAAAGGTAGATTCGTTAGAAATTGTGGATATAGTGGCTCAAATTCCACTTTGCGAAGGCGGAAATGACGGTTCTTGGACGATTGAAACTGTGGGCGGGACGCCTCCTTATCAGTATCAGTTGGACGATGGAGATTTTCAGTTGTCTAATGTGTTTCCCAATCTAGCACAAGGCACTTATACGGTCACCATAAGGGATAGTAATTACTGCGAAGTGTCGGAAACGGAACTACTGGCGGGGCCCGTTCGATTAGAACCCGATTGCAGTTTAGTACAGAATGTAAGCGAAATTGGCGCATCGGACGGCTCGGTCAACGTTATTATTTTTGGTGGAGCAGCCCCTTACAACGTACAATTAGTCGATGCTGGATTTAATAACGTGGTGTCTTTAGATGGGTTAGTTACTTTTGAAAATTTGAGTGAAGGCGAATATATCGTTTCCGTCACCGATAAAAACGATTGTCAGGGTACTTGTACCTTCACAGTTGCCGAACCCGACTGTACGTTTGAATTGGACGCTTCCGCTAAAAATGCGAGTTGTTACAATCAAAAAGATGGGGCAATTGACTTAGTTTTTAACAATGGAAAAGCGCCGTACCGCATCGAATGGAACAATCCCGCTTGGGCTAATTTATCTAGCGTCGAAAATTTATCAGTGGGCGATTACGCCGTCACGGTAACGGATGACTTAGGATGCAGCGATAGTTTATTGTTGACCATTACCCAACCCGATTCTCTAAGGATAACGTTGCAAACGACGGCCGATACGATTTGTGAAAAAGAAACGGCTCTTCTTTCGCTTTCGAATAATTACGAAACCTACTTGTGGACAAACGGAGCGGAGACAGCCATCATCGAAGTAGCCGAAACGAGCACCTACGGCGTAACGGTAAAAGATAGCCATCAATGTATCGGCCGAGCGGCGATTGATATTTATGTTATTCCACAGGATACTACCACCGAACTTCGCTATACTTGTGAACCGTCAGAAGTAGGCGAACGCATAGTCGAGGAAATGGGAATAGACGGCTGTAAGAATACCGTTTTCAGAACGTTCGAATTAGCTCGAAAAGATACGACTCGTTTAGAAGCGACTACTTGTGAACCTTCCGAGGTGGGTGTTTTTCCGACGAGACTGACGAACAGTTTTGGCTGCGATAGCTTGGTGATTACTACGGTAAAGTTGCTGCGTTCTGACTCTACTTTTTTGACCGAAACGACTTGCAGTAGCCAAGAAGTTGGCCGCCAAATAGTTCCATTAGTTAACGTAGTGGGGTGCGATAGTACCTTGATTATTGAAACCATTTTAGTGGAAAATATTGCCCAATCTTTTTCGACGGTAACTACTTGCGATATAACGCAAGTTGGCGTTGATACCGCTTTTTTACAAACGCCAGCGGGCTGTGACAGTTTACGGATTACGAGAACGGTTTCTAGTATTTCACCACCCACTTTTTTGACCGAAACGACCTGCGATAGTTCAGCAGTTCGGACGGATAGTTTGTTGTTATCCAATCAGTTTAGTTGTGATAGCTTGATTATTACAAATACTATTTTATTGGAAAGTCATCAAATCAATTTGCAGGAAAGCACTTGTAATCCGCAAGATACGGGCGTTGTCGAACAAATCTTGACCAACCAATTTGGCTGTGATAGTACAGTCATCACGACTACTATATTAGCCGAATCGGTTGCTTGTCAAATAGCTTTTAGCGCAACGTCCGATACGCTTTGTGGGGACGAAGATTTTGGAGCTATTGCGGTGACAACTACTTTCGGAAATCCCCCTTTTTCATACTTTTTATTGGACGAATTAGGAGTTGATACTTTCCAGATAGGACAAATTTTTGAAAATAATCAGTCGTTAATATTGATGGATATTCCATTTGCTAATTATTTGTTGCGATTGGTTAACGAACAAGGAGTTGAACAAGAACAAATGATTGAAATGAATCGACATGAGAATGTGCTTTTAGATGCCCTTTCTTCTGACTATAATGGTTTCTCAGTTAGTTGCGAAGACGAAAGCGATGGGCAAATTCAATTGGAAGTGTCTGGCGGGAAAAGCCCTTTTAAATATAATTGGAGCACGGGAGCAACAACGGAAAACTTAGCCAATTTGCCCGTAGGTACCTACGAAGTAACGGCGACCGATGCGAGTAATTGCCAAACAGTCGCTGCGTTTAATTTAGTGGCTCCCCAACCGCTCTTGATGGAAGTGCAAGTAATTTCCCCCAATTGTGTAGGAGAAGAATTTGGCCAAATTTTACTACAGAATGTACCCAATGCAGTGGGGAACGTGGGGTACGCATTAGAAGATGATACTTATCGACCCATTTCCGAATTTCCTTTTTCAATCGAAAATCTTTATCCGGATGACTATATTTTACGGATAAGGGACGAAAATAGCTGTGAGGTAGATACCGACTTGACTATAACACAACCCTTTCTCAAACGGTTAGCGTTAGAGGCACCCGCTGACCTTTCTTTAGGTGATAGTTTAATTATTGTTCCACAGGCGAACTTTGATATTACTCGTTACGAATGGACAGCGAGTAGCGAACCTGTTTGCCCCGATTGCCCCATTTTACAGTCGCAACCCACCCAAAACGGTTTGTACACCTTGACTGCCTACGATGTGAATGATTGTGCCATATCGGCGAGTTTTAATTTGACCGTACAATCAAATAATCAAGTTTATTTACCCAATGTTTTTAGTCCCAACGACGATGGCATTAACGATGTTTATCGACTGTTTGCGGGGAACAGCGTTGCTAGAATCCTACATTTTCAAATTAGAGATTTTGAAGGCCGTCGAATGTATGAGGTGAACGACCGACTGCCGACGGATGATACAGTTGGCTGGGATGGTTGGTTCAATGGTCAGCGGATGCTGCCCGCCGTTTTTGTGGTTTCGGCGGAGGTAGAAATGATTGATGGGACGGTTCGGGAGGTGGTGCAGACGATGACGTTGGTCAAATAGCCTTTTCAGTCAAAGCACTTTTAACCCAAGATGAGTTTCCAATGGAATAAAATCTTTATCCGAATGAAGTAAGGCTATTTTGGTCTAATCGCATTTTTTCCCAAATCCTCGTCCCATTTCAATTTACCTCTCCATTTTTTAATTTGGCGTTGTTGTTCTAATCGAATAAAAGTTTTCAGGGCCGCTTCAATCACTGCTCGTTTTGTCTTCAAGCCACTCAATTTTAGGGTATTATCCATTAGTTGTTGGTCGATGACAATATTGGTTCGCATAAATTAATGTGTATATTTTTTGATAAATATACGCCTTAAGTATTACTGAAAAAATAAATTGACCAGAAGAATTTTGAACCAGCCCGAATGCCTCGGGCGGGCGGGTTGAATCTTTGTTTCTATACTTTTTCCAAAGCATACAAAAAAGTATCCATTTCAAAATTGGTCAATTTATTTTTTCAGAGTTCCTAATTTTTGGAATTGTTCGAGTAAAGTAGGGTGGTTGAATAGCAAGGCTAAAATCACGGGGTAACGGGAATGTCTTTCGACAGCAAGTTGTGTTTTCAAAATAGTCATAAAGTTGTGTTTTAGTTCTTTGACATCGTTGCAAATTCTAATATTTCTTGTTCCTGTG
>JBCCQK010000249.1:0-11331 GCA_039024375.1 Bacteroidota bacterium
AACTATTAGAGCCAAAATTGCCGAAACCTGTAAAAGTCTTTTTTTCATTTTTACCTGATTGTAATATTATTGTTTTTCGTTCTATCGAGGTACAAGGTACAAAGAGCAGTTGTTATTACCACTCAACAAATGTTGAGAAATAATTTAGCCGCAAAATTACTGCTTGTGCTGATGGACATTGCTGGCTAATGCTGAAACGAGTGTTCTGTAAGCAAAGGTTTAATGGGTCAGATGTAATCGCCAAACCTGCCCGTTCCATTCACGCGGGTTTGGCGGTTACGAATAAAGACCACTAATTATGTTTACAAGGCACAAAGGTTACTTTATTTTTTTGTTTCTAATCCTACTTAATTGGGTCGGATTAACGCCAATCATTTCGGCAATAAAGTGGAGCGGAATATTTTTCAATAAAAATTTGTCTAATTATGGTTATCAAATCAAGGACTTAAATCCTGCTAACGTAAGATACCCAATGCAAGTCAGCGGACCTGCGGATATCCGTATCAAGCCCGCCTGAATGCCTGCGGGCAGGTCTAGAGACTTAATATATCGACAGCCGATATTTTAAGTTTCCAGGCTTAAAATAACTATCTGATTGTCTCCCGATGAGCAACTATTGGGAACTTACTTGTTAATCCTCCCAATGCTTCATTACCACCTTTTCTATTTCGGGAAAATCCGCATCGTTCTCTTTTACTTTAGTCCTCAAAGTTTTCAGTCGAACTTTTAAATCTTTAATAATATCCGCATATTCTGCCTGACCGTAGCGATTATCCATTTCGTGCGGGTCTTTGGTGAGGTCGTAAAATTCCCAAGCTGGGGGCGTTTCAAAATTGGACATAGAGGCAGGATTATTGGCCCATTTTTGGGCTTTGCCCGTTCTTTTTTTATAATCTCTACCGTAGAAGAAAATCAGTTTGTATTGTTTGGTTCGGATGCCAAAATGCGCAGGATTATTATGCTTATGGGCCATGTGCATCCAATAGCGGTAGTAGGTTTCTTGCTGCCAACCGTCGGGTTCATTGCCCGTTTCCAGTATAGATTTAAAACTATTGCCCTGCATATAGTCGGGGGTTGTTCCTCCTGCTAAGGCTATCATGGTTGGCGCAAAGTCAGTATTATTAATAATGGCATCGGTGCTACTGCCCGCTTGAATCAATTTAGGGTAGCGAATCAAAAAAGGCATCCGCATAGATTCTTCGTACATCCATCGTTTGTCGATGTAATCGTGTTCTCCGAGCATAAAGCCTTGGTCGCCCGTGTAAATGATAACAGTATTGTCCATTAATCCCTCGGCTTCTAAATAATCGAATAACCTTTTGACGTTATCATCTACGCCTTTTACACAGCGTAAATAACGTTTTAAATATTCTTGATACGCCAGTTTTTTGTATTCGGGGTCAGGAATGGAAGGGTCAATTTCCATGTGCATGCCCATATTACGAATCACATTTCGATGTCCAATAGAAGAACCAATCGTGTCGATTAAAGCATCGTTATATCCTCTCGTACCCACCGAACCATTATTGGCATTATACCACAAACTGGCAGGCTCTGGAATTTCTACATCTTCCAAATAGTCCTTGTAGCGAGGAGCAAATTCAAAAAAATCGTGGGGGGCTTTAAAATGGTGCATCAAGAAAAAAGGTTGGTCTTTTTTGCGTTTGGTTTTGAGCCAATCCAGCGCAATATCCGTAATGACATCAGAAGAGTGCCCTTCGTAAGTTTGGGCATAGACATCTCGGCGCATCCCCTCATTAAATTTAATATTAGTTTTCTCTCCAATCTCTTCCGAATTGTATAAAATAGGGTCAAAGTAAAGCCCTTGACCGGGCAGCACATTATAATAATCAAAAGCATCGGGGGCGTGTTTTAAATGCCACTTTCCAACCATAGCAGTCTGATACCCCAACTGCTTGAGTTCAAGCGCCAGATGCTGCTCCTCCTTCTTTAAAGAACCGCCCAAATCGTGTACCCCGTTGATATGTCCATACTGCCCCGTCATAATACTCGCCCTTGATGGTGTACAAATGGAATTGGTGCAAAAAGCATTTTCAAATAACATTCCTTCTTTCGCCAATCGGTCAATGTTGGGCGTAGGGTTTAGGCTCGCTAATCGGCTACCGTACACCCCAAATCCTTGGGCGGTATGGTCGTCGGCCATGATGTAAATGATGTTCGGTGGGCTGTCCGTTTTTTCGAGGGTAGAAGCTATCTTTTGCGTATTGCAGGCTAAGACTAGCCCCACAAAAAATGGTAAAGCAAAAACTAGAAATTGCTTATTTTTATTAATCATGCGTTTAAAATAGTTCATTGTTTTTTAATTAAAATTACCCAATCCATTTCCTTTTCCGAAGGGGGCATACCAAGAGTCAATTGACTATTAGATTGTATTGTTTTTTGTTTCCCCGTAAACTGTCCATTTCTAGGATTATACCAAGCTATTTGGAAATTACCCGATAAGTCAGGAAGTACCACTTGCGCTTTGTCCCCCATTTTTAAATAGACCACATACACTTTCCCTTTCTTCGCCAACACATAATCATTTTGAGTGGCGGTTAATTTATCCATAGATTCCATCTCCCAAAAAGGAATGTCGTTTTTGGTGAAAAAATCCAAGGCGTACTTACTTTGTTCCCACATTTTATCTCTACTTCTCCAATCCTGACAAGTCAAATCGGAATGTTCGTGTTTATACCCAAAATACCATTCCAACCCGTAAGCACCGGCCATTAAAGCCCCCCAAAGCGCATTTTGACGAGCATTATCGTGTTGTGCATTTATCTTGTCTGGAACTACCGCAAATTGAGCATCCCCCGGTTCATCTACGGCAATGGCCCAATTTTTTTTATTCTGTTTGGATAGTTGTTTCCATCTTAAAACGGCGCCGTGTACGTTGCCGAAATCCTTTTTGTTAGTTTGGATGGACAAGCCAGTATATTTAGATTCGGGTCCTAATAAATCGTAAAATTGCTGTCCATTGTGAATGACGATGTGATGATGATAAGGGTCATGTTGATAAAAATAATTGGCACACGCCAATCGTTGCGTAGTCGATTGCCATGGGGTTGTATGGTGGTGATTATTATTAATCCATTTGCCATTTTCCTCGCCAATATTCCAATTTAGGGCTAAATGATGCCCAAATCGGGCGATTAACTCTCGATAATAGAGTTTTCGTTGGATACCTACGTCGCCTTTGTCTAACAATCCTTGATTCTCTACTTCGGAGGTTTTGAAATGTAAGAACATCCCTTTTTTATCGGCGTGTTCAAAGATAATTTCCCATTGGTCCAATTTGGATACGTCCATTCGGTCGTACACTTCATAGGAGGTATAGGGAAACACATTTTGGTCATCTCCTGCAATATTTAACGTCAAAAAGGAAAAAGCATTCATGCCTTTGGAGGCCAAGTAATTTACTGCACCTATCAGTCCTTTGCCTTTGTCGTCTTGCCAAGTTGGGTCGCCTGCCTTCCAACCTTTTTCGTGGGCTGCCCAAGTTTTTACCAGTTTATCTTTGTACCCATCCGTTTTAAAATCACCGTCAAAATCGGCGTAGGCCAATAAATTTTCGGGGGCATCCGCACCTGCTTTTAAAAAATATTCCCCAGTTTCAGCAAACTGCAAATAAGGTTGCTTAACATACTGTAAGCGGCCTTTTCCTCTTAAATCGAGTCCTATTTTGTCTGTCGGTTCAACCGTGAATTGTCCTCGCTGCCCATCCATAAAACCAGCACTTTCTCCAGCTAAACGATTATCTGAAACGGCGACATTTGACCCCTGCCTAAAAGAAACGACGTATTGCCAAACCCCTATTTCATCGGGTGAAAAATGAACCCGCCATTTATTTCCTTTGGTGGCGGAAGTTTCGGCTGCATTTCCATCCGCCGCAAAATAGCCCGGCACTTGGTAGGTCTTATTCGCATGGTAAAAAGTTACGTTCAGCCGATAGCCCAAAAATGGATTGTATTTTTCTTGCTCGTCCATTTCAGGCCCATTAAAAGTAAGGGTGACTTTATGCCACTTTTTTAGTTCTCCGCTAATTTCCACTCCAGTATTAGCTGATTTTTCGTTGCCTTGAGCAATTAGGAGTAGGGTCGTGGCAAATAGGAATAAAACGGTTAATGTATTTTTCATAGTTATTTAGTGTACGTTTAACTCAAAAAGTCGCTAAAATTACCCATCAATTTTATCATATTATATAATTGACTCTCGCAAATTAATCCATGTGGACAAGTTGTACGGTTTTCGCAAGAGCGGTCTCCCCCTTTGGAGGGGGCGGGGGGAGGATTTTTACAGTTATCAATTTAATAATCAGCGCATTATCCTCCCCCTAGCCCCCTCCAAAGGGGGAAAAGTTCTGTGCTAGTTTGGAAATCCAGAACTTTTGTTGGTGGACTTTCTCGATTTAGGTCTTTTGAAACAGCTTCAGGAGACAGCTATCCAATTTTTTGCTACCGATATTTTGTCCCGCTGGGACAACAAGCATCCAATCTCTGATACACCGCCGAAATACTTTTCAATTACCAAAGTTCCTCCCCATATTCCCAACCCTTCCGAACAGGCTCTTTAAGATATTTATTCAGTTCGGGGCGATTGGTAATGCGCATATTTTTAGCATCCCATTCGATGCGTCCGCCAAAGCGTACCGCCAATACGCCTAGCAAAGCCACCTCCGTCATAGGCGCAGCATAGTCAAAATTAGCCCCAGGTTCAGGCCCATTTCCCTTGATAGCATTAGCCCATTCTACGTGTGGCCACGCCACCCCTCTTGGAAATTTTTGCTCAATAATCACGTCATTTTGAAAAGCATCATTGGCTTTCTGATTGCTCAATCTTGGGTTATTGGAACGCTCATCCAAATAAGCATTTTGTTTATCGGCAAACCAGAAAGAACCTGATTTCTTAACGCCCATATCCCAATCGCTCGGTTGCTTGATGGCTGGACCACCATTAACTGCACCATCATACCAATACAAAGAACACGGGGCTTTATTGCCTCTGGCGGGAAAATCCCATCGAACCACACAATAATCTGGACACATTCCTTTCATACCCGGACCTCGCTCTACACATTCGATAACGGTCGGTTCGTAAAGGTCTAAAATCCAAACGGGGCCATCCCCAATATGACAAAACCAGTCACCTAGTTGTCCCAGACCAAAATCATAAAAACTACGCCAAGAAAGTGGATGCAATACTTCATTATATTTCGTTCGTTTGTTAGGTCCAAGCCACAATTTCCAATCGACTTCTTTAGGAACTCGCTGTCTTTTGGGAGGCATCTTGTTGGGTTTGGCAAAATACTTACTGGCAAAATTGGGTCCTTGATGTCCCATATGTACTTCCGTTACTTGGCCAAAGGTGTCCGCTTCGTACCATTCTCGCATGGTGCGAATCCCATCGAAAGTGTGTCCCTGATTTCCCATATTGGTGACCACGCCATATTTGGCTTTTGCTTTTTTGAGCGTTCTAGCTTGCCATACATTATGGGTCAAGGGCTTTTGCGTAAAAACGTGTTTCCCTCTTTGCATGGCATCCATAGTCGCCACAAAATGGGTATGGTCGGGAGTGTTGATTACCACCGCATCAATGTCATTACCCATTTTATCCAACATTACTCTAAAGTCAGTAAAGGTGGGTGTACCTGCCCTATCCTTAGGAAATTGCCGACTATCGACATCGCAAAGCGCTACAATATTTTCAGCCTTCAAACTATTATAGGCTTGCTTGGCAATGCCACCAGCGCCAATTAAAGCAATATTGAGTTTGCTGTTGGCAGCTAAACCTGGTTTGCCAATAGCAAATTGAGGTACCACTATAGTACCCGCTGCGGTAGCACTTTTTTTGAGGAAGGAACGTCTTGTTAACTTCATAATGATATTTTTTTATTTTGCTTTAATCCGTGCCAATTGCTTTTTGCTCAACCCCTGCTGGTAATACACTTCTGGTCGATGACTGACCCGATGTTTTTTCATTTCGGGGTCGTGTACATCCAAGCTTAAATCACAATCAAAGCGCACCAATTTGGAACTTTGTTTGCTCCAATCGCCTGTATAGTTGATAAAATGAGCCAACCCCCAAGTGATGCCTCGACCATCTTTGGTGTTAGTAAAGGCATCGGGTACGTGCGGGGCAGCCGCATAGGGCATGAGTTCCGTAATGGAGGCAATTTCAAAATTGACCCAATCTTCGGCGTATTGGATAGTGTTGTGTTCGGGACCATCTTTATAGACCAAAGCAGCTACGCCTTTTCTAAATGGAAACAGGGAAGTTTCGTGTCCAGAAGTAATAACTGGATTGAGTGGATGTTTGGTAAATGGACCGAGTGGATGGTCGGCTATCGCCAATCCTTGCATTCGTACTTTATGCGGCTTTTCGCCAAAATCAGATTTATAGTACAAATAAATTTTGCCATTGTGTACCAAAGGGTAGGGGTCGTGAATGGAATACTGGTCCCATTCTCCCGCTGCCCCGTTGGGAATCACAATCTCCTTATGCGGGGTCCAAGGGCCATCGGGGGAGTTGGCGTAGGAAACGGCAACGGGGCAGTCATCCCCCCGTTTTCCACTAGCTTCCATAAAGGCTTGATAATACAGATAGTATTTGCCCTCCCATTCCAATATGTCAGTAGTTGTCACCGAACGCCAACCGGGACTGGGTTTAGGTGGGCGAGCAATTGCTACGCCTTGTTCCTCCCAAGTAAATCCATCTGCGGAAGTAGCGTACCAAATGTCCGCCAAATCCCAATCCGAAGAAGGAATAACATCGGTTGATTTTGCTGCGCCTTGTGGTGGCGTGGGGGTTTTCCGATGGGTGTACCAAACGTAATATTTCCCATTATGCAATAGTATTTTAGAAGGGTCTCGCCGAGTGATAGTACCATCGTGGCCATTGTAATCAAAGCCTTCGAGTTCGGTATATTTGAACTGGCTAAAAAGCTCATTATTTTCTGGCTGGGGCGACTCGTAATTCGTATAGATGCGTTCCATTGCGGTACTCATCGCCCGATTGGGTTTTTCTTGGGGGAGTTCAAAGGGAAAGGCTCCTTGATTTTCAACTGTTGCTGGCTCTTCTATCGGTTTTTGCTCACAAGCAAGGAGTAAGCCGATTGATAGTAAGAGGATAATTAGATGTCTCATTGTTTGTTTGTGAAAGTTAACAGTCGTTATTCTCCATTGATAAAATCTACTCTTCGATTTACCAAATCTCCAGGCTTATCCACCCATGCTTCTGGAAAAAGTGATTTATCCAATTCCAAGTCAAAATCGGGTCGAACCGTCTTGATTAAAGCCACCGAATTGAGTAGTAAATTAGCCCTCGTTTCGGTTGGGGCATTTTTTACCAAGTCGTGTACGATGGCTTTATCAATGGTTTGTCCAGATAGGGCTAAGAACTCTATAGCTCGCATTTTGACTAAGGGTTCTTCATCCGCTTGACTAATCTTTTTTGCTTTTTTGTAAAACTTTTTGGCGGTTGTGCCAAAGGTGCTACAAACGATAGTCCCCCAATATCGCTCCCAAGGATTGCTCGATTTCAAAGCTCGTTTGATTCTCTTTTTGGCTTTGTCAAAAGGCAGTAAACTCAAATCAGCGATATCCACTAGTTGTGCGATTTCTCGCTGATGTTGCTGTCCAAATTGAGTAGGACTAGCCAAGCCCTTTTCTAAAAAATAAGGCTCGGGGTAAAAACTTAAATCGGGCATAGACTTAACTTGTTGCTGCAAAAGCCCCCTCAATTCTTTGAGCTTCGTTTGATAGGCGGGCATTGCCGCTAAGTTGTTGACTTCGTGTGGGTCTTTTTCTAAATCGTATAAAGCTTCCACCGCTCTAGGCTGAAAAAATTGAGCTTGTTCCGCATTCAATTTTCCTGCTTGATACAGGGTCGCCCACTCTTGAAAAGCCAACATTTTGTAACGATAAAAATTGAATAGCGCATCTACGTTAAACGGCTGGTAGTTGCGGATGTATTTATACTTTCCTTGCCGAACCGCCCTTACCAAATCGTATTTTTCATCAAATCTATCCGCATAAGAAAAAGCAGTCGTCCTTTTTGCTAAATCGGCGGCTGAAATTTCCTTTCCCAAAAAGGGTTGGCCGTCCATTTGTTTGGGCACAGATACACCCGCTAGATGTAAAACCGTTGGGGCAAGGTCTATAAACTGCACAAAAGCATCACTTCGACTGCCCGCTTTCGTAGGCATTAAATGTTGCCATTTTTCGGGAACGTAAACGACCAAGGGCACATGGACTCCACTTTCATAAATGTAGCCTTTGCTGCGCGGTAGAACTCCCCCGTGGTCGCCATAATAAAAAATAATGGTATCGTCCATCAAGCCGTCAGCCTCCAATTTTTGTAAAAATTGTTGGATGGCTTTATCCGCTTTCTGGTGCAAATCTTGATACCAAGCATAAGTATAGCGAAAAGTAGGCGTATTGGGATGGTAGGGAAACGGTTGGATAGTAGCTACTGCGGCATTTGTTGAGTTTTTATCCATTTTTTCTTTGGAAAAATGCAATTGTCCCTCGTGCGTAATGCCAAAATTTTGTACGTGAAAAAAAGGTTGCCCATCCTTCCGATTGCGGTAAGTCGCTTGCTTAGAAGATTCGTCCCAGGTTTCTTCAGATGTACTAAAATTGTAATCTTCCTTGCTATTATTGGTGGTGTAGTAGCCTGCCTGTCGCAAATAATAGGGGAACATTTTTAAGCCTTCGGGCATAGGCACTTTTTCCATCTTTCGGTGATATTGTGCGCCCGTTCGGGGCGCATAACAACCCGAAATAATGGTACTGCGAGCAACGGAACAAACGGGGGCGTTGGAGAAGGCATGATTGAAAGTGATGCCTTTTTTGGCCAAAGCCTCAATGGTGGGCATCACCGCTCCACCTTCCTCGTACAAGTCAAGGTAATGTTTGGAATTGTCCTCGGTGACTATCCAAAGGATGTTGGGTTTTTCACTATTATTTTGACCTAATATCGTATTTGTTACCGAGAAGGAAAGGAAGAGAATAATGAATTGAAGGAGAACACGCATTTTGTTGAACTTTAATCGTTTGTCAGTATAGACTGACCGTAAATATCTCGTAATCGCCAATTGATTAACATTCAGAAAATAGTTGGTGGTTTAAATTAAAATCTTTCAAATTTAGACGGTGCCATTTCCCCCTTTGGAGGGGGTTAGGGGGAGGATAGTTAGCTGGTTGTAAGTTGATTAGCTACAAAATCCTCCCCCCAGCCCCCTCCGAAGGGGGAGACCGCTCTGGCAAAAAAATACCGATTAAATGATGAATATTAATCAATTGGCAGGTTCGTTATAAAGTATTGATTTTGAGTCAGCCAAATAATTATCATTCAAAATTAAAACGGGCAATTTAGCAGTAACAAATGTGGTCGGTGCGCTGCACCTTATCAAAAGAAAAATGAACCCCAAGTTGATACAAATGTAGTCGATGCTACGCATCTTGGCATCGAAGAGTCCCATAGGGACGACCACCTTTGTATTAAACAGGCTAATCTAGGTCTCCAAAGTTGCAGCGCACCGACCACATGATTACCCGTTTATTTTTTGAACGCTAATAATTTGGCGACTACGAATTCACATCAACGGTCAGCCCGAGTAGATTAATGGCCCTCTTACGAAACTGCTTGACTATTCCTTATGCGCCTCAACCGTTCCTCCAATATCATTTTCGGTATAACCTTCCAAGGTAATTTTGAAAGCGTGAGCGTAATCAGTAGGGTAGGAGGTAGGGGCTTGAATGACCAGACCCTTTTCGTTTCTTTGCCACGTTATTTTTTCGGAACTCCCCAATAACTCAACATTGAGTATTTTAGAGTTAAGTGCGCCGATGTCGGTACTTAGGGTTTTCATCACAATTTCGGTGGCTGGTTTATCCATCACAATCGCATAAAATTCCTTGTCGGATTTTTTGGTGTAGCGAATGTCTCGGTGCGTATAGCTGATTTTTCGTTTTTCGATTTTATGACCGCCCTCCGGCAATCGAGTAGGACCTTCTCCGAAGACCGTCCAAGGACGAGTTCCATAAATAGCTGCTCCGTTAACGTCGAGCCACTGCCCCATATCGGTCAATAAATCCACCATCACGGGCGGAATAGTGCCATCGGGATTGGGCGGAACATTCAGTAACATCAAGCCGTTTTTAGCGACAATATCGACTAAAATATCTATCAATTCGTTGGGCGATTTGAAGGCGGCATTGGGGCGATAGAACCAAGCCCCCGGAGAAGTATCGGTCAGCCAAGCGGGACTTTTGGGCTGATTGGGGCGACCTCTTTCGTAATCTTTAATAGCCGTAGTGATGGGAAACGTCGCTTCTTTATAACAAACGCCCACTTCTTTTCCCCATTCTAATCCTTTGTTGTAATAATACGCCAGAAATTGCTGGCGGCTTTCTTCCGACAAATTTTCCAACCACCAATCAAACCAAATTAAGTCGGGCTGATAGGTGTCAATGTACTCCTTCAATACCGCCCACCAGTTTTCGTAAAATTGCTCATCGGGGGAATCCGACTCTAAGGAATGTGGATTGGTGTATAAATCGTAATCCTCTTCCGCCACACCTCCATAAGCATGGGCAGGAGCGTAGTATTTCCAAGTAAAAGCGTGATGAAAAGAGGCCATGAATTTCATGCCTTTGGCCTCAATTGCTTTTTTTAAAGTCGAAGAGGGGTCAATTCCGCCATAATTCATCGAATTCCAGCGAGTGACTTTACTATCCCACATCGCAAAATTATCGTGGTGCATGGCTACGGGACCCGCAAACTTAGCGCCCGATTTGTGGAATAAGTCCGCCCATGCGTTAGCATCAAAACCACTAGGGTCAAACTGCTCAATGACGTGTTTGTAACCAAACTTAGCGGGGTTACCGTACTTCTTTACGTGGTGTAGGTAATTATTACTCGGTTTCCCATTTTTGGTAGGTACTTTTTCTCCATCTTGGTACATAATCATCCCGTGCCAACCTCGATACCGCTTGGAAGGGTCAGCCCCGTCCATCGCCTCGGAAACGGGTCCCCAGTGTGTATAAATACCAAATTTAGCGTCCAGAAACCAATCGGGCGTTTGATTAACGGTAGCTAAGGATTCCCAATTAGGTTCATACGATGGTGCTTTTTCTTGGGCATACATGGTTAAGGCTAGAAAAATGAGTAGCAATGTCGCTAGGAATTGGCTTTTTGTCATATTTGTTTGTTTTAAGAAATTTGAGGGAGATTCCCTTATTATCATTCAAAATTAAAACGGGTAATTTAGCAGTAACAAATGTGGTCGGTGCGCTGCACCTTATCAAAAGAAAAATGAACCCCAAG
>JBCCQK010000250.1:0-11235 GCA_039024375.1 Bacteroidota bacterium
AAAATTTTTAGCTTTTTTAACTTGTCAACGTCATACGTCTCATTTCCCTGCTCTCGATTCTGAATGTTTACCAGACCTTTTTAGAAAAATACGTGTTAGGTCAGCATGAAAAATCAACCAATAACCAGTTCTCCTTCGCTAATTAGTTGGGGTATTTTAATCTTATTAAGTATGGTATGGGGAAGTTCGTATATCCTTATCAAAAAAAGTCTAATTGCATTTAGTCCGATTCAAGTAGCGTGTTTACGCTTGGGGATTTCGGCCATTGCTTTTTTCCCCGTTTTTCTTTGGCATTTTAGCACGACGGATTGGTCGAAATTAAAGTATCTGGTCATTGTTGGGGTAACGGGAAGTGGGCTACCAGCTTTGCTGTTTTCAACGGCACAAACCGAGATTAGTAGTTCCGTAGCGGGCGTTTTAAGTTCTTTATCTCCACTTTTTACGCTAGTCATTGGTATTATATTCTTCGGTACTGCCGTCGTATGGTCAAAAGTAACAGGTATTTTGGTGGGACTTTTAGGCGCTGTAGCACTTATCGTATTTGGCCAAAATGTGGGTATTGAGGGTAATCTATGGTACGGCGGCTTAGTAGTTATTGGCTGTTTATGTTATGCAATAAGCAGTAATACCGTTAAAGCCTATTTACAGGATGTGAGTTCTATCAAAATCAGCTCCGCCGCCTTTTTCATTGTGGGGTTTCCTTGCTTACTTTATCTACTGACATCTGATGTCCCGACTATCGTGCAGACCCACGAACACGGTTGGCAATCCTTAGGAACTGTTACGCTACTGGCAATGGCAGGAACCGTTATGGCGACCATTCTATTTTTTAAATTAGTGCAAGTGACCAATCCCGTTTTTGCCTCTTTAGTAAGTTATCTAATCCCAATAGTAGCCATTTTTTTGGGCGCTTACGACGGGGAGCCTATCACTTTTTTACACTTGACGGGAATGGCACTTATTTTGACGGGCGTTTATTTAACAAAAGAAAAATGACTAGTATAGTGACTAGTAAAAAGTTGGTTAGTGATTAGTAGTGCAGTAGTCTCTAAACACAATACATAAGTTGGTCAAATAAACCTCACCGATACGTGATTCTCCAAAAAAAGCACAATAAAACCTACTCTTTATTGTTAATTATCTTCATTTAGCCGAATTTTGCTAACAACTTTTTTAATCACTACAAAATAGACTTCTTTATAATAAAAATACGATGAGCGATTATTCATTTATAGCTAATGCCCACCCTTCGTTTATTGATTCTATGTATCAACGCTTTAAAGAAAACCCTGCGAGCGTCGAGGAAGGCTGGCGTACTTTTTTTAGTGGTTTCGATTATGCGGATGGTGCCATTGTCAACGGCAATGGAAATGGAAACGGAGCGACTGCTGTTGTCACTCCCGCAACGAATGGTCACGCAAAAAGCGAGTTTAGTGACAAAGAATTTCGAGTGCTTTCTCTGATTAAAGCCTATCGTAATCGGGGACATTTACAATCGACGACCAATCCAATTCGTCAAAGAAAAAATAGAAATCCTAGATTAGATATTTCGGACTTCAACTTGTCAGAGGCAGATTTAGATACCGTTTTCCAAGCGAGTAAGGAAGCAGGTTTAGCAGGTAAAACACTTCGAGAGTTGATTACCCACCTCAATAAAGTCTATTGTGGAAATATTGGCTTCGAATACCACCACATCCAAGACCGAGAAAAGCGCCGATGGATAAGAGCTAAAATTGAGCGTCACCTTCCCGACAGCAGCTACAATATTAGCATGGACAAGAAAAAGCGGATTTTGGAAAAGCTGAACGGGGCAGTTATTTTCGAACGCTTTTTGCACACCAAATACGTCGGTCAAAAGCGCTTTTCTTTGGAAGGAGGCGAGTCTGCTATTGTTGCGCTAGACAGTGCCATCAGCCGAGCGGCCGAAGAAGGCGTCGAAGAGATTGTCATTGGCATGGCGCACCGAGGACGCTTGAACGTTTTGGCTAATATTATGGGTAAAACTTACGAACACATCTTCAACGAATTTGAAGGAACGGCCGTCCCAGATTTGAGTTTTGGTGACGGTGACGTGAAATACCACTTGGGCTATTCTTCCATTGTAGAAACCATTTCTGGAAAAAAGGTCCACTTAAAATTGGTCCCCAACCCATCTCACTTGGAATCGGTCAATACCGTCGTCGAAGGATTTGCGCGGGCCAAAGCAGATGTTTTGTACCAAAGTGATTACGACAAAATTTTACCCATTTTGATTCACGGAGATGCGGCCGTTGCGGGACAGGGTATCGTTTTTGAAACGGTTCAAATGAGCCAATTGGAAGGCTACTACACGGGAGGGACAATTCACTTTGTGATTAACAACCAAGTTGGTTTTACGACCAACTACGAAGAAGCCCGTTCTTCTACGTACTGTACGGGAGCGGCAAATGTCGTGCAAGCGCCCGTTTTCCACGTCAATGGAGATGACCCTGAAGCGGTGTTGTTTGCCATGGAATTTGCTTTGGAATACCGACAAAAGTTTAATAATGACGTATTTGTCGATATGGTTTGTTACCGTCGGCACGGCCACAACGAAGGGGACGACCCGAAGTTTACGCAGCCCGAAATGTACAAACTCATCAATAAGCATAAAAATCCTAGAGAAGTCTATTTGGACCAACTTTTGGCTAAAGGAGAGCTCGAAAAACAATTGGCCGAGTCGATGGAAAAAGGCTTCTGGAAAGACCTCCAAGACCGCTTGGATTTAGTCAAAGAGAAACCACTTCCTTATACGTACCAAGAACCCGAAGAAGCTTGGCGAAAACTCAATAAAACAAAAGACCCCGAAGACTTTATTGAGTCTCCCAAAACGGGTATCCAGAGAGAAACAGTAGATAAAATCATCAACCACTTGATGACCTTACCTGAGGATTTCACCCCTTTGAGCAAGGTCAATAGACTTTTAAAAGGCAAGCAAAAACTGCTCGATGCGGGGCAATTAGATTGGGCATTAGCCGAATTGTTAGCCTACGGTTCTATTTTACTCGAAGGAAAGGACATTCGTATGAGCGGACAAGACGTTCGTCGAGGTACTTTCTCGCATCGACACGCCTATTTCAACGATAGTAAGACGTTCGAGCCGTTGAACCGCTTAGAGGGAATGAGCGACGACCAAGGTCGGTTTATGATATACAACTCGCTGCTTTCGGAGTTCGGTGTTTTGGGGTTTGAATACGGTTATTCCTTAGCCAATCCGAACACATTGGTACTTTGGGAGGCCCAATTTGGCGATTTCTACAACGGCGCTCAGACGATGGTGGACCAATACGTAGCGGCGGGAGAAAGTAAGTGGGGTCGAATGAGTGGCTTAGTCATGCTACTACCGCACGGTTACGAAGGGCAGGGGCCAGAACACTCAAGTGCTCGCCCCGAGCGGTTTTTACAAGCTTGTGCCGAGTTCAACATGACCGTTGCCAACGTTACGTCACCCGCTAATTTCTTCCATTTACTTCGACGCCAATTAGAACGGCCATTTAGAAAGCCGTTGGTGGTCATGTCGCCTAAATCTTTGCTACGGCATCCGCTTTGCGTTTCGCCTAAAGAAGATATCGAAACGGGTAATCGCTTTTTAGAATTACTGGATGACCCTGCAGTTACTACAGCCAAAGCAGCCAAAAATATTAAGCGAGTACTCTACTGTTCGGGTAAAGTTTATTACGATTTGCTACAAAAGAAAGAGGCGGACAAGCGAGACGATGTGGCGATTGTGCGTTTGGAACAATTATATCCATTCCCGCTGACGCAGATGGAGGAAATGAAGAAAAAATACAAAGATGCCGAAGCCTTTTGGGTACAAGAAGAGTCCTCTAATATGGGCGCTTGGCAGTTCTTTTTGGCCTTCTACCGAGACTTTTCTATTAAGCTGATTTCTAGAGGGTCTAGTGCGTCTCCTGCTAGTGGCTTTAAAAAGGTGCACGACCAACAGCAGCAGCAGTTGATTGAAGAGGCTTTTGCTTAGTGTAGTGACTCGTAATTAGTTGATTAGTGACTAGTTGAACAAAATAAGAAAGCCGCTGAATCCGAAAGGATTTAGCGGCTTTCTGCTTGTAAGGACTGAATGCAGGTCTGGAGACTTGATACATCGAACAGCGATATTTTAATCCCGCTTTATTGAGTGGGATTGAAATAACTAGTTCCTCGTCTCCCGACGAGTAACTATGGAGAACTCAACTTCTATTAGAAGTAACTACTTGTTGTTTAAACGGTTGCCACCGCAGGTTCGGGTTGATTCTCCATTTCGAGCAATTGATTGAAGTAATCTTGAAACGCTGCTAAAGTCTTTAATCCTTTGTCGCCTTCGCCTTGCAATCTAACGCCAACGCCTCCCGCTTCTACTTCTTTTTCTCCGACAATCAGCAATAGAGGAATTTTTTTCAACTCGTTGTCTCTAATCTTACGGCCAATACTTTCGTTTCGGTCATCGACGAAGCCCCGAATATCTTTTTCCGCTAATTGCGTGACGACACTTTCGGCGTAAGCATTATACTTATCACTGACAGGAAGCACAACGAACTGCTCGGGCGTCAACCACAATGGAAATTTCCCAGCTGTATGCTCAATCAATACACTCATAAATCGCTCCAACGAACCGAAGGGCGCTCGGTGAATCATAATGGGTCGGTGCTTTTCGTTGTCTGAACCAATATACTCCAACTCGAACCTTTCGGGTAAGTTATAATCCACTTGAATGGTTCCTAACTGCCATTGTCTGCCCAACGCATCTTTAATCATAAAATCTAGCTTAGGGCCGTAGAAAGCTGCTTCTCCCAGTTCGGTAACCGTTTCTAGTCCTACCTCTTCGGTGGCCGCAATAATAGCCGCTTCGGCATTTTGCCAGTTTTCGTCCGAACCGATGTACTTCTCAGGCTTATTAGGGTCCCGTAAAGAGATTTGTGCGGTATATTCTTTGAAACCCATCTTTTGCAGTACCGCTTTGGTCAAATCTAGTACATTTAAGAATTCATCTTTTAGCTGTTCTTCCGTACAGAAGATATGGGCATCGTCCTGCGTAAATCCACGTACCCGCGACAGGCCGTGCAATTCACCACTTTGTTCGTAGCGATAGACCGTTCCAAATTCTGCAATCCGAATGGGCAGTTCTTTGTAAGAATGCGGTCGGTGCGCATACACCTCGCAGTGGTGCGGACAGTTCATGGGCTTTAACAAAAACTCTTCGTCTATTTTCGGCGTTTTGACGGGCTGAAAACTATCTTCACCGTACTTAGCGTAGTGTCCCGAAGTGACATACAACTCTTTCTTACCAATATGTGGTGTAGTAACCAATTTATAGCCTCGTTTTACTTGCTCGTCCTGCATAAACTTCATTAAACGTTCCCGCACCGCATTTCCTTTGGGCAACCAAATCGGAAGACCTTGTCCTACTCTTTCGGAGAACATGAACAAGTCCATCTCCTGTCCTATTTTTCGGTGGTCTCGCTTTTTGGCCTCTTCCAACATTAACAGGTACTGCTTCAACTCCTTAGCTTTAGGAAACGAGACCCCCCGCAGGCGTACCATTTGCTGCCGAGATTCGTCCCCTTGCCAAAAAGCACCGCCAACCTTCATAATTTTGACCGCTTTAATTTTTCCCGTATCAGGAACATGCGGCCCTTTACACAAGTCCACAAAATTTCCTTGCGTGTACAGCGTCAGTGCTTCGTCTTCGCCCCGCTTTTCTATCAATTCGAGTTTATACTCGTCTCCTTTTTCGGTAAAAAATTGAACAGCCTCCGACTTAGAAATGTCCTGTCTAACAAATTTATTTTTCTGCCGAGCCAATTCCAACATCTTGTCTTCAATTTTCTTGAAGTCACTTTCCGAAATTTTGTACTCGCCTGGGTCAATATCGTAGTAAAATCCGTCGTCGATGGCGGGCCCTGTTCCAAATTTCACTCCTGGATATAAGGCTTCGATTGCCTCCGCCATCAAGTGTGCAGTAGAGTGCCAAAAGGTCATTTTACCGTCCTTATCTCGCCAAGTTAATAATTGCACCAACGAATCTTCGGTAATCGGTCGGTCAGCATCCCAAACGGTTCCGTTTACTTTTGCGGATAAAACATTTCGAGCCAAGCCCGAGCTAATGGATTCGGCTACTTGCATCGAAGTAACCCCTGATTCGTATTGACGAACGCTGCCGTCGGGAAGAGTTATATTAATCATTTTCGCAAAAAATATGGAAATTCAGAAAGTTTGGTAGAACTTACGATTTTTGAATACATAAAGTTCAACTAATAGCGCAAAAATAGGCTTTTTTAGCGTATGGTTTTACCCACTATTCAACTTTTCCTAATGGTTTTCTTGTAAAGAGAATAGCCCATAGTAAATTTTGATTGAAACCAGTTCAATGTCTGTTTTAATCAAAAAGGGGATTTGAAAGGGGGAGAAAATAGATTTTATTAAAATCCATTTTCTCCCCCTTTCAAATCCCCTTAAGCGAGCATATGATTTGCCCAAGTTACTCGACTTGGACAAATCATACGATAATAAAACAAAAGACGAATTAATTCAACAATTCTAAACTTACCTGCGCCACGCCCGCTTTGGTCAAATCAATTTGCTTGGCCGCCGCTGTTGATAAATCAATGATTCTAGGTTTGCCCGCTTTGTCGAAAGCCTTGGAGGGATTGGGCCCTCGGTCGTTGATACGAACTTCCACACATTGGTTGGTGTCCATTCGACAAACTTTCACTTTTGAATTGTAGGGCAAGGTCCAATGGGCCGCCGTCATCGCTTTTTTGTCGTATTTTTCGCCGTAGGCGGTGGTGCGCCCGTGAAATTTCTTATGGTAATAACTTGCTTCTCCCGTTTGAATGATGCGGTTGACGTTTCCTTGAATTACGGGAGGTTGTTCGGCGGGCAACTCCTTTTCAACGGGTGTCGCTGCCTTTTCAACGGGCTTACTGCTTTCCGTAGGCGTCAGCGTTAAGGTTTCTCTTTCGGGTTCATTCAACGAGACAACAAATCCCGTCAATCCTTTTTTCTCCGCAAACTGCTGATAACTCACCGCCGAGTTTTTATCTTTAAATGGCCCAACCATTACTTTATAAACCGTACTATTATTGGCACCGTTGTCCATTTTGACTAATAAGTTTTTAAACCATTGCCCCTGCAGTTCGGTCGCATATTTCACTACATTCGGATAATTCGAAAAAGTCGCTACTTGTAATGCAAAGCCTTCCTTTCGAGCACGTTTCACTTCTAATTGGTATAAATCGTTGGGCTGGTAGGCTTCCGCAAAATCTTTACCATAGTTGGTGGGTTCGGAAGTCGTTGCTTGTTGTGCTTGAAGGTAGAAATAGCTACAAGCGGATAAAGTAATCAAGAAGAATAATTTTCTCATCGTTCGGATTATTTTCTGTTTTCTACGTGTGTCTAAATAAATATCCAAGATACTTGGAACTGCTTAAAGACGCAACTATCCGTTGATTTATTGCGGTTATTTGCCGATTTTGAATAAAAAATGCCGCTTTCAAATTCGCTTTCTGAGAAATGGGAGTAGCATTGGTACTTTTTCTTTATATTCCTTGTAAGCCTTTCCATGAGTCGTTATCAAATCTTTTTCCTCGAAATAGATGCCTATCAGAACGTACGAAGTCATTAACAAAGCGAACAATAGATGGCTTACCGTCATAGTTGGTGTTGCCCAAAAAGCGATTAAAAAACCCAAATAAAGCGGATGTCTGACTTGTTGATACAGAGTAGGGACTTCCATTTCTAAAGAGCGATAAGGTTTATTTTTATAAAAAAGATAGACCTGTCTAAGTCCGAAAAGGTCGAAGTGATGAATCGCAAAAGTTGATACGGCCACCAATAACCAACCTAATCCAAAAAGCCCGTATAGTATTTTTTGTCCAATAGGATTTTCAACCACCCAAACTACGCCACCGAGCGGTTGCCAGAAAAAAATAACCATTAATAAGACAAGGCTAGAAAGCAAAACGTAAGTACTGCGCTCTAATACAGACGGAAGAAAAGTGGCCAACCATTTTTTGAAAGACGCTCTGGCCATCAACGAATGTTGTGCCCCAAAAATCACTATCAACCCTATATTGACAAAAAAGGCTCGCCAAAATGGTAACTTCACTGTGCTATCTAAAGTATTGGCAAGTCCAAAGTTTCCAACGAAAGCTATCAACAGTAAAGTAACCGAAGATGCTACGAGGTAACAAAATAAGCCATACAATAAAAAAGCGGTTCGTTGAATCATTAGACTTTGTTCGGTACAAATTATTATCTCAGAAATTCTAATTACGAAACAAAAGCTACTATTCTGGCTTAGCGTGTAATAATTCAAGTCCCGTGGAAGAACGAGGTACGAAGCCTTCCCAAGTTTCTGGATTAGAGTCGGCAGGCAGATTTAGATACTTTTCAAAAGCTCCCTTTTTCAAATACTTGCCAATGAAAGCCGTGACAAAGTGTTGATTGATATTATTAATGCGACGTTGGTCCCAAGAAGGTTCGGCGTAGCGATAGTATTCGTCGATATGCAAACCCGGCTGCAAAGCGGCAGGCGGTGGTGGATTCGGCGCCACGTTATGTCGAGCATTCATATACGTCAATAAGTAACGTTCTGTATTAATGGTCCCTTCGTAAATGGCTTTAATTCCCGTTTCGTACCCCGAAATATCGTCTTGACTTCCCGCTACAAACAGGGTAGGAATTTGTAATCCTTTCAATCCATCGGCGTCCCAAACTTTTTGGCTCATTCCCCAAGGCGCAAAGGCGACCACCGCTTTGATTCGGCTATCCACGGTAGCTCGATAGTTAGGGTGGCTATTTCCTCGAACCACCAATGCGTCACTTCCCTTCGTCATCCCTTTGAAAAAACCAACGGCACCATCGCTGTAGCCCGCCCCCGCTGCGTTCAATGCACCGTAACCACCCATGGAATAGCCAATAACCGCCGTATTATTAACATCTACCAATCCTTTTAACCAGTCCTCTTGTTCGCTCAACTTCCCCATTTCGTCAATGACAAACAAAATATCTTTCGACCGATTGAGCAAGGTACTTGGAAACGGGGCGGCATCTCGGAAAGTGGATTCTGTGTGGTCAATGGCGACAACAACGTAGCCTTTAGAAGCCAAATTTTCGGTCAAATAAGTCATTAAATATCTCGATCCAACGTAACCGTGAGAAACCACTACTAAAGGAAAAGCAGTATCTGGTTGGATGGCCTCAGCATCTCGACTAGCTCTTCCTTTAAACGTAAATGGAATCAATGGTCGATTGGGGTCGTTTGCCGTTCCCATGACTTCTTCGTAAGTGACTATTTGTTCTTCCGAAGAGGGAATACTAGCTGGATACCACATTTCCACCGTCAACGGTCGGTCGTACATCGCTTCCGCTCCGTCTTTAAAATTTAATACATCCACTTGATTTTTGTGAACGAGTTTCATCGTTTTTACCCCTACTAAGTAATCGCCACGAGCGGCCAATTCGGGCGCATCGGGAAGCCTATCACCGTACAGAAAGTCGTCAAAGGGATTTTGCGCATTCATAAAAAGAGGCGTGATAAAACAAACAAAAGCTATAATGTGATGAAAAAATGTAGTACTGTTCTTATTCATTGAAAAGGCCGTTTTTTTCGTTAAAAAGCATCGAACAAATATACTCAAAATCGGAAAGGTATTTAGATTCTTTTTGATTTTACTTGGTAGAGAGGGAGATTCCTTGAGGGAATCTTTCTCTTTTGTTTAAAATAATGATGAAGATTCTCTCAAAGAATCTCCCTCAAAGATTCCCTTGTAAGATAGACCTACCCAGAATTTTTTCAACAAAAAGAACCCGTTTATTAAAAAAAGAAAAACCTTATGCTATCTTTAGGAACATTTTTAAAGAACGAAAGAAAACTACACCTCACATGCTAGTCAAAACCTACGCAAGCGCTGTTCAAGGCGTAGATGCACAAACCATTACCATTGAAGTCAATGCAGGTGGAGAAGTACCCCAGGGTCAATCTTACTACAACTTAGTAGGCTTACCCGATAATGCGGTTAAAGAAGGCTTTCAACGGATGGAAGCTGCTCTGAGCAACGTTGGCAAAAAGATGCCCAGATTGAAATTAGTTGTTAATCTAGCGCCCGCCGATATTCGCAAAGAAGGCAGCGCCTACGATTTACCCATTGCTATCGGCATTTTAGGAGCCTCCGACCAAATGAAATCCGATAACCTCGCCGAATATATGATGATTGGCGAGTTATCTTTAGACGGTGGCGTTCGCCCCATCAAAGGGGCTTTGCCCATTGCTATTCAAGCCCGAAAAGAAAAATTTAAAGGCCTATTTGTTCCCAAAAAGAATGCTAGAGAAGCCGCCATTGTTAATGACTTGGCCGTTTATGGTGTCGATAACATTAAAGAAGTCATTGGCTTTTTCAATGGAGAACTAGATTTACAACCCGTTAAACTGGATACGAGAGACGAATTTCAAAACACTCAAAATCATTATAACCTTGACTTTTCGGATGTCAAAGGCCAAGAAAACATCAAAAGAGCCTTGGAAATAGCTGCTGCGGGTGGCCATAACGTCATTTTGATTGGTCCGCCTGGTGCGGGGAAAACGATGTTGGCCCGAAGATTACCTACCATCTTACCACCACTCTCGTTACACGAAGCGTTAGAAACGACCAAGATTCATTCGGTAGCGGGGGTGCTACCCGCCGATTCTGCGTTGGTTCCTATTCGGCCTTTTCGCTCTCCTCATCATACTATTAGCAATGTTGCCTTGGTGGGCGGTGGTTCCAATCCACACCCTGGCGAAATTTCCTTAGCCCATAATGGTGTCCTCTTCTTGGACGAATTGCCCGAATTTCAGCGCTCCGTTTTGGAAGTGTTGCGGCAGCCAATGGAACAACGAAAAGTAACCATTTCGAGGGCCAAGATTTCGGTGGACTATCCCGCTAGTTTTATGTTGATTGCGTCGATGAATCCCTGTCCTTGCGGCTATTTTAACCATCCATCCAAAGATTGTGTCTGCGGTGCAGGCGTCGTCAAGCGTTATTTGAACAAAATATCAGGCCCCTTACTAGACCGTATTGACTTACACGTCGAAGTAACCCCAGTACCGTTAGAAATGCTCGCCAATTACGAACGAGAGTCGGAAACGAGTGATGACATTGCCAAACGCGTTGTTCAAGCCAGACTTATTCAAGAGCAACGCTTCCAGAACTTAAAATATGTTCATAGCAATGCGCAGAT
>JBCCQK010000251.1:0-11224 GCA_039024375.1 Bacteroidota bacterium
AACAAAAGATAACAAACCTTTCAACTTTTGTCTATTCCTCCAAAGGAAATTACATTCTCTTGCCCTAAAACCAATACCTTACCTATTGATAATCAATACCTTACATTTATATTTGTCAGCCAACTGCTTTCAATAGTGTAAATTTCACACTATCTTTGTACTCTAATAAAATAATAACCACTTAATACACTCCAAGATGTTGAAAAAAGATTTTTTAAAGTCAAAACCTGTTGCGAAAGTAACTTTTACTTTGCCCAAAGAGGCAATAGAAGGTGCGAAGGAGGTTAGAGTTTTGGGCGAATTTAACGACTGGAACTGGGAAGCCGCTCCAGTAATGAAGGCTTCAAAGACTAATTTCACGACCACCATTAATTTAGATGCAGGTAAGGAATACCAATTCCGATACTTGGCTGATAATGGTATTTGGGAAAACGATTGGGCGGCTGATAACTATATCGCTGCTCCTTATAATGTAGATAATTCCGTAGTAGTAATTCCTGCTGCTAAGGGTAAAGCAACTGCTAAGGCAGACACAACGACTAAGCCTAAAAAAGCGGCTGCTAAGAAAGCTGTTGCTAAGAAAGCACCTGCAAAGAAGGCGAAGGCGGACGATTTGAAGAAAATCGAAGGTATCGGACCTAAGATTGCCGGTTTGTTAAACGAAGCGGGCATCATCACTTTTGCCGATTTGTCAAAAGCTCCGATTAAGAAGTTGAAAAAAGTATTGGAAGATGCGGGTAGCCGATTCAGAATGCACGACCCCAAAACTTGGGCAGCACAGGCTAAAATGGCTGCTAAAGGCGAGTGGGATAAGTTGAAGGCGTGGCAAGGAGAATTGAAGGGAGGTAAGTAAGCCTTTCGGATTGAAAATTTGAAATCCTAGAAATATAAAAGCCCGTCTCCGTTGGAGATGGGCTTTTTTTAGTGCATCAAATTAGAAATTGATGCACCTTATCGAATCCTGTCCACAATCGCAATTGTTCCTCCATCACTAATCGCCAAACGAGTAATATTTTTAATACCGTAGTATCGAAAGTCGGCAATTTCCACCCAACTTTCATCTTTGTACTTATTAAATTTATACAGCTTGCTACCATTGCCCATCAAAAAGGTGCCGTCTTGTAGATAAATAAAATCTTCGCTATTGGGCAAAGTAGGGACAATTGTTTTCGCCCTGTAAGTAAACGTATCCATTTCTTTGAGCAACCAATTTCCATCACTCACCTTCTGAATAAAGGCTAAATTATCTCCAGGAAGCCGTTGCATTCCTCGACCGATGCTGGTCATTAATTCGGAGACGGAACCCGTGAGCGTATTCGCTAAAACTAACTTGGTGGGCTGGCCAATCACAAAAAGTGCTGCCTTATATTGATTAATCCAATGATGGTAGCCAACTCCAGGAATATTAGGGAAGGCCAACTCCCCCATTCTACTCCTATTCATTGGAAACTTCCAAAGCCTTTGCGTTCCCTTTCCATCGGCCTCGATAAGTACTGAAGAAAACTCATTTTTGGTAGGCATCAGCGTAGGTGAATACTCACTTTCGACAGTTGCGGTAATGGGCGTAATTTGCTTCGTCGATAAGTTAAGAGAATAAATATCCGTTTGCGTTTCGTCGGGAAATTGTACCGTCAAGTATATTTCTTCGTTGTTGACAAAATGGGGTTGGTTATTATAACCATCTAAGTTAAAAGCAGTTAGGAATCGAGGGTTACTAAAGTTGTAAGTCGAATCGTTAAATTTTTTCATATCAAACGTATAAACGTCCGAAATGGGGACTTCCTGTGCGATAAGTACATTAACGAATCCAAAAAACAAGGCAATGAAAAACGAGAAAAGCTTCATATCTGGTGTAGTGATTAGTAATTAGTTGACTAGTGATTAGTAGGCTATCGGTCCACGGTTGACGGTAAACGGTTGCAACAAAATAAGCTTAAAATCAATAGGTTACAATTTAATGTCTTCGCCAACCGCATTAACAATTAATTCACTTTCAATAATTACAATACTAGAAAGATAGCTAACTAGTAAATCAACCTACTGATTTCCAGTCTTTTATTACCGTTCAAGATGAGTTATCCACGCTGTTTGATACAACTGAATAGATTCCCGCTTTAGAATGATAGAAGCGTAAAGGTAAGAATTTATCGTAGAATTATAGTACTACTTTTTGGACATCCGCTGTGTGGTTACCACTTTACCATCTCTTCCAACTAATTGTACTAAGTACATTCCTCTGGGCAAGTCGGTAATATCGTATCGCTTGTCCTTACTAGTTCGAAACTGTTTAATTTTTCGACCGACTAAATTATAAATGGTGATACTTTGAACATTCGCAACGTTGTTCAAACCGATAAAATTGAAAGCTGGATTGGGGTAGATTTTCGTAGTTTTACTAATTGGACGAACGGAAGCATCCGCAATTTGAGCGTCAACTTGCGCCATTGCACAAATGGATAGACATAAAATAGGAATGATGAGTAAAATTTTTCGCATAGGCGATAGTCGGTTCGTAGGTTATTGTAACTAAATCGGATGCAGTGCTAAATTGTTCGAGTGGAGGAATGTACCTTAGCAATTTAGGGGATTTTGGTGGGGATTTCAAGGAAGGAGGGCGACTATTAAACAAAATTTAACATATGTAAGACAATAATCGCACCAAACCATACATGACAAATTTTTTTAACGGTTAAAAATGTCGAGATTTACCACTTTTCCGCAGATTTGTGTCAAAAAAGTAGATAGTTGGAACTTATTTCTTGCTAAAGCTATTATAAAACACGCTTTTCTGGATACCAAAACACATTGATGATAAACGTATTGATAATGATAAACATAACTAAATATGCCAACTAACCTAAGTGTCAATATCAACAAAGTAGCCCTCATTAGAAACTCTAGAGGAGCTAATTATCCCGACTTAGTACAGATTGCTAAAGACTGCGAGAAATTTGGCGCACAGGGTATCACCATTCACCCTCGACCCGATGAGCGACACGCCCGCTATTCGGACGTACCCGCTCTGAAAAAAGTAGTTACAACCGAGCTTAACATCGAAGGAAATCCCATTCCTAAGTTTTTGAAAATGGTTTTAAAACACCAACCACACCAATGTACGTTAGTGCCCGATGCGCCCGACGCCATCACCTCCGATTCGGGCTGGGATACCATTAAGCACAAAGACTTTTTGACCGATAAGATTGCGGAATTGAAAGAAGCAGGTATTCGGACCTCTATATTTATTGACCCCGTGGAAAAGATGATTGAAGGCGCTAAAGCAGTCGGTACCGACCGAATCGAGTTTTATACGGGGCCTTACGCCCATCAATTCTCTAAGAATAAAAAGAAAGCGGTCAAAGATTACGCTCGTTGCGGAAGGCTGGCGTACGAATTAGGCTTAGGCATCAATGCGGGGCACGACCTCAACACGGAGAATTTAGCCTATTTTTTAAAAAAAGTAGGAAACGTGGCGGAAGTGTCGATTGGTCACGCCTTGATTACCGATGCGCTTTACTACGGTTTACACCATACGATATTGATGTATTTGAATGCTTGTCGGTAGTTAGTGATTGGTGATTAGTTGTTTAGTGATTAGAGTCCTAAGTGACTGACAGTTTGGCCAGATGACAAAGGCTTGAAATTTAGTACTTTACAGAACTAGTCACTAACCAACTAATTACTAGTCACTACATCAGTGACTAGTTAGCCCATCAAACATAATTACGGACGAAGTTCAAATAGCCTCGGGCCCCCATCCTTTTTCGCCAGAATTTAACCGAGCTTTTTAATCTTTTAAAGGCAATGGAATACAGAAAAGGAAGATTGGGAATTTGATGTTCGCCGTAATAGACATCGGGGTTATTGAGTAGCTCTTCGTCCAGCTTTTTCTCTTCTCGAACATCAATGATGTTCAAGATTTCGTCTATCAAATCTTGCCGTCTGTCAATGGTAGATAGCGGTTCCTCTACTTCTTTACCACTGATTTGAGCTTTATAAAAGCCTCCCAGTTTGTCGTAGGCGTATTCTACATCGTTATCCGTCATTCTGGGAATCTCTTCGTGCAAATTGATAACGGCAGATTCAACGCTTTGCAGTAGAGGCATCATCCACTCGGGTGGTTCGGTCATAACGCTATTGTTTTACGATATTAAGGTCTTATCACTCATCATTTATCATTCATTTGTTAACTAATCGACAATCTTAAACGTCGTTCGTCGATTGGTTTGGTGCTGTTCTTCCGTACAGCGGGAACAAACACAATCTATGGCAGGCGACGAAAGTCCATAGCCTCTAGCTGACAATCGCTCGGTAGCAATGCCCGCAGAGACTAAATAATCTACGGCGGACTGCGCACGACGAGCGGATAAATCTTGGTTATAAATCGCTCGACCTCGGCAGTCAGTATGCGAAGCGAGTTCAATATTAATTTGGGGATTTTGATTGAGCAAATCGGCCAGTTCGTTCAACGTTGGCTTCGCATCGTCTCTAATGAACGCTTTGTTCAAATCGTAATAAATATTGTCTAAGACGATTTCTCTATCCTGGACTATTTTATCCAATACAATTTCTACTTCAAACTCCAAATTTGGATTAGCAGGGTCTTTGGCAATACCGTCCGTGGAGAAACGTTCGTCGTTGTTCAGATAACCTTCGGCGGAAGCGAAAAAATTGTAGTCCGTCTTTTCTGCTAAGTCAATACTAAATAATCCATCTTCCCCGACGGTAACCGTTTCTTTTTTACCACTAATATCAATTTGAACCTGCGCGCCGTTCAGTGGTTTTCGACCAAGTACCTTACTATTCGGATTATTTGGGTCCTCGTAGATTTTTTCTAGCACGTAACCATTTAGTTTCATTGTGTAAACAATCGGCGGTGCTTCTTTGGTCGTATCAACGGGCGGTGGTGGTGGTGGAACCAATCTTTCGAAACTATAAATATCGTCCAATCCACTCCCTTCGTCCCGAGTAGAAGTAAAATACCCTTTATGAATCACTTTTGGATTGATAATCGGCGCTCGATAATCTACTAGATAGTTAAAATCGTCCGCTCCAGAGTTAATCGGAGCCTTCAAATTAAAGGGTGAACTCCATTCCCCATTATCTCTTTTGTAAACTCGAAAAATATCCAAACCGCCCATTCCTGCGTGAAAATCGGAAGAAAAATAGAGGGTGTCACCGTCGATAGTTGGAAATAATTCGTTACCAATGGTGTTCACATTTCGACTCAATAATTTTGGAATGTCCCAACCACCGAGTGTTCGCTGACTCGCATAAATATCGTAGCCCCCCCAACCATCGGGGTGATTGGCCGCAAAGTAAAGCGTCTGGCCATCCTCGGAAATGGCAGGGCTTTTATAGTTGACTTCTGGCTCCGTAAATTCAAGCACTTGCGGTACCGTCCAACTATTGCCCTCTTTCTGGGAACGCATAATCTTACAAAACGCTTGATTATTTTCGTCACCAAAACAACGGACGAAATACATTTCCTTAAAGTCTCTGGAGAAAGTAGCCGACCCTTCGTTGTGCACCGTATTGATAGGCGCTTCAAAAGGGGATACGTCGTTGGTATTTAAGTCCACTACAAACAAATCCATGTAATCTTTGCCTGTCCAGTTGTAGGCTTCGTCGCCCATACTTTCGTCGCGGTCGGAGCTAAATACTAAAGCGTTTCCTAAATAAATAGTTGGTGAAAAATCCGATGCTCGGTTGTTGAAATCCACCTTTCCGATAGTATATTCCTCGTAAGCGCCTTCTGACAACCACTTCATGGCAATTTCACAATTGCGAATTTCCCGCTTGTATTCGTAAGGGCTACCGATTTCGTTACCCAAATCTTTAAAAGCTCGAATCGCTTCTTCGTACTGCTGAGTTCGCTTCAGTGCGTAAGCATACTGTTCTAAAGCTTCCGTTCCATAAGAGTAATCGTAGGCGTTCAAATACCATTCGATGGATTCATCCGATTGATTGGTAAAACGATAGGACTCTCCCAAGTAGAAAGCTAATTTTCCTTTTTCAATATTGCTCTTTGAACGCTTGATTTCGGATTTGAGCATGGGAATGGCTTTCTTGAATTGCTTGCGTTCGTAGGCTGTGGTGCCATCTTTAATTTTTTGTACGTACGTACAGCTACCAACCAGTAACAACAACAGAAAACCAATAGGCAAAAACTTAGACATATTAGGATAGCATTTTATGAAAGCGAAATTACTGCTTATTTCTAAAAAAACGCTCTTAGTGATTCTTTTGTTGTCAAAAAATAGGACGGCCCCAAAACATAAGTCCACTTTGCTTACCTTTGCGTTTTTAAATTATTCGGAGCCTAGAGAAGAGAACAGAGACTTACTTCGTTGACAAATCGAAGTAAAATAAAAAGGATTGCCGAGCGTGCTCCCGAATAAAAATCGTGTTTTTTCGAATTTATCCTTTTCAGTTTTGAATAATAATCTAGTTTTTGGAAGACATCCCGTGGTCGAAGCCATTCAATCGGGAAAAACAGTTGACAAAGTACTGCTACAACAAGACGCTGCTGGCGCAATGGCCAGAGAAATTCGCAAACTTTGCAAAGAGCGAATGATTCCGTTACAAATGGTACCCAAAGAGCGCTTGAATCGCTTTGCTCGTGGCAACCATCAAGGTGTCATGTGTTGGCTTTCATTAATTGAATACCAAAAGTTGGCGGACGTGCTACCCGCCATCTACGAAAAATCCGAAGTACCTTTGATATTATTATTAGATGGTATAACCGATGTGCGTAATTTCGGCGCTATTGCTAGGTCGGCGGAAGTTTTGGGTGCACACGCTATTGTCATTCCTCGAAAAAAATCGGCGCAGATTACGCCCGATGCCATTAAAACGTCTGCAGGTGCTTTGATGGAGATTCCCGTTTGTCGAGAGGCGAGCATCATTGCTTCCATCGAGTATTTGCAAAAGTCTGGTGTTCAAGTGTTTGCCAGTGATTTGAAAAGCCGAAGAATGATGAAGGAAGTAGATTTTTCGGTGCCTTGTGCTTTGGTAATTGGTGCCGAAGACAGAGGGGTAAGTCGGTCGATTTTACAGGTGGTGGACAAGACCTTTTTAATTCCTCAAATAGGTAAAACTGACTCGTTGAACGTATCCGTGGCTACGGGCGTGATGTTGTACGAGGCTTTGTCGCAACGGCAGTAGCAGTGGCAGTTGGCAGTAGCAGTGGCAGAAGTTCACTTGGTGAGGCTTGTCACTTTACAACCATTTCTTGTTTTTAAACCATAGTACCAAACTCAATACTATCACCACCATGACCATTAACAGCATGTAATACCCATTGTGATGTCGAAGTTCGGGCATATTCTCAAAATTCATCCCATATAAGCCCGCCAAAAAAGACAGCGGTACAAATATCGTGGTGATGATGGTGAGCACCTGCATGATTTGGTTCATTTTGAAACTAATTTCCGAAATGTACAAATCTTGGAGACCATTTAGAATGTCTCGGTACGAATCCACCATGTCCATGATTTGTATGGTGTGGTCGTGGAGGTCCCGAATAAAAAAGCCTGTTTTTGGATTGATGTGGTCGCTTTCCGACTTACTAAATCGACTGATAGCTTCCCGGAGAGGCGCCACACACTTTCTAGCTCGAATGACTTCTCTTTTCAATTGGTGAATGTCTTCGCGGGAATGTTTATCGGGATAGGTAAGCAATTTTTCTTCGAGGGCTTCGATTTCTTCCTCAATTTGGTCCAATACAAAAAAGTAGTTATCCACAATGGTATCGGCCAGTGCGTAGGCCAAATAATCTGCCCCCAACATTCGCACTTTTCCTTTACCCGCATGAATCCGTTGGCGTACAGGTTCAAAAGTATCGGTATGGTCTTCTTGGAAAGTAATTACAAAGCCCTTTCGGAAATACACCGCCACTTGTTCGCTGCTAACTTTTCGTTCTTTTTTATGGAAGGTGAGACACTTGAAAATAATAAAAAGCCCTCGTTAAAACTCTTCGTACTTGGGTCGCTGCTCCGTATCCACCACGTCCTCTAAGACTAGAGAATGGATTTTGAAAGTCTTTCCTAGCTGCTCAATCAACTTATCATCGTGCAAGCCACGAATGTCGTACCAATCGACAATGTGTTCGGCGGACTCTTGGACAATAATTTCCGAATGATTATCCAGCGCATTGTCTTCAAAATGGTCTTGGTTGTACTGGAGATAGTGAATTTGAATTTTCTCCACTTTCTTGTTCCCCGTGAAGATAACCGAGCCGGGAGGTAAGCCCGTTTTACGCTTCCTTGGTTGCCACATATTTCTTTGATTATAGTTGATGAATGATGAGTGATAAATGATACATTTTGAGCATATTTACATCATTCATCACCCATCATTTATCATCCATAAAAAAGGCTTACCGTCCCATATGCACCAAAAGTACCGAAATATCCGCAGGTGACACTCCACTAATTCGACTGGCTTGCCCGATGGTGCTAGGCTTGATTTTAGTTAATTTTTCTCTAGCTTCTGCCGATAAAGACACCAAGTTTTTGTAATCCGTAGTTTCTTTCAGATGAACGGCTTCGAGGCGATTCATTTTTTCTACCATCTCTTCTTCTTTCACAATGTAACCTTGGTATTTAATGGTTACTTCGGCCGTTTCAATAAACTCTTTAGGGTATTGATTCAAGAAATTATCCAAGTCGGGAATGACAGTTCGTAAGTCGGCAATGTGTACGTGGGGTCGCACTAATAGGCTGTGCAGTTTCATGCTTTGCCGCATTGCAGCCGACCCTTTGGACGTTAAATAGCCATTGACCAAATCGGGCGAGACGCTCGTTCTACGGAAGTATTTTTCAATTTTTTTGGTGGCGTCATTTTTCTCTTTCACTCTCTCCATGCGTTTGCTGGCTCCTTTGATACCTAGTTTTTCTGCCAAAGGTGTCAATCGAACATCAGCATTATCCTGTCGCAACAGAATACGGTATTCTGCTCTCGACGTAAACATTCGATAAGGTTCTTCGGTGCCTTTGGTAATCAAGTCGTCGATAAGCACACCGATGTAGCCTTCGGAACGCTTCAATGTGAAAGCATCTTGCTCGTTGATTTTCAGATGAGCATTAATTCCCGCCATCATGCCTTGACTAGCCGCTTCTTCGTAGCCCGTCGTACCGTTGATTTGTCCCGCAAAGAACAAGTTATCCACCAACCGAGTTTCTAAAGAAGCACGTAGCTGCGTTGGTTGGAAAAAATCGTATTCAATGGCGTAACCAGGTCGGAACATTTTTGCATTTTCGAACCCCCGAATTTTACGCATCGCTTTGAATTGCACTTCTTCGGGCAAAGAAGAAGAGAAACCGTTGACGTAAATTTCGCAGGTATCCCATCCTTCGGGTTCGACGAACAATTGATGTCTATCTCGTTGGGAAAAACGGTCGATTTTATCCTCAATCGAAGGGCAATATCGAGGCCCCGTTCCTCTGATGGCACCATTAAATAACGGAGAACGGTCAAAACCCGTTTTTAGAATTTCGTGTACCTCTTTATTGGTGTAGGTAATATGACAAGGCGACTGCTTGGTCAACTTCGGCGTGTCCGTAAAAGAGAATTTGGAAGGATTTTCGTCGCCTGGTTGTATTTCCATAGCGTCCCAATCCAACGAACGACCGTCCACTCGGGCGGGCGTTCCTGTCTTCATTCGTCCCGCTTCGAAACCGAGGTCGACTAGCTGCTCGGTGATGCCTTTCGAAGCTCGCTCCCCCGCTCTACCGCCACCAAATTGCTTATCGCCGATATGAATAATTCCATTTAAAAAGGTACCATTGGTCAATACTACCGCTTCACTTTCAATTTGGATGCCCATCCCCGTGTGAATGCCCACTGCTCGACCGTCTTTGACGACAATACCCGTCACCATTTCTTGCCAAAAGTCAATATTGGGGTGCGCTTCCAGCATATTGCGCCACTTGCGAGCAAACTGCATGCGGTCACTTTGCGCTCGGGGACTCCACATGGCGGGTCCTTTGGACAGGTTCAACATCCGAAATTGCATCATCGTATGGTCTGTTACAATACCCGAGTAGCCACCCATGGCGTCAATTTCTCGCACAATTTGCCCTTTGGCCACACCGCCCATCGCTGGGTTGCAGGACATCTGCGCAATGGTCTGCATATTCATCGTCGCTACCATCACTTTGGACCCCAAATTGGCCGCCGCTACGGCCGCTTCGCAACCAGCGTGTCCCGCTCCAACTACAATTACGTCATATTTTGGAAACATTTTCTCTATTTTTATTTTTTCAACTTCACAAATTCCTTAGCTACTTCGCTCTGTTTTTTTGGCAAAAATACAAATAAGTCAAGAATAAAATGTGGTAAAAAAGTCAGTTATTCTTGGACAAACATTACAAAACTGGCTCAAGTAAGCATGTTTGGAATTCTTTGAAAAAAAAACTATTTTTACTAAAATTGTTCTCCGAAATGGCCTTAAAATCTAGATTTATGACTACAGTGACTAAAAAATTTCCTACAACCCACGCTGAACTGATTGAGTTGGCAGGCAATGATTTGATTCGTTTTCCCGCTACTTACGACGAATATTGGAACTTACTGGCCGAATCAGAATTTAGGGTCGATTTTTACCAAAACGAAATCATTACTATGAGTTATGAAAATGATACACACGCCGACTTAGTCATGGAATTTGGATATATCTTAAAGTTGATTTTCCCAAAAAAAGACCGAAAATTCACCGTTTATGACCCCAATCGTCCCGTTTACGTTGCCGATTGTAAAGGACACGCAGTCTTTAATCCCGATGGGTCGGTAACGCCAAGGCCAGCCTCTCTACACGAGTACTCAAAAGGAATGAACGCATCGACCAATCCTATTCTACTTTTTGAAGTCCTTTCCCCTTCGACGAGTGCGTACGATTTTGGCACTAAGTTACCTTGTTATAAACAAATCCAAACCTTACAAACCATCATTTATTTAGAAACTTTCGAACCTAAAGTAATCGTCATGGAACGACTAAGTCCTAACCAATGGCGAGAAACGGAATATACTAAAGAAACGGACGTTTTCACCATCAACGAACAGCCCATCTATTTAAAAGATATTTACCTAGACATTCATTTTTAACCGCTTTTTTAAGCCTTTCTAACCAAACATACCCTACCGAAATTCCATCGGCAACACTTCTGCAAATTCTCATTTCCCCAAATGTTTCGTTTGAATTGAAAAAAAATAGCCATTTTCGGAA
>JBCCQK010000252.1:0-11222 GCA_039024375.1 Bacteroidota bacterium
AATGGGACAGGCTGAAAGGTTGATAGGATAAAAGGCCAAGAGGTTTAAAGCGTAGTAGACTTATATAATTATAAAATTAGTCACTGAAACCTGCTAAACTATTGACCTTTCCACCTCTAAGCCTCTATACCTTTCCACCTCTAAACCTTCGAACAAAAAATGAAACCACACATCCTCTACGTAGAAGACGACGAAAGCCTCGGCTTCGTCACCAAAGACAACCTGGAACTCAAAGGCTACCAAATCACGCACTGTACGGACGGGCAATCCGCTTTGGAAACCGTCCGAACGGGTAACTTTGACCTGTGTTTGTTAGACGTGATGCTACCCGAAATGGACGGCTTTACCTTAGCGGAGACGATTCGACAGTGGGACGACCATGTGCCCATTATTTTCTTGACGGCGAAATCGTTAAAAGAAGATAAAATTCGGGGGCTAAAACTGGGTGGAGACGACTACATCACCAAGCCTTTCTCGGTGGAGGAATTAGTTTTAAAAATTGAAGTCTTTTTGCGTAGAAGTCGAAAAACGACCAGCCAATTTGATACGTCCCAACAGCGGATTGGTCAATTCGAATTTGACCACAAAAACCTAACTTTAAGCATCAACGAAAAGGGTCGAAAATTGACCCAAAAAGAAGCGGATTTATTAAAGTTGTTTGTGGAAAACCAAAATCAAGTCATCAAGCGGTCCGTCATTTTGGAAAAAATATGGGGCGAAGACGACTACTTTTTAGGCCGTAGCTTAGACGTATTTATTTCTCGCTTACGCAAGTATTTAAGACCCGACGAATCGCTGAAGGTAGAGAATATTCACGGGGTTGGTTTTCGGCTAAACTGCAACTCGTTAAAATAATACTTGATAGCGCACATCGGGGAAAAAACCACGCTGTATCGTCGTTAGAATACGTTGTTCCGCTTCGTCGTACTCTTTAAATAATTCGTTTTCTCGACCGATAAAATTTTGAAAATCAATCGAAAAGCTGTGCGTATTCTGCTTAGGCGTATTATATACGAGACCAATTTTCAAATCGGGCCGTAGATAAGGGGCTAGGGAAGCTGAAAAAGGTTGGTCATCGAACCTTACTTCCTCGCCTTCAGCAATGGAACGTTCTAAATCAATCGGGGTAAATCTCCGACTACCCGCATACGTAAAACGACCATTTAGTTGCAAAAGTAGATGTCTCCCTAAACTGAACTCCTTTCCCACCAAGCAATTGGTGACGTAATTGCCATTATAATAAGTATTCCTAATTTGATTTTGTGCGCCGTCGTACGTACTCTCAAACAAAGAACCCGTTAGTAGGAAATAAAAGCCACGGTCTAACTGCTTTTTGAGCGTTAACTCCAATCCATAATTGTTGCCTGTTCCGATATTTCTTAATCCAACCCGATTAGGGAACCCAAAATCGGCACCAAAATTTAGAATCGAAAAATCTCGGTCCGTAGGGTCGGATGCCACGCCGTTGAGCAGCTGATAATAAGCCTCTAATTTGAGTAAATAGCCCTTGCCAAATTGCTGCTGATAGCCCAGCACAAAATGATGGCTTTTCATAAAATCCAATTGCCCGTTGGCCGAGTTCTCCGCTGGAGTGGCCTCGTAATCTTTGCTAAAATAAATGGGTAGTGGCTGCATTTGGCTATGATAGCCGTAAGCGAGGTTAAATTGAGTGGTTGGCGTTAGTTGATATTTCATACCCCATCTTGGTTCGAAAGAAAAAGACTGATTCAACCCAAAATACTGCGTATTCCACCCTAAATCCATCGTCAGTTGCTCGGATAGTTTGACGTTCCAATGGGCAAATAGCCGAGATAAACTCGTGTTTCCTTGGTAATCCAATTCGGCGAACCAATTATTGTCATCTGTAAAAATGGAATCCCGCACATCGACGACATACTGTTCGTGTACTACGCCGACTTTTAGCCGATGCTTAGCGTTGACTTTATAGTTTAGCGTCCAATTGAGACTGTATTTTTGTTGCTGATTGGTAGAAATGAAGGTCGGAAAAAATAAACGTTCTCCATTTGTGGCCGCTTGGAACTCGGCGATGTCCGTTTGGTTATTCGTATAACTTCCCAGAAGGGCAACCGAAGAAGATAGTTGTTCATTAAAGAAGTAGAGATGATTCAAGCCAATGATGGTGCTATTCGTTCCAGACCGCAAGTTTTCATCTCCCGAAGAATAGAAATTTTGGGCATCGGGTTCCGCTTCGAAGAAAATGTCGCTTTTACCACTTAAGCCCCAAAGACTAAAAGTTCCTTTTTTAGCCGTAGGAATATTGATTTTGAAATTGAGGTCCTGATATTGCGGTACGGCAAAACCCGTCCCAAAATCTAACCCTAATTTATTGACTAATCCTAGAGTGGAATACCGATAATTGGCTACGAAAGACGCATTTTTGCCAATGCCTTTGATAGGGCCCTCGGCGCCAACTTCAAAGCCATTGAAACCGATTTGTCCTAAGAATTCGTACTGGCACGGGTTTCCATTGCGCAGTTTTAGGTCAAAAACTGCTCCCACCGCATTGCCGTACTCACTGGGAAAAGCGCCCGTTAAAAAATCGCTCGTTCGTAGATTATTAGTATTCAACAGAGAAATAGGGCCGCCCGTTGTGCCTAAGGTTGCCCAGTGGTTGGGAGACGGAATATCAACGCCTTCGACACGCCACAACACCGTAAAAGGAGCATTGCCACGTACGATGACGTCATTTCGGTCGTCCGTAGCACCGCTAACCCCCGCATAGTTCTGCGCCATTCGGGCCACGTCTCCTAATGTTCCAGCGTACTGCACCACTTCTTCTACTTGCAATTGATTGACACTATTGGTGACTAATTCATTGACGGATACGGAAGATTTATCGCTGGAACGAACTACGATTTCCGTCAGATTGGTCAGCGACTCCGCCAAAGGTATCTCCATTTGCAGCGTTTTCCCAGCCATCGCCCATACATTTTCCATGGTGACCGTTTCGTAGCCGATGTAAGATACTTGAATATTGATTCGTCCTACTGGAATATTCGCAATCCGAAAATCTCCATTGGCGTCGCTCACAGCCGCTAAATTAGTATTATTCTCTACAACGATATTAGCGCCGATTAGTGGATAGTTAGTGGCATCGTCCAATACTTTTCCGATGAGCGTAGTCGTGGGCTGACTCATCAACGAAACGGGTAGAAAAGATAGATAACCCAAAAGGAGCATCAAATTTCGACGTTACATACGAGCAAGTTTTTACTTAAAAAAGATGTTTACGAAGGTATTATAATCCTCACTGTATAGAAGTGAGTGGCAAGGTTTTGTGATGAGTAGCAAAGCATTTGGGACGATTGACTATGATTTAGCTTAGTTTTCTGGGTACCTTTTTCTAAGTAGATGGCACTACGGTGAAAAGTGTGGGTAGGCCCTACCCTATAAATTTTAAAAAATCTTAGGGCTAACTTCGAGATTTAGAAAGTAGTCACCAAAAATCTTCTTGTCAACACTGCTTTCTCGGATAAATGTCTAACAAAATACGTTCCTGATGGCAAGTTATTAACATCAATAACTACACGTCCACCAGTGACGGACAACTCTTGTACAAGTAGTCCTTTTGCGCTAATTACTTGAACAGTTGCTCGTTCTTTGGGTGCTGCAAAGACTACCGACAGTTCGCCGTTTTTACTAACGGGATTAGGAAACAGCATCAATTCGTCCATATGCGATTTGACTCGATGCGAAATGCTACGCCCAGACGAGAATGGCGCCATTTCTCTCCCGTTACTAGCTTGTTGGCGCACTTCAAGGATATAAGATTTTTTTAAAACCTCTTCCTCTTCTCGAAAACGTAATTCACATCCTACGCAAATATTAGCACAAGGGGCAAACTCGTACAGAATCCCTAGATAAACAGGAATATTCCACAAATTAATCGTTTTTCCGCAAAAACGGTCCATTCGTTCGGAGTGTAACATATTGGGCAAACAAGTATCAAAAAAAGGCCACGCCCAAGGAGCCCTCGCTCTATCTTCTCCCGCCCCGTCGTCTCCTACCAATCGATTATCTTCGGTCATTACATCCTCGTCGAATCTTCTACTCCATATCTGACCAGAGGCATAAACATCAACCAAATTATACTTTCCTATTTTATTTGTATAATCCAAATAAGGAGCAGCGCCATTCCCTGCAAAAGTGTAATTGATATAAAAATCGTGGTTGGTGTGACATCCCGACCCAAGTCCATCCACACTTTCTCCCCAAGGTGCCGCAGCGTGTGTTTGATTATCTACTTCGATAACTGGATGATTAGGCAATCTCATCACAATTTCCGAAGATTTGGACTTGGTGGTATTATGATAAATAGTCGTTACTTCGGTGATTTCAAAAGTCTCTCGACTAACAAAGACGGTAGCGGCTTCCGTATCATTTTCGTGTTTGTCCAACCCATCATAAATCCCTCCTAGCCAACATTTGTTCCAATCTATGGCGTGAAAAAAGGTATAAGTTATCACCCATTCACACTTTGTCCATGAGACCATGTAATAGACAGTAGGGACTAATTTGGGATGATAGTTAATGATTTCCGCTACATCTTTCCCTCGAATTTCTGCACTTAATCGTTGAATATCTAAGCCGTTTCTTAGCTGATGATAGTGTTCCCAATTATTGTGCATTATCCAGTCTCCGTCAAAATCGAAGGCCACAAATAAATCCCGAATGCCATAAAAATCCTCGGCGCCGTATTGTCCCAAAGGTGTAAAATCTAATTCCACTTGGTGGCGAAATTCTGGCGCGTAGGTTTCCGCCAATATTTTATTAAAGGCATCGTAATCGGCTCGACTTTGTGGACGATTGATATTTGTTGGTAATTGTTGAGCCGTTGTTAAACTAGGAAAGAAAAAAAGGAAGATGAGATAGATTAAGTATATTGGGTAAGTTTTTTTCATTAAGCAAATGTCCATGATTTTAGGATAAAGCAGTAAAAAGATTCAGCCGTTAAAAAGCTCAAGTAAGTAATCAAACAACATTGACGGTATGTTTTTTTTGACAGGATTTAGCACGAGTGACACGTAACCAGATAAACCTTGTAATCCTTTATGATAAGTTATGCTAATTTTGTCGTAGTACTTACTGGACAAGCATCATGACCTAATCCCCTAAATCGTTTTCACAAGCACTCTGTGTTTTTTAAAACTTTTTATCTTTAGGTTTTGAAATTAGCTAATAAACAGTTCAAAATTAAGGCTATACGGAGTCTGCAAATTAGGACTTGATGCAATACTGATTGAACGGATTTCCACTGATTTTTTTAGGTACTCAAGTGGAAAATCAGTGAAAATCTATTAAATCTTGCCCAATCTGTAGTGAATAAAGTACAATCAGGGGCTTTTGGAAGAAACTTCGTACACGCCTAGTTTCAAATCATTAATAACACTAGAATTTATGGAACTTCCACCAGCCACCATTAATGAAATAGCCTAGGACCTAGACATGGGCCTAATATGTTTTGTCCACCAAAAAACAAAGGAAGTCAAATCAGTCATGGACCTCAACCATCCAGACGCAGATGCGGAAATTTGGATAGAGACGTGGGAAGAAATTGAAAAGGATATGTTAAACTTCATCCGCATTGACCCCATGTCTTCAAGGGAAGCCTTCCAAATCATGGAAGATTTTGCCGAATCAGTAACGAATAATCGGATGAGGAACCGACTGCACGATGCCCTCAGCCGAAATAAGCCCTTCAGCAGATTCAAGGACGCAGTAGATAATGGTGGCTACATTCGGCAACAATGGTTTGACTTTAAACAACAACGCTACGAAGATTGGGTGAGGGCATTTATTCAGAGGGCAACGAGGTAAAATCTAGAAGGGTTTTCTTCTAAAAATTTTTCTCTTGTTTCTTGTCTTGATTGAAATGGACATCCCTGTCTATCGACAGATAGAGAGTCCATTTCAATCAATAAAGGGTTTCTAAAGGGTGAGTCAGCAAGTTCCACAAGAAAAATATTCAAAAAATTGTGTTTATTTTTTAATTTTTAAAATTTTTCGTGTAATTTTAGTTGGCAAAACTATGAGTTAAATTAACTGTACCCAAGAAATGCTACAATTTGATAAACACGGACTGATTACGCCGAAAGAAATCATCGAATTGTCTTTGGTCGATTTTGAACGTATCTTTGTTACCGAACGTCAAGAAAGAAATCATCGGCAGCGGATATTTGACGAGTACATTCGGCATAATGATAGGATTCGAAAAGAAATTGGTCCGATACTTTTTCAGTTTGTCAATGGTAGCTTTACAACATTAAAGGATAAACCCAAAGATATTGACGTTGCTACATTTATTGATTATCAGGTATATAGACGAAATGAACAAGCGGCGCTAGATTACATGAAAGATTGCAAAAAAGTAAAAGAGGTTGATGGATTCATTGTTTACAGAAGCTACCCTGGTCATCCCTATTTTATGCAAGCTCAATTTAGTTATGACTACTGGCAGGATTTATTTACTTTGACCCGAAAAAATGAAGAAGGGAAACGATTCCGAAAAGGATTAGTCAAAATACAATTCAATGAATAACAAGGCTTATTACCGAATTATTTCGCAAATAGAAGTCATCAAAATGACTGATGAGTTAATCCAAAAATTGAAGGCAACAGCCACAGATAAAGATGAAATCAATTTCGCTAAGCCCTATGAGTTGAGGAAACAGGGGCTAGTAGAAGACTTATTGGTTGAAATGATTAAGGCGAAATTGAGTTTCCATCAATTCAAAAATCTTTACGAAAAAATTTTTACTTATCTCGATAACGGAAAAAATGTCCAAACACTACCCGATGACTTACAAAAAGAAGTCAATCAAGTAAAGAATTTCTTACAGCCTACTCCTTAATGAAAGTTTGCATCGCCGAAAAGCCCTCCGTCGCCCGTGAAATTGCCTTTATCATTGGTGCCAAATCCCGAAAAGACGGTTATTTTGAAGGGAATGGCTACGCCGTCACGTGGACCTTTGGACATCTCTGTACGCTAAAGACGCCCGACGATTACCAAGCCGACTGGAAAAAATGGTCGCTCCACACCTTACCACTTCAACCCACAAAATTCGAGACCAAACTAATCACCAACAAAGGTGTCAAAAAGCAGTTTGGCGTTATCAAAAAACTGTTCAAACGGGCCGATGTCGTCATCAACTGCGGCGATGCGGGGCAAGAAGGTGAACTCATCCAACGTTGGGTGATGAACCAAGCCAAATACAAAGGTAAAGTGCTACGCTTGTGGATTTCGTCGCTGACGCCCGAAGCCATTCGGGACGGATTTAACAACTTACGCAACGCTAGCAACTACGATAATTTGTACTACGCAGGTTTTTCGAGGGCGATTGGTGATTGGTTGTTGGGCATGAACGCCACTCGATTATATACTTTAAAATACGGCGGATTCAAGCAGGTATTATCCATCGGGCGGGTGCAAACACCAACGCTTGCCATGTTGGTAGAACGCCATCTGGAAATCATCAATTTTGTTCCAAAAGACTATTGGGAACTACAAACGACCTATCGAGACGTCACCTTCAATTGCGAAAAAGGGAGATTTGATAAGAAGGAAGTGGGTGAAAAATGGCTGCAGCAAGTACAAAATAAACCCTTCGAAGTCCTCGATTTTAGTAAGAAAAAAGGCAAGGAAGCACCTTGGCGATTATTCGATTTGACCAGCTTGCAAGTACACTGCAACAAACGATTTGGCTATTCGGCAGAAAATACTTTGAAATTAGTGCAGTCGCTTTATGAAAAAAAAGTCGTCACTTATCCGAGAGTAGATACCACCTATTTGCCGAACGATGTTTATCCAAAAATAGCGGGTATTCTAGGTAAAATGACCAACTACAGCCAGTTTACCCAACCACTTTTGGGCAAACCCATCCGAAAATCGGCTAAAGTTTTCAACGACAAAAAGGTAACCGACCACCACGCCATCATCCCAACGGGCGTAGAAAAAAACCTGCCACTCACCGAACAGAACGTCTATGACGCCATTGCTAGACGATTCATCGCTGCTTTCTATCCCGATTGCATCGTCGCCAATACGGTCGTCATTGGGGGAGTCACCAAAGATGCCGATTTTGATAAAAAAGAAGTCGTTTATCAAGCGAGTAACGAAGAGGAAACAGCTAAAAAAGTCCCTCCAAAAAAAGATAAATTTCCGAATCATATTACTTTCAAGACAACGGGTAAAGAAATTTTAGAACCCGGTTGGCGAGTACTATTTCCCAAGCCCAAAAAGAAATCTACCTCTTTGGTCAAACGAGACAAACCGACCGACAAGAAAAAGGACGAGGAAAGAATATTGCCTGCTTTCCAAGTGGGCGAAACGGGCCCCCACCAGCCCGATTTGGTGGCCAAACAAACCAAACCACCGAAGTACTACACCGAAGCGACCTTACTACGGGCTATGGAAACGGCGGGCAAAAAAATGGACGATGACGAACTACGGGAGTTAATGAAGGCCAATGGCATCGGTCGCCCCTCTACGAGGGCCAATATCATTGAAACGCTTTTTAAAAGAAAATATACCTTTCGGCAAAAAAAACTCATCAAACCCACCGAAATGGGCGTTCAATTGATTGAAATTATTAAAAATGACTTGTTGAAATCGGCCGAACTGACGGGAAAATGGGAAAAACAGTTAAGAGACATCGAGTGTGGAGAATACGCCGCTCAACAGTTTATTGCCGAAATGCGCACGATGGTCAACGAGTTGGTCAGAGAAGTAATGGCCGACCGAGAGACGAAGCACTTGGCAGCACCAACGGCGACTCGACGTGGGGGTTTTGGGAAGGGGAAGAGTGGCGGTAGCAGTGGTAGTGGCAGTTCGGGACGAACAAGTACATTGGGAAAAAAACGGGCTACGAAAAAGAAACAAGGTGATATTTTGACCATGACTTGTCCAAAATGTCAGCGAGGTACAATGCTGAAAGGAAAGACGGCTTACGGTTGTAGTGAGTGGAAAAGTGGTTGTACTTTTCGACTCCCGTTTAGTTTTAAAGAAAAAGAAATTCCCGAACTGCAATTGGTACGTCTATTAGAATATGGCTCAACGATTCAGTTGAAGGGCTTTCAAGAAAATGGCCGAAAACTGAATGGTAACCTACTCTTGAATGACCAATTTGAACTGTATTTAAAACCGAAAACGACTCGCAAAACTGTTCCTTTCAAAAAGATAGACCGACAGAAAGCGAAGGTCGCCAAGCAAGCCAAAAAGTCGGCCGTTCCCGACACCGTTCTTTGCCCCAAATGTGGAAAAGGGACGGTGGTGAAAGGGTCAACGGCTTACGGTTGTAGTGAGTGGAAAAGTGGTTGTGATTTTCGCTATTCTTTTGACAAAATCCGAGCAAAGGCGAACGGTAGGTCGCTCACAAAGGAGTTGGTTTGGAAAATTTTGACCAAGTAGCAGTAAAGGATAGGTGATTGTAATTTGATTAAGAAGCCTTTTTCTGGGCTTTAATGCGCTCATCCTCCTCTAGTCCTTTTAGCATTAAGTTTTCCAGATGGTCTAATTTGGCAATGAGTGTATCAATGTAGGCATCGTCTTTATCAAATCCTTTTGACAACTTCGAAATCTTTTCTATGCTTTTACTAATTTTATCCATTGTGAGGTAATTTAAGTTATTTTTGATTGCATACCAAATATACGAACTTATTGATTTTTGAGTTCAATTAGTTCTCTTTTTAACATTTTCACTCGATTTAAATTAGTCCAGAATGCCAATCGCTGCCTAGCCGTCCAAATCCCAGAATCTAGCAAAATAACTTTAATCTCATTAGTTAAAAAATCTATTTCTTCTTCAAGTTCTTGAATTCTTTGCTTTTTAGACATTACCTTAAATCGGGTTTGTAAAACTCAAATATATAGCATTAAACTTGAAATCAGAAATTGACGAATTTAAAAGAGGTTTTTTAGTCTTAAATATAGGTAATGTAATCCTTCGTCCATTCTATCCTTGTCTCTACTTCAACCGCCTTTCCAAAAACGCATCTAATGCTTCGATAGATTGATTCACTCCAATAATCACCCCATTCTCGTCCAATAGAAACTTGGAAGGCACTTGTTTAACGCCAAACTCGCTGGCAATGGGCGAGTTGATAAATTTAAAACTCGTGGTCAAATCGGCGATATGGTACTTCCAAGGCATACCGATACGTTCGACGGCCCGTTTCCAACGATTTTCGTCCCGTTCAATGGCTACACTTACCAACGCTAAACCGTTAGCGTCTTTAAACTGCGCATCTTTATATTTTTCGTTGATTTGTTTGATACCCGGCATTTCTACTAGACAAGGACCACACCAACTCCCCCAAAAATCGACCAATACGTACTGCCCTCGCAACTCTTTTAAATCAAAGGATTCGCCATTTAGTAGCGTACCACTAATAGAAGGCGCATCTTCTCCGTTCACTACTTTGGGTTGCATGTAAAAAATGCGGCCTACATAGCCTAACACTAGTACAACGATAAGACCGATTAAAATTTTATTAAATTGCATGAGGCTTGTTTTTGTGTTTTTTAAAGGTAAAGTCCGCAATTTCCAAAAAAAATTCGACTCCTGTACCCACAAAACGTCTCCATCAGAGCGATTGTTAACATTCCAAAGAAAAAACAACCCTTTGCTGTTCCACCAACGACAAAAGGGCTACCTCAATACGAGATAGCCCTTTCGAACGAATATTCGATTACAATTAACCTAAGCTGTTAACGTGCTTGGTCAACTTACTTTTTAAGTTAGCTGCTTTGTTGGCGTGCCAAGAGTTGCGCTTCGCCAATCTATCAATCATAGAAATCACTTTAGGCAAGAACTTTTCCGCATCGTCCTTTTCTTCAATTTCTCTCAACGTTCTGATGGCCGTTCTAGCAGTTTTCTTGTAAAAACGATTTGCTACTCGCTTCTTGGCGTCCTGTCTGATTCGCTTTTTTGATGATTTATGATGTGCCATAAAGTATATAAATTTAATCTTTTTTGACTATTTTTTCAAATGCGAGTGCAAATGTATAACTTTTATATGGAAGTTGCTATTGGTTTTTTGCTTTTTTGTTGCCTCTTTTAAGAAATTATTTTCGCTCGATTAACTTCTAATTTTTTCGCTCTATTTTTATAATCGAACTCAACAACAAAGAACCCAAGACATTCAAGATAAAAAGCTTTCGACAAAATCTCGTCCCATTTAATTTTTTTCCTTTTTTTAAAAAA
>JBCCQK010000253.1:0-11219 GCA_039024375.1 Bacteroidota bacterium
ATTTCCCCAAAAACCCTTTTTACTCAATTGATAAATGAAATAGGGTACAACAAACAATGCGCCCGATACGTAAATCACAAACATCACAACGACCGCCGTCACCCATTCGGGATTACCCGCCGCTTGACTGGCCTCGTGGATAATCGGTCGTCCTGCCGCGTTGGCGTAGCTAAATCCCGTTGCCAATAAGCCACCGATCACAGCGATGGTAATACCCGTACCGACCGACTGATTTTTGGGCAGCTCTTGATCTTTGGCCTCGTCCGCTTCCCTTGTTAAGCCTGCTTTGCCGTTGGCAATAATACCTAGTAAGACGACAAAAATGCCTCCTAAAATGGTTATAAATACATTGCTCGGCGGGGCGCCGTCTACCCAAAAAGGAAGGAGTGAACCAACCAAAATAACGGTGCCAATGAATATAGAAAAACCGAGTGATAGACCAATATAGTCAATGGCCTTACCCCACATCATCACGCCAATACCCCACAAGAAACTGGCGAAAGCCATGCTTAATAGTACCTCAGTGGGAATGGCAGCCAGCACATTCGTGAATCCACTCACCAACGCAAAACCTGCTATAATCGGCACTAGGAGCATGTTGATAAAAAACATCACGCCCCAAGTATTTTCAAACTCGAAATCCTTAGTGAATTTTTCTGGTAGGGCGTACAGTCCAAGCATGATACCAGCCATAATGGCCCAAATAATTCCTGTTGTCATAATTTTTCCTTTTGTTTTGATTTTTAATTGACTATTTTTTGTGAGGAGCCAACTTCTCCCAATCGAATATCACCCCAATGCCAATGGTATCGGGCGCTACTGCTCGATAATTTTCCACCACCAAAGGTCGCGTGGTATATTGGTCAATCGGAAAACTGTGTACCTCTAACCAACCCGCATTTGTTTGTGCCGACACCAAACTGACGTGTAATTCCTGCATTCCGTGCGAACAAATGGGAATCCCATATTTTTTTGCCAGAGCCGCTACTTTTAGCCAACCCGTCACACCGCCACAATTGGATGCATCAGGCTGGATAAAAGACAATTTCGATTGCGCAAAAGCGTACTTAAATTCGTGAATGGTATGCAAATTTTCACCCATGGCTAAAGGTATTCCTATAGCCGCTGCAATTTGTCCGTAACCTAGATAATCGTCGGGAATCGTCGGTTCTTCAAACCAGTAAATATCGTACTTTTCGAATGCTTTGGCAGCAGTGATCGCCTGCTTGACACTCATGGAATAATTGGCGTCGACCATGAAGACACGATCTTTGCCAATCAATTGCCGAACTGCAGCAATACGTTCTATGTCTTCCTGTAAATTTTCTCGACCAATTTTTATTTTCACCGCATTAAAACCACTGTCTAAATACCCTTGAACATTTTCCAATAATTTGTCCATCGGAAACATCAAATCAATGCCTCCACAGTAAGCCCGACAAGTATTACTTGCTCCCCCCACCATTTGCCAAAGCGGTTGCTCCGCCATTTTGCAGCGAATGTCCCATAGTGCAATGTCAATTGTAGAAATGGCAAAGGAGGCAATGCCCCCCCGACCTACGTAATGGATGTGCCATTCCATAAAGTCGTAGAGTCCTTCGATGTCGGCACCATCCTTTCCTAGTAGGGCAGGGGCGAGGTCGTGTTCAATCATCGCTCTAATGGCGTGTCCCCCTTTTCCACCCGTATAAGTATAGCCTGTTCCTTCCAATCCATTTTCGAGCGTGATGGTAGTTGTAACCAGTTCAAAATGAAAATGGTCGCCATGTTTGGCATCGGATAATACTTCGGGCAGCGGCACTTCAAATAATTGAGTACGAATGTTTTTTATTTGTGTAAGCATTTTTGAGAGTAGTGAATGGAGTCGCCTCTATTCTCTGTTCTAATATTTAATGTATGCTGTTTTCTTTTCCAGGTATTGCTCAAAACCGTACTTACCATCTTCACCGCCAGTACCACTCAATTTTAAGCCATTGTGAAAACCTTGGTGTTGCTCGCCATGTCCTCGATTGACATAGATTTCACCGAACTCTAATTCCTGCGTCAAGCGCATAATTTTGTGCATATCCTTGGTAAAAACCATCGCTGCCAAGCCAAATTCACTATCGTTCGCCATGTCGATTACTTGATCTAAGTCATTGAACTTTAAGACGGGAACGACAGGGCCAAAAATTTCTTCGTGGACGATCTTCATGCCTTGCGTCACCTCTTCCACAATGGTGGGCTCAAACCAAAATCCCTTGCTATACAATTTTCCTTGGGGGCGTTTTCCACCGAGCGTTACTTTGGCCCCATTGGCGATGCTATCGGCAATTAAACTTTCCAAGTGTTCGATACCCGCCAAGTTTGTTTTAGGACCTATATCCGTATCTGTCTTCATCGGGTCTCCCATTTTTAAAGCCTTTGTCGCTTTCTTGAATTTTTTCATAAAAGCATCGTAAATATCTTCGTGGACATACATCCTTTCATTACAAGTACAGACCTGTCCGCAGTTGTCAAAACGAGAATGTAAAGCACCTGCAACAGCAAGGTCTATATCCGCATCTTCAAAGACAATGCAGGGAGCTTTGCCACCGAGTTCCAATTGAACGTGCGTCAGATTGGTGGCTGCAGAACGAAAAATCGCTTGGCCCGTAGGCGTACTACCTGTCATCGTGACCATTTTAGTAATGGGACTTTCCACCAAGGCTTTACCTACCTCTACTCCGCCTGTCACCATATTAATCACGCCATCGGGAATACCTGCTTTTTTGGCGATGTTGCACAGTTCCAAAGTAGAAAGGGGCGCTTCGGGAGTAGGCTTTAAGACCACCGTGTTGCCCGCTACCAAAGCAGGTCCTAGCTTACGTCCCGCCAATGCCAAGGGGAAATTCCAAGCGGTGATGGCCACTACCACCCCCCTTGGTACTTTATTGATCCAAATTTGCTCGTCAGGATTATCGGAAGGCAGGATGTCGCCTTCGATGTGTCTGGCCCATTCGCAAGCGTACTCGATAAAGGTACAGGTAGCTTCCACTTCAAATCCTGCCACTACGTACAATTTGCCCTGTTCGGCAGTAATTAACTTTGCCAGTTTCTTAGCATTCTTTCTAATTCCTTGACAAAAAGCTTTGAGCAATTCGGCGCGTTGGCGAGCAGGCATTTTGCCCCACTTCTTTTGGGCTTTCTCTGCCGCTACCAATGCTTTACGTGCATCTTTAGCCGATCCATTTTGTACGGTTCCAACCACCGTTTCATCAGTGGGGTTAATGATGTTGTCCTTAGACTTGGTATCAGCATTGACCCATTTGCCATTGATGAATAATTTATAGTTTTTCATGTTGTTTTTTTAAAAGTCTCAAAAAGGAATACCGCCTATCTACCCATCCAGCCACCGTCTACCAACATCACACTACCATTCATATAATCAGCTGCCTCTGAACACAAAAAGACAATCGGTCCCGCAAAATCTTCGGGCTCGCCCCATCTACCAGCGGGGATGCGCGATAGTATCGAGGCGGCTCGTTCTGGGTTGTTTCTCAAAGCCTCGGTGTTGTCCGTACTAATGTAGCCGGGGGCAATTGCATTGACATTGACACCTTTGCCGGCCCACTCGTTGGCAAAAGCCATCGTCATTTGCCCGATCGCTCCTTTACTGGCAGCATAGCCAGGAACGGTAATGCCACCTTGAAAAGTTAGGAGAGAGGCCGTAAAGACTATTTTTCCGCTACCTCTGGCAATCATGTCTCGACCAAACTCTCTGGTCAAGATAAATTGTGCCGTCTGATTGACTTCGATGACTTTGTCCCACATTTCATCAGGATGGTCTGCCGCTGGCATTCTTAGAATGGTACCTGCATTGTTCACCAAAATATCAATGACAGGATAGGCGGCTTTAGCTTTTTTAATAAATTTATAGAGGGCTTTTCGATTGCTAAAATCACAGGTGTAGGCTTTGAATTTTTGCCCTGTTGACTTCACCGCTTTCTCTACGACGCTTCCTTTCTTCTCCAAGCTTGCACTAACCCCTATAATGTCTGCTCCCGCCTCGGCCAAGGCAATGGCCATGGCTTTACCAATGCCTCTCTTGCATCCCGTTACTAAAGCGACTTTTCCTTTTAGACTAAATTTTTTTAAAATACTCATTGCTTATTTTTAGATGTCAGAAGATAGACCAGTTGATGGTCAGACCACTTATGCTTGACAATCCAATAGTACTTTCATACCATCGGGATTTTTATCAATATTTTCAAAAACAGTTTGGATGTTTGCCAAAGGCTCAACGGCCGTTATCATTTTTTCGAAGGGCAACTCATTCTTGGTGACCAATTGAATGGCTGTTTCGTAATCCTCTTTTTCATAAACCCTTGCTCCAATCAGTTTCAATTCTTTCCAGAAAAATTTGAATAAGTTAACAGGTTTCGGTTCGCCGTGAATGGCGACCATAACGATTCTACTCCGAATGCCTGCCACTTCGGTCATTATGTCCACCGTAGGTTGAACGCCTGCCACTTCAAAGACCACATCCGCTAGTCGATTGTCGGTTGCTTCTTTTACGTAGGTAACTAAATCGGTGTCAATGGGACTAACTGCTTGAAAACCGAGTTCTTTTGCCAATTCGATCCGAGTAGGATTGACCTCAGAAATAAGGACTTTTGCTCCCGTACTTTTAGCGACCATCGCTACCAACAAACCAATAGGGCCACCACCTAAGACAACGGCGGTTTCGCCAGCTTGCAGCTCCGATAATCTAACATCGTGGCAAGCAACGGCGAGCGGTTCAACTAGAGCCGCCAACTTTAAGTCCGTTGCAGCACTCAGTTTGTGCAAGGTAAAGGCAGGCACATTCCAATATTGCTGCATTGCTCCTGGACTGTCAATGCCAATAAACTTTAGGTCTTCGCAAATGTGGCTGAACCCTTTGTCGGAAGGTTTTTCGCTGCGATTGTCTAAAGGACGAACCACTACTTTTTCACCAACGGCAAAGCCCGTTACCGCCTCTCCAACGGCATCGATGGTACCCGACATTTCATGTCCGATGCTCAGGGGAATAGATACTCGTTTATCCATCATCCCATGATAAATATGGACGTCTGTTCCGCACACGCCAACATAGGCGACCTTAATGCGGACTTCATCTGCTTTGGGAAATTCTTTTTCTCTGTCAACGATGGAAAAGGTGCGGTTCCCTTCGTACATGGCTGCTTGCATAGTTGCTTTATTTAGTTAGAGGAAAGTGATAAATGTAATAGTATTTGTGCTGAAAATTTTCCTTTGATACGTACTAAAACCATTTGTGCTAAAGTCATAGATTTTTATACTATAACCGATTGTTCTTGAAAAGACTAAAAAGCTGCTTTTGGCAGTAAACCGTAAGGATTGGGGTGATGGAATTGATTTCACAAAATAGATTGTTGCATCAATTGACTTCCAAATTGGCGAGTATACAGGAGCTGTCCACCTATCTCTTTATCCATCTTATCTTGTCTACGATGTATAACTTTCTAAAAGAATATTTTACTTTTGAGCAGAGAGAAGTAACATCACAAATGCTGACCAGCAGTGCATCCTTCAGTAGGTAACTGTTGGACGAATAGGGTGTTGGCATTAAAAAGATGAATTACTTTTCAAAAATTCATAGCTGCCCAATTGATTGGGCTGACCGATACAAAATTTTTTAATAATTAGACAATTACAGCCTACCCAATAAGTTGAGTGGTTACTCTAAACTTTTGAAGAAGGCATCTAAACTAAGTATTGTGAAACTATTGACTCCTTTCTTATGTCTATTGCTTCTTATGACTGCTTGTCAAGAGGTGAAAGAAACGAAAAACTCCAATATCGCTGAAACAAAATATACGGAGGCAGATTACGATTTTCTAGCTATTGGTAATCCCGAAAAAATGAGTGCAGCCTCTGAGCGGGCTCTAAGAAATAACTACCATAAAAATGAGGAGTGGTTCGGTACTTTTCGCAATCACGAATTAAAGGGAGATGTAGGTTACGAAAAAGGTGTCATTCGTAGAGACCCGACCATGGTCATTCAAGTGGATGGCTTGTATTACACCTGGTATACCAAATCAACTGGCAAAACCTATGGATTTGGAAGCGGTGACTCGGAAAATAAGGTATTTCCGTGGGATAAGTCAGAAATTTGGTACGCTACTTCTTCGGATGGTTGGGATTGGAAGGAGCAAGGTTTGGCCATAACCTTTGGCCCCAAAGGTAGTTATGACGACCGTTCTGTTTTTACCCCCGAGATACTAGTGCATGAAGGTAAATATTATTTGGTGTATCAATGCATCCAAGCGCCTTATGTCAATCGCTCTTTCAATACCGTCGGGATGTCCATTGCAGATAGTCCTAGTGGACCTTGGAAACGCTTGGAGGCTCCCATTTTAGAGGCAGCAAAAGATGGCGAATGGTTGGGAGAAGAAGACAGTAGATTTGCCGTCAAAAAACAGGGCAGTTTCGATAGTCAAAAAGTGCATGACCCGACCCTACTCTTTTACAGAGATAAATTCTATCTGTATTACAAAGGAGAACGCATGGGAGAACGGAATACGGCTGGTGGACGGGAAATACGCTGGGGGGTTGCCATCGCCGATAACATAGAAGGACCTTATGTTAAGTCTGAATACAATCCTATCACCCATAGTGGACATGAACTTTGTGTTTGGAAATATAAAGATGGAATAGCGATGGTATCTTCAGCTGATGGACCGGAAAGGCAGACGATTCAATATGCACCAGATGGTATTAACTTTGAGATTATGGCTTATGTCAATTGGGTGCCTAGCGCTATGGGATTGGTCACTACTTATGACAATGACAAACATCCCACCGAGGCACTTAACTGGGGTTTACACCATCAAACAAAAATCTATCCAGGGGAAACTTGGTTGACAGGAGACAATTATTTAGCGAGGTTTAGTTTTTCAAGAAACAGAAATATAAAATCAGAATTTGCAGAAAGTAAGGTAAAAAAATAAGTCAATTTTCTCGCTGTAGTTTTCTTTTTTTGAATAGGGGCGCTCCTTAGAAAAGGAGACCAAAGTCTCTAATTTTGAAGAGGTTATCAGCAAGCTCAAAGCGGCTGAACTTGCAAGAAAGTATAAGATTTCCGTTTGTTCGCCTCGTCTCAGCACGAGAAAATACTGGCTGGTAATGGGATGGTGTAGAGTTGTCCCATGCCTACACAGGCAGTGTCATACGATCTATTGAAGTAAAATTTCAAAAATAATGCTCAGCAGTTGAACTAGTTCAACTTTTTTCTCTCTTCTATTCAAGAAATTTGTATGGTTACTGTGTCAAAAGAGCAGCATAGTTACGCTGCTCCTTTTAGCTAAATCCAGCCATAAAAATAGATATGAATAACAGATTGAATCCATTCACAACTACCGTGTTAAACAATAAATTTGGCCTAAATAAGGGGTTGAAAAGCCTGCTACTATTCTTACTTTTACACATGGTAGGTACAACTATTTACGCACAGCAGGCGACATCAGACATTAGCCACGAGGCAGCTCTGAAAGCTGTTTTGGCGGCAAAAACTAAAGCCGAAAATTTAGATGTTTTGGTAAATATAGCAGTCGTGGATGCAGGAGCTAATTTAAAAGCCTTTATCCGTATGGATGGTTCTTTTTTAGGTAGCATTGATGTAGCCATCAAAAAAGCAAAAACTTCCCGCTATTTTGATATAGCCACAGGCGACTTAGGCAAGCTGACCCAACCTGGAGGCGCCATTTACAACATTGAACACTCTAATGGTGGACTGATCACCTTTCCGGGAGGCGTTCCGATTAAAAATGAAAATGGAAAGATCATCGGAGCGATAGGCGTTAGTGGTGGTACGATTGAACAAGACCACGAAATTGCTACAGCTGGTGCCAATACTGTAAAGTAGCGATCCATTAAGTTTAGTGTAAGTAAGCGAAAAGGGTGTAGTCCATTTTGCTGAAGGGAATTGGAAAAAATAATACGATGAACAAGATAAAAAATATCCTTTTTTTTAGCCTTTTATTTGTGTCCCAAATTTTATTATCCCAAAATTTGGAAGACCCTATGCTTTACCGAAGTGACTTTCAAAATATTTCAGGTCAGAGTACGGTAAGCGTTACCAGCTACGAAAAAGAGGGACGCCATTACGTGTATGTGGGAGGGAACGGACCAGTTGATGTTTTCCAATTAAACGAAACGGGTAAGCTAACACCAATCAGTAAGCACGAATTGTATAAGCAAAAAGGACCCGCAAGAGGAATGGTTGCCGACAACATTGGTGGTACCGATTTTCTATTTATTGCCAACAAATTTGGTGATGTTATTGAAACGCATAAAATTTTGGAAAACGGCGCTTTGGAACGAGTCGCTTTGGTAGAAGATACAGAAGAAACACATTTAGGAACCGCCATTACTTTGCAAGTCATTCACATGGAAAAAGCAACTTATCTTTTTGTAGGGGGCTTAGAAGATACCCCTGGATTGAGTTGTTTTAAGATACAGGATGATGGAAAATTGACCCACGTCCAGTCCATGAAAGACGATGAAAAAATTCATACGGATGGTATCATCGGGATGTTTGTCCATAAAATAAAGGGAAAAACCTTTTTATATACAGGTGGATTTCAAGACAATGGCGTCAGTAGCTTTAGGGTTCATGAGGATGGCACTTTCAAACACGTCAACAGTATAAGTGATAATCTTACCGATAGATACCTAACGGGGGCTTATCCCGTAACGGGGGTAACATTAGGGGATAAGCACTATGTAATTGTTGGCCACAGACATCATAAATATTACAAAAGAGGTGGTAATTTTATTAAAAGACCAGACTTCGTTTATCATGGGGATGGCGTAAGTGTTTTTAAGATAAATGAAAAAGGAGCACTCCAACCGCACTATGTATTAAAGGATGATGAAAGCACCAAACTACAAGGGCAAACGAGAATTGAAATTGTTTCTGTTGATGATAAAGAAGCTATATTGGCAGTCGGCACTAGAGACGATACCAGCATTCAACTTTGCAAACTCGATGAAGAAGGTGTACTGCATCCTATGAATTATTTAGGAACAGGCTTTCCCATTTATTACGGTTTGAGATCGCATAAGATTGGGAAGACCAACTTTCTTATAGCGGGCTCTAGCAGGTGGCATATGGGAAAAGCAGTTGCTTACAAAATTGCTCCTAGAATTGATAAAAGTGGCAAAAAATTGAGGCACATTGTAAATCTAAAATATAAAGAGACAGCTACCCAAGAGCAGGTGGAGGAGGCGGTTAAAACTTTTATGAATCTTAAAAATGAAATTCCTGAAATAGCAAATATTGAATGGGGCATCAACGATAGTACGGAAGGGGCCAGCAAAGGTTTTACCCATTGCTTTACCCTAACTTTCAATGATGAACACGCCCGAGAAGTGTACTTATTTCACGAAGCACATTTGGCCTTGGTCAAAAAAGTAGGCCCCATCATTGGAGATGTTTTTGTGATGGACTACTGGACAGCAGAATAAACACTATTAATTCTCTCAAAAACAGTTTTGAAATGACTAGAACAGCTTACATAACAGGTGGGTCAAAAGGTATTGGCTTGGGCATAGCGAAAGCACTACTGAGAAACGGCATTCATGTGGCAATTACCGCCAGAACGCAAAGTGATTTGGACTTAGCCGAGCAGCAATTAAAAGCCATAGGGAAAGGCGAGGTTTTGATTATTCAATCAGATGTGCGCAACTTAGCGAATGAGGAAAGTGCCGTTCAGCAAATCATTGATAAATGGGGACGTTTAGATTATTGTATTGCCAATGCGGGAGTGGGAAAGTTTTCACCAATTGATGAAATGAGTGCTGAGGATTGGAATTTGGTTGTTGATGTAAACCTGACGGGCGTATTTCATACGGTTAAAGCGGCCATCCCAGCACTCAAAGAATCCAAAGGATATATTATTACGATTTCCAGTCTGGCAGGCACAAATTTCTTCGAACAGGGGGCAGCCTATAATGCTAGCAAATTTGGAGTGGTTGGCTTTTCGCAGGCCATCATGCTCGATTTAAGACGCTATGATATCAAAGTGACGACGATTATGCCAGGGTCCGTTGCCACTAACTTTGCAGGGCATGCAGTAACGGAGAAAGAGGCTTGGAAAATACAGCCAGAGGACATTGGACAAATAGTTGCGGATTTAGTACAAATGAATCCAAGGACCTTGCCTAGTAAAATAGAGGTTCGCCCTGCTGTTCCGCCTTCTGCCAGGAAGTAAGTGCCTAGACAATTCAAGCATCTTTCATCATAAATCCGATCAATCTGTTTACAATAAATTAACATTAAGGTAATAATTGGTTAACATTATTGAGAAAAATCCCTTACCTTTGCCTTCGTCAAGGCGAACGGCTAGGGGTCAGACGGCTCGTAGGGTGTTCTGCCGCTCCATTCAATTTACTAACGAGCTGGTGGGTTTCGCAGCGTTTGGGTAGAACCTTCAAAAGGCCCTAAAGCTTAAACATCCAATTTTATCATGGCTAAAAAAGATAAGAAGAAAAAAGGGGACAGCAAGAAGAAAGACAACAAGAAGAAGAAGGATAAGAAGAAGAAAAAGAAGTAGTTTGTATGAGTTGCGATGAGTGAAATGTTATAAAGAGCGCCTGGAAAGAAAGCTTTGGCTTTGTTACAAACATTCCAGTTGAGGGCTTTCTGCTGAGAAAATCGCAACTTGCATGGACTTGTTGTTTCATTTAAATACGCCTGACGATGCAATCGCCAGGCGTATTTTCTATGTTCAGAACTTCCACCTTCTAAAAGCTTCCATGGCTTCGTATTCTGCTAAGCCCAAGGCTCGGTAAGCGGTAGCAGTGTCTCTGTTTCGATCTTCTGCTCTTTGCCAAAACTCCCTTTCATCATCCCCCGGGAAAGGCGCGCTGTCCTTTTGGGACTGGTGCATAAAGATGGCTTTGCGCTTTTTGAAGAGTTCTGTCGGACTGAGTGGTACAACCATTTCTATTTCGTGGATCGGCCATTCGTGCCAGGCACCGCGATACAACCAAAGCCAGCATTCTTGCATCCAGGCTTCTTCTTTCATCTCCTGAAAGGCGGTAAAAATGGCGTTTAGGCAAACCCGATGCGTACCATGGGGATCAGCCAGATCGCCGGCCGCATATACTTGATGGGGCTGAATTTCTTTCAATAAGTCCTTGATGATTTGCACATCTGCTTTGCCGTAGGGCATTTTGCGGGTCGCCCCCGTTTC
>JBCCQK010000254.1:0-11199 GCA_039024375.1 Bacteroidota bacterium
AAATTAAATTTATTTTTTTTTTGCTCGGCGGCCCCGCCCCCACACTGGCGTTTTTTTCCGGGTGTGTATTTTTCATTTTCCCGGGGTAAAATAAAAAAATCCTCACCCTTAAAATCCCTCCTGTGAGGCGGCGAAGCCGCCGAGCAAAAAATAAAGAAATTTAATTTACGCTGTAATGGGTGCGGAACAACACTAAGTCTAACTAAAATTTTCATTATTTTTCGTGAATTCTCAATGGTGCCTAATCACAGCTTATTGACAACCTATATCTGCCTGCTCACTCACTTAAATTCGTAATACAAAATATCTTGCAATCGAACTTTACTGAGGTGATTAGGCGGGTTACGTCTATACGCTAGCAATTTTACTCTATCGGGACTTATTAGAAGGGAATCTGCCCATTGCCCCAAAATATATCCTTTGAGTAGGTTTTTATCCTTGGTATAGATAGTGACTTTTTTGCGGTGCTTTTTCTTATTGCTGCTTATTTCATTTAGGATGATACTCAACTCGTCTAATTGTATGGCCTGTTGGTTTTTGAACTGTTGCACGGCAGATTTCGATTTCAGTACGCTGGAAAGTCCCATATTGATGTCTATTCTATTTTTTTTATCAAAATGGTTGATAACTCTGACTAGGTCGGTGCCTACTCCTATTCCTAGTCCAGCTAGTGCGTAAAGCTGAGCCCAATATCTAGCGTTTGGACCATCTGGATTTGGTGTACCATCGGCAGCGGCGACCAAGACCAATCCGAGTCCCAGACTAGTCATTGTCCCAATCGGCAAGAAGGACTTTCTATTGGTACATCTTAAATCTCTAATAAATTCCCTTTGAACCGTATGACAAGTTTTACAATTTCCAGTAATAAGATACTGTTTAATGTATTTCCTGTCTGTGGCCAAGACAACTTTTTCGTCATCTACATCATATAGAAACCCTTTAACGGGATATTTCTCTGTAGGATTAATCTTGATTTTTGTGAGTTTGATGTTTTGTGCATTTAAGGAAAAAAGAGTAAAGTAGCATAAGCATGTGAGTAGGTATTTCATAACGGCATTATTATTTTGTCATACCTTCAAGATAATTAATGCTCGTATGATCTGCCGAATTGTGGGCTATTGTGGCTATTAGGTGGGATAAATGGTTTTAAAAGGGCTATTTGGGATAATAACTATCGTTTTTTTCGAAAGAACTCCGTCATCAGCCCACTACATTGCGCTTCCATGACTCCTTGTAAAACGACCGTTTTCGGATGCAACAACTCTTTTCCGTACCGAAAAAAACCTCGTTTTTCGTCGCTTGCGCCAAAAACCAATCGGCCCAATTGCGCCCACGCCAGCGCCCCCGCACACATGACACAGGGTTCTAACGTAACGTACATCGTACAATCATTGAGGTACTTATTTCCCAAATATTCCGCAGCGGAGGTTAAGGCGATGATTTCGGCGTGGGCCGTGACATCGGTCAGCAATTCCGTTTGGTTATGCGCTTTGGCGATGATTAAGTCGTTGCAAACGACGACGGCACCGACAGGTACTTCACCTTCGTCAAACGCTTTTTCGGCTTGTTTGAAGGCTTGCTGCATGAAATATTCTTCGGTAAACATGGGTAACAGGATTACAGGATTCTTGTAGGTCGTGCTTCACTAGGCTTTGATACAGGTCGTGTTTGGGTATAATTCAGTAGTTCGATATTTAAAATACAACACTTTACATCGCTGTGAACTTATATATTTTGCACCTTTTTCTCTTTATGTGAGTCAAAAATCGAACGGACTATTAAGCCGCAAAGGTATAGAGTTCAAGCAAAAAATAAAGTTTTTTACTTAATGCACGCTTACTCTTTTATTATCTCAAAGCGGGTGTAGTCAGTAATTACTTTCATGTTGTGTAACTATTTAATTTACCTTACCACAGCATAGGAAATATTTAAAAAGCGCTAAAGAGTCAATGCTACTACTCGAAACTGTCAATACTACTGCTCGAAAAAACTTTGTGGACTTTATGAACTGTATGCACTTTATGGTAAAAATAAGTGCTAAATAGTTGCCATTTTTTTCAAAAAGGGTTTTTCAAAAAGAGCAAATATTCTACCTTTGCGCATGGAAAAACTAAAAGCACCAACCAGCAAATTTTTAGGCGAAGCACTCACTTTTGATGACGTATTACTCGCCCCTGCCTACTCGGAAGTCTTACCTAGAGAAGTCGATATTAGTACCCAATTGACGAGAGAAATTCGGTTGAATTTGCCCGTTGTTTCGGCGGCAATGGACACCGTTACGGATAATCGACTAGCGATTGCCATTGCTCGACAAGGAGGAATTGGTATCATTCACAAAAATATGTCGATAAAAGCCCAAGCGGAGCAAGTGCGTAGCGTGAAGCGGTCGGAAAGTGGGATGATTATTGACCCCGTAACCTTGCGGCGAGATGCAACGGTTGGTGATGCGCAAGCATTGATGAAGAAATTTAGCATTGGTGGGATTCCTATTGTCGATGGGCATAACAAGTTGATTGGCATTCTAACCAATCGGGATTTGCGATTTGAACGAGATAATGCTCGACCCATTACCGATTTGATGACGACAGGACGGTTGATTACGGCGCCCGTTGGAACGACGCTTGACCAAGCAAAAGCTATCTTACAAAAGCATAAAATTGAAAAGCTGCCCGTGGTTGGTAAGGATATGCAGCTCGAAGGCCTGATTACCTACAAAGACATCATGAAGGTGCAGAATTATCCCAATTCGTGCAAAGATTCTTATGGTCGGTTAGTGGTTGGAGCAGCAGTTGGCGTTACGGCCGATATGCTAGAACGAGTGTCTGCCTTGGTGGAAGTTGGGGTGGATGTAATTTGCCTCGACACGGCACACGGGCACTCTCGGGGTGTTTTGGAAGCGGTGAAAAAAGTGAAGTCCGAATTTTCGAATTTGCAGGTCATTGGTGGTAACGTAGCGACGGGGCCAGGAGCAAAAGCATTGGTCGATGCGGGCGCTGATGGCGTGAAAGTGGGCGTGGGTCCCGGAAGTATTTGCACCACTAGAGTCGTGGCGGGGGTCGGTGTCCCCCAGTTAACGGCTATTTTCGAAGCTGCTTCGGCCATCAAAGGGTCGGGGATTCCTATCATCGGCGACGGTGGCATTCGCTACACGGGAGATATTGTGAAAGCCTTAGTGGCGGGAGCTAGTACGATTATGGCGGGTTCTCTATTTGCGGGCGTTGCCGAAGCACCGGGCGAAACCATCATCTACGAAGGGCGGAAGTTTAAAATTTATCGTGGCATGGGGTCTTTGGGCGCCATGCAAAAAGGGTCAAAAGACCGCTATTTTCAAGACGTGGAAGATGACATTAAAAAACTAGTACCCGAAGGAATTGAAGGTCGAGTACCGTTCAAAGGCACCTTGGCGGAAGTGATGGTACAATACGTCGGTGGACTACGAGCGGGGATGGGCTATTGTGGAGCGGCAACAATTCCCGACTTACAAAAAGCGCAGTTTGTGCAAATCACGGCGGCGGGTTATCAAGAAAGTCATCCACATAATATTACGATTACGAAGGAGGCGCCGAATTATAGTCGGAAGTAGTAGTTGATGGTTTTTGAAGTGAAGAAAATACCTAATTTGGAAATCTGTCTCTATGTTCGAAAGTCTTTATGGTTATATTGTTTTATGGTTATATTGTTGTTTTGCTAGGTGAGACAACAATGTAACCATAAAGCAATATAGCCATTTTACCAGCGATTATCCTCTTTTGAAATAAGCCCATCTCTCTATTCCATCAAAAAACGCTTGAAATCAGGTACAACCTTCCGCTCTCGCTTCAACTCCATCTCATAAATCAAATTTCCCAAATTCTTAAAAAAAGGAAATCCCGTTGTATCGTATTCGTAAACGCCATCGTTATAAATGCGATTTTCGTTGACGTGAATCGTAGCGGCCACCATAAATTCTACCTTATTCTTCGTATCAATGATGTAAGCGGCATCGGTCAAGTAGCCGTAGGCATCGCCAACTTTGTTAAAAATTTTGATATGGTCGGGAATAGTCGGGTCGTTACCGCCGTACATAAAAAACTTCACATAGCCGTCGGGTTTATCGTATTTGGGATAATCGCTTGCTTTGGGTGTCATGGACATATACTTATACAGGAAAGCGTAATCTTCTTCGGTCAAATCAAAGCGTTGTTTTTCGAGAACAGCTTGCGGGAATAGCACCGTTTTTACCAAATCGTGCAAATTTTGCAGCGAAACGTAGTTTTTAGTGCTAAAATCGAACGGCTCGTTGACAATTTCTCCTTCACGATTAGCATAGCCTTTCCCTTTTATTTCTTTTTGCAAATTGAGTTTTTTGGGGGTTTCACTGTAAACCTCTCCTTGATGGTACAGCAGTTTGTCATCGCTATAAAAAGTAACTGGATTAGTGTATTTACTAGTTTCATAATTATAACCGGGCGTCGATAGCCGATGAATCAGTCGCAAATCGGCAAACTCTTTTTCGTGCAGCCGCTGGTTCAACTCGGCTTGACCGACAAATTCGTACAGCCGATTATAAGCGTCGTTATCGCTCACTAAGAATATTTTTTTGATGTAATGGGCAATGGAGGGTAATAAGTTTTTAGCACTAGCGTCCACACTCGCTTCGGTTTGCGGAGCGCTGCCGACCCCGTTGCGCATTGGCGTCTCTTTGTTCAATCCTTTTATTTTTAACTGGTTCAATTTCTCCAAAGCGACGAAAGCAGTCGGCATTTTGACCGTACTTGCTGGGTAGAAATAGTTGGTGGAATCGAGGCGATAATAATGCGATTGAAAATGTGGGAAGTTGTTCTCGTCGCGGTCAATTTGTGTGTAGATAATTTGTACTTCATAGTGGTCGGGGCGGTCGAAAATGTCGCCAAAGGTGGCTTTGTTTTGGTCGATAAGGTCTTGGAGTGGATTTTGGGCCTGTATTTGGCAAGTAAAAAGAAAGAAAACGAGTGCTATACCCAACAAATACGTACTTTTTTTCATAGTTTATAATTATTTTTTATTCTAAAATTTTTCGTACAGCGAACCGTGAACCGTATGCCGTTTACTATAAACCGAATAAAGTCTATTATTCGTTCTAAAGTCATTTTTATGATTTTATTGTCGCTATCTTGTTTATCGCTTTAACCTATGATACCTTTGTGAATAGTTTTTTTAATCCTTTTATCGTTCAAAGTCTCCTTGTTAATCTTGTTAAATGAACGTATTTAGAGACCTTAATTCCTTAGTCACTTTCCGAAATGCCGTCATTACGATTGGCTCCTTTGACGGGGTACACGGTGGTCACCAAACCATTCTGAAAAGGGTTAAAGAGCTGGCTCAGCAGGTCAACGGAGAAAGCGTCGTCATTACCTTCCATCCGCATCCTCGCCTAGTTGTTTATCCCAAAGATACGTCACTTCGGCTAATTAATACGATTGAGGAAAAAATAATGCTACTGGAACGGTACGGGATTGATAACGTGGTAGTTGTGCCGTTTACCATTAACTTTTCGCAGCAATCTGCCGACGAATATATTGAAAAGTTTTTATTAGAAAAATTCAATCCTAAGTATATCGTCATTGGCTATGACCATCGGTTTGGGTTAAATCGGCAGGGAGATATCAATTATCTGAAGCATTACAGTAAAACGGCCAATTTCGAAGTGGACGAGATTGCCCCGCAGCAAATTGACGAAATAACGGTCAGTTCAACTAAAGTTCGAACAGCCATTCAAGCGGGCGATGTTAAGCAAGCGGCTAAGTTACTTCGCCACTATTTTATCCTCAGTGGTACGGTCGTCAAAGGGCAGCAAATTGGGCAAACAATTGGTTTTCCTACAGCCAATTTGAAACCCGGTTCTTCGCATAAGCTACTGCCTAAAGAAGGTATTTACGCTGTTTTTGTCCACCATCAAAATCGGCGCTACCAAGGGATGCTTTACATCGGTTCTCGGCCAACGCTTCCCGAACATGATAATAAAACCATTGAGGTCAACATCTTTGATTTTAATAAAAAAATTTACGGGGATAACCTAACGTTAGAGTTAGTCGATTTTATTCGAGAAGATGCTAAGTTCAACTCTTTGGAGGAACTGCAAACGGCGTTGGCTAACGACAAGGAAAGTACGCTAAAAATCTTAAAGCAACAACCTTTGCCCGCCATCAATCGGGCGACATTTCGCTACCCCGAAGTAGCGGTCGTCATTCTAAATTTTAATGGCGAAAAATATTTAGCCGATTTTCTGCCCTCGGTTCTAGCGTCTAATTACGATAATTTCAGGGTTATCGTTGCCGATAATGGTTCAACGGATAATTCTTTGGCTTTTTTAGAAAAAAATTACCAAGGACAAGTTGAAATTCTCGATTTAAAGCACAATTACGGTTTTGCGGGTGGTTACAACCAAGCGCTACGACAAGTTAGTTCGCCTTATTACGTCCTGCTCAATTCCGACGTAGAAGTGACTACCGATTGGATGCGGCCCATCATCGAACTGATGGAACAAGATTCGACCATCGGTGCCTGTCAACCCAAGGTAATAGCGCATCACGACAAGCAACAATTCGAACACGCAGGCGCTGCGGGTGGTTGGATGGACAATTGGGGCTATCCTTTTTGCCGAGGTCGCCTGTTCGATTATTGTGAAAAAGACGAAGGGCAATACGACCAAAATCAAGAAATATTTTGGGCGACGGGCGCAGCTATGTTCGTGCGAGGGGAATTGTACCACGAGATGGGCGGCTTGGATGCTAGTTACTTTGCCCACATGGAAGAAATTGACCTTTGCTGGCGCATCAAACGGGCGGGGTATAAGATTATGGCCGTTCCCGAATCGACGGTTTATCACGTCGGTGGCGGAACCTTGAACTATCAATCTCCGAGAAAAACCTACCTCAATTTTCGCAATAGCTTGACGACGCTTCTGAAAAATGAAAAGCGGCGGCGGCTTTTCTGGTTGCTGCCTTGGCGGATGATTTTAGACGGCGTAGCGGGCGTCAAATTTTTATTGAGTGGCCAATTGGCGCATATTTGGCAGATTCTGCGGGCGCACGGCTATTTGTACGCTAACTTTGGGACAACCATGAACCAACGGCGTTTATTTAGTCAGCTAGTGAAGGAAAAAAGCATTGGGCCACCGAATACGAAGGGGCGTTTGCGAAAGAATATTTTGGTAGGGTATTATTTGTTTAAAAAGAAAACGTTTGGGAGGATAGTTGGTTAAAGGAAACCTTCACCCTATCAAGAAAATCAATTTTGTAGCTTATTAGATTTTTAGTTAAATTGGGATAAAATATAACTATGCTACCATTAAAAGTACACGAAGAATTTGTTGATTTTTTAGCGGGTTACGAACCCAACCGTATCATTAATTTCCATCCCTCGTCTGAAACTCAAGAAAGAGCAGAAGCCCTTTTACTGAAAAAACAAAACCAAACGCTTACAAAAGAGGAAAAATACGAGTTAGATTATTATTTGATGCTTGAGCATATTATCAGGTTGGCCAAAGCCAAAGCATTAAAGCGTTTGGCCGCATGAGTAGATATATTTCCAATAAGCTAAGAAAACAAGTTTACGAAAGAGCTTACCATTGTTGTGAATATTGTTTAGCCTACGAAGGACATTCTTTCATAAAGTTTCAAATAGAGCACATTATCAGCATCAAACATAGAGGTTTGACAGACATTACCAATTTAGCGTTGGCTTGCTTTTTTTGTAATAATAGAAAAGGGACTGACTTAGGTACGCTTACCGAATACGAAGAACTAATCAGGTTCTATCACCCAAGAAAAGATAGTTGGTCAGACCATTTTGAAATAGATAAGCACTTTATTCTTCCTAAAACTGACATTGCTCAAGGTACTATCAATATCTTAGGCATAAACGATGAAGATAGATTAGCTGAAAGAATGGCTTTTTACGAAGCTGGCTTTTTTCCTCATCCTAATGCCCTTCGACTTATTAGCTAATCAACTATTTGACACAGTCCTTACCCGCCCATTTTGTAAACCCTCGCTTTCTCCTTACTTTTGCGCCTTTCTAAAGGAGTCTTAACCTCTAGTTTAAAAATAATTAACCTTGACGAAATGAAAGTTGAGTCCGCTCATCATTCATCCCGTATGGGTAAGCTACTCATCATTTATCATCTATAAACAAAATGGCAGTCAAAAAAATCAACTCTGCACTGATTTCGGTATTTTCCAAAGAGGGACTAGCGCCCATCGCTAAAGAATTGCACCAATTAGGGGTGAAAATTTACTCGACGGGCGGTACGCAAAAATTTATCGAGGGCTTAGATATTCCCGTTACTTCGGTAGAAAGCGTGACTTCCTATCCTTCTATTTTGGACGGACGAGTGAAGACTTTGCATCCAAAGGTTTTTGGTGGCCTGTTGGCAAGACGAGAGGAGGCGCATTTGAATCAGCTCAAGGAATACGAAATTCCAGAAATTGATTTGGTCATTGTGGATTTGTACCCTTTTGAAGAAACGGTAGCGAATACGGACGACGAATCGGCGATTATTGAGAAAATTGACATTGGGGGAATCTCCTTGATTCGGGCGGCGGCCAAAAATTTTAAGGATGTGGTCGTAGTGCCTTCGAAGGAAGAGTACGGGATGATTCAAGAACTACTGGTCAACAAACAAGGATTCACGGATGAAGCGGACAGAAAAGAGTTGGCCCGAAGAGCCTTCAAAGTTTCTTCCAATTACGACGTAGCCATTTTTAACTACTTCAACGAAGGAACGGCCGATTTATCTTTTAAATACAGTATTCATCGCTCGGATATTTTGCGCTACGGCGAAAATCCCCACCAAGAAGGGGTGTTCTTCGGTGATTTTGATGAGATTTTTGTTAGACTGGGCGGTAAACCGATTTCTTATAACAACCTAGTGGATATTGATGCAGCTGTGCAGATTATGCGCGAATTTAAGGACACTGAACCTACTTTTGCTATTCTAAAGCACACGAATACTTGTGGGCTGGCTTCCAGAGATACGCTGTACGATGCGTGGACGGCCGCTTTAGCTTGCGATAACGTCTCGGCTTTCGGTGGTATTTTTATTTGTAATAAGTCGGTTGATTTAAAGACAGCAGAGGAGATTGATAAATTATTCTACGAAGTATTGATTGCCCCCGATTTTGATTCGGATGCGTTCGACTTATTGTCCAAAAAGAAAAAACGAATTTTATTGAAGATAAAAGATTTCTACGTCAATAAGCGCAGTTTCCGTAGTTTGCTAAACGGAGTAGTGGAGCAAGATATGGACTTAAAAGCTGAAAGCGCCGACCAATTGAAGCAAGCTACGGTGAAAGCGCCAACGGCAACCGAAGTCGAAGATTTACTATTTGCCTCCACGAGTGTGAAACACTTAAAATCGAACGGAATTGCTTTGGTTAAAAATAAGCAATTGATTGGGATGGGCTGCGGTCAACCGTCAAGGGTGGATGCGTTGAAGCAAGCAATCGTGAAGGCGAAGGCTTTTGGTTTTGATTTGCAAGGGGCAGTGATGGCTTCCGATGCTTTCTTTCCCTTTCCCGACTGCGTGGAAATTGCGGACAAAGAAGGTATTACGGCGGTGGTTCAGCCTGGTGGGTCCATTCGGGACAAAGATAGTATTGCTTACTGTGATGCAAATGGAATGTCGATGGTGATGACGGGGACGCGGCATTTTAAGCATTAGTTTAGTGACAGGAAAATACAGGATAACAGTATTTTTAAAGGTCATGCTTATAGGACATTCAAAGTAGGTCGTGAAGCGTGCGGGTTGATAGGATGTTTACACAACGTACTTTTCGGAAGCCCAAAACTTGGTTTTGCCTGGCAAATTCTAACGAATCCCGATAGGGATTCAACTCGAATAGCCCCGAATAAAATTCGGGGAATGAAAAATAGGAGATAAATGCACATAACGCTGAAAGCGTTGAACTTGAATAGAGCCTTGTTAAAAATAAATTATGCGAACATTAAGTACCATTGCGGACCCAACGTTTATTAAAAAAGAATTGAGCAGTTTGGACCAATTCTTTATGAAGTATTTGAAAGACGAACGGGATTTACCGTTTATCTATTTGATGATAAAACTGTCTTTGTTGTTTATCACAACGGCGATTGTGCTATTTACGATTGAGGCGGGGACGACACTCTGGTGGTGTTTGGCCGTTGCCTACGGAGTTGGGTTGCTGATTTACACGGGCCCGTTTACGTTGATGTTGCACAATACAAGTCATCGGCCGCTGTTCAAACGAGAACATAAGTGGGGTAATCGCTTGATTCCTTGGGTCTTGTGTCCGTTTATGGGGCAATCGCCCGATACGTACTTTTCGCACCACATCGGTATGCACCACGCCGAAGCGAATCTCGAACCCGACCTAAGTTCGACAATGAAATACCAGCGGGATAACGCATTGCATTTTCTGCATTACTTCATTCACTTTCTGTTTTTGGGCGTCATTCAGTTGGTGATGTACCATCGAGATACGAACAAAAAGAAATTCATGAAACAGGCGATGATTGGAGAATTGACCTTCTTGGGCGTTTGGGCGGTGATGCTGTATTTCAACTGGCAAGCGACTTTATTGGTATTTATTCTTCCAACGATTATTGTACGCTTCGCAATGATGTCGGGCAACTGGGCACAGCACGCTTTCATCGACGCTAGCCAACCCGATAACAGCTACTTAAATAGCATTACTTGTATTAATACTGTTTACAATAAAAAGTGCTTTAACGACGGCTATCACATTGGTCACCACTTAAAGCCGCACATGCACTGGACGGAAATGCCCGCCGATTTTCAAAAAAATATCGACCAATACATTGCGCACAAATCTATCGTTTTCGAAGGGATTGATTATTTTCAAATTTGGGCTTTATTAATGGTCAAAGCTTATGGGACGTTGGCCAATTATGTGGTGAATATTGGGAATACTTATGGTTCTAAAGAAGAAATCATTGCGTTGTTGAAGGAACGGGTGAAGAAAATTGAATAGGTTGCGACTGGTTGATGCTTTGTGCTTTTGCGTGAAAAAGATTAAATTTGTTAGAAAATAACTTTTATGACAGTTGTTGCACAAGATATTTCTACTGTAGTCGAGGCAAAAATTGATTTAGATGCTTACCTGTCTTTAAAGGACTTTTTAAGACTATATTCTGATGTAGAAGATGGATTCAAATACGAATGGAACAATGGAAAAATTG
>JBCCQK010000255.1:0-11171 GCA_039024375.1 Bacteroidota bacterium
AGCAAACAAGCGCGGGTTGGGGAACACAAAGCCGTTACGTGAAAGTTGTTAAAGCGAGTACCTTTCGCCGCCAATTCATCTATACACTTTGTCCGCAAATCGGAGCCGTAGCAGCCCAAATCAGCAAACCCAACGTCGTCCAATACCGCGATTAATATATTGGGCTTTTTTTGAAGATTTCTCGGCGTAAATCCATTACCTACTGCCGATAAATTCGCCGTTTTTTGTGGAAAATCTAGGGCATTTTGGCTACAGCCTAGGGCTGCTGCCGCCGCTGCGGTGGAGGATAATTGGAGGAATTTTCGACGGTTGAAGTTGGTGGGTTTGGCCATAGTGCATAAGTAACACAACTCTCCGAGTTGTGACCAATTGATTGTTACTGTAGCACAACCTAGAGAGTTGTGTTATTTCATACGACAATGATAAAGAAAGTTTGTAAAAAATTTTATTTGATAGGTGTTTTTTTGAAAAATTGTTTAGGAAATGAATTATTCAAATTTCGAAATGCTCTTCTTCAGAATCTTTTAACAAAATATTATCATTTTCATTTTTACTTCTCCTTATTACATATGCAATATCACAATCTCTACAATAATACATGTTTAAATCATCCCAATCGCACATTAAAGAATTACATTCAGGGCACTTTACATGAATCGTATTGCAAAAAAAACAACTTCCAAGTTTGGTGAATTCTACTTGCCTTATATCTATTTCTGGTAACTTGAATAATTTCAATTGATTTGGGTCAACAAAGCTTTCTCTTTCACCTACTACCCTCAAACTTTCTTTAAGATAACCATATGATTGGTAATTATCTTCCGAATCACAACTTGGATTTTGACAAGAAAAATAATCTTCTTCATAAATTTCGCTTCTAAGCAAGATGTATTCCTCTATTTCATCTTGCATTTCTTGACCTAAATCGAGAGCCTTAGTTAGGTGTCTTTGGTACGTCAAATCTAAATCATCAATTCTAACTTTTAAATCAGGATGAAAAATATCAAGATTATCTTGGGCTGCAAAATCCCTGTAATTATTAGAAACAAATATTGCCCTCCGTTCCTCAACGAACAATTCTTTTCTTAAATATTCAATTGCGCTAAATAATATAACTGCATCAGCGAAGTTATTTTTATCTCTTTGGAAAGGTGCTTCTTTTTTTGCTATTGCTAAATTAGAGGTTAAGTCTTTAACATCGCCACTTATATGAATTTTGATACAGTTTCTTTTTAAAAAATCTTCAACACCCCTAATATGTATCCTGTTTGCTTCTATTCTATGTGATAAGTTCTCAATAGCACTTTTTACTAAATCTTGTTGAACAATAAATTGCTTAGGTGTCAAAAAATGTTTTAAAGACCTACCATATTTTACTATTTCCTTTTGTTTATTTTCTAGATATTCGATTAGTTTCTTCGTGGAATGTTTATTCCTTTCCCATTCGTTTAATATTACCTCATTTATTAAAATTCTAAATTCATTATTTGCAACCTTGTTTCTTATAGTTTTTAGTAATTCAAAATGCTTTTCTGAATAAATACTATCATAATGATTTTCTTTTTCGGAATCATAACCATTGGCTAAATAAAGCCAAATATTTGTGTCAAGAACTAGATATATCATGGATTGTCCTTTACTGTGGGATTGGAAAATTCAATCCAAGGATTGATTTCATCAAAATTAGTTTTACGGGTTAACTTAAACCGTATCCAAAGGAGGATGAATTCCCCCTAGAACCATCAATTTACGAACATTAGCCACTCCAACTCTATTAAGTTGCAGCGCTTCAACCGTTATTTTTCCAGTAGCTGTTTTTCCAATAACTTGTAGAAAATCAGTTGACCATTCAAAATGCACCTTCCATTTATCCTTTCTTGGATTGAATAAGGCTATTTTTTGTTGGGTGATTTTATCTATTATCCAGACTCGCATAGCCTTGCGACTATTACATCCTCGACATGCTAAAGCTAAATTACTCAAAGCATCAGAACCTCCCAAAGCAACGGCCAAGATATGCTCAATTTCGAAAGTCTCTAAGGCAGTATCTGCACGGCATTGACAATATTCGCAACGATGCTTTGCTCGAATGAATACTAACTCCTTTGTCTTTTTGGAAATGTATTTTCTAGGCATAGCTATCGGGCGAGAACTCTTTTAAAACAACATTCAAAGGCTGGCTACGAAGTTGAGAAAGTTGTAGTAAGTACCGCAGCCTTTGGGCATCCAGCAGCTCGAATTGATTCGTCAGTTCTATTAGTTCGGCTTGTTCTTTTTCACTTAGTGGTTCACTGTCCAATTTTATACGCAGAGCTTGATACCGTTCATTTAATTTGGAGGGATAAACAGACCTGATTTGTTGGATAAGATTAGATTCTACTTTTTCTTTATCCTCTTTTTCTTTCTTTTGGGCAAGCAAATTCGACACCTCTTTGATGAAGCGTTCAATATCTTTCGTTTCTAATTTGGAGATAGCTTTTAAAATATCTTTTAAGCCAAGTTTTATATTTGATTGAACTTCTATTTCTGCCATTTGACTAGCTGTTTTTAACAAAAATACTAATTTTCTTCCAAGGATTTTTGATTTTCTTTGGATGGTTTTTACAAACAGTTTATCCTTTCTATCGGGATTAACCTACTCTAAAGAACATTATCTCTACGCAAAAGCTAACCTAAACTGAATTTAATAATATTTGACACTCCAATCAAAATCAATTATTTTTACAAAAAAGCCACTCGTATTTTTATAATAAAAAAAAGAAATATGGATTCATCTTTGCAAATGCCATTCAATGAAGCCCAAGTTGAGATTTTGAAATTATTTTCTCAAGGTTTGACGGATAAGCAGACCGAAGAACTTCGGCGAATACTAATTGCTTTTAGGTTCAAGTTATTAGATGAACAAGCTAAAAAAGTGGCTACAAAGAAAGGGCTGACTATGCAGCAAATTAATGCAGTATCAAAGGAACATAATAGGGTTCCTAGTAAAAATAAGTCTCCAAAATAGTTTAAAACCAAATAAAAGTAGTTATAGATACCAATATTATCGTCAATGCCATCTACCCAGGTTCGAAGAATTATTGGATACGAAAGGCATTAGAGTTTCAACAAATAGAACTGTGCATTACAACCGATATTTTGGACGAATATGCAGAAATTATTGAACGTTTTTTTGATGGGGAAACAGCCGACCTTTTTCTCTCCGCTTTAGAAATCTTACCAAATATTATCTACATTCAAAAATATTTTTTTTGGCAACTTATTCCAGAAGACCCAGATGATGATAAGTTTGTTGATTGTGCAATAGCGAGTGGCGCAGTTTATTTAGTAACCAATGACCGTCATTTCAATAAGCTAAAAAAATTACCCTTTCCTAAGATTAATGTATTGAATGAAGATGAGTTTAAAAGTGCTTTTGAGAAAAATGTTGGAAGTTAGTGTACGTCCAATATCGCCAGTATTTATGATGATACTTCGCTTGAATGAATGCTAGTTCCTTTGTTTTTTTGTCCATATTTTTAATGATTGTCATTTCATCCGCTTCAACAAATCCACCCCAAACTGCCGAAACAAATGAATCATATCCACAAATACCCAATTTTCGATATACTGTTCGCCATCTCTTTTCCACCAATCCAATCCATTAAATTTAATAGTATTGCCAGTAGCGGGTACGTTCAAATATGGCCCCGTATGCGCAGCTATTACACCCGCCCAACCAGGGCCACCGCTATAATTTCCCTCGGCAATGAGCGCATCCAAATCTTGCACCTCTCGGTCGGGATAAGCGGTCAGCCAAGGTTGCTGGTGAAACGTTTCAAATTCTTTAAAATTGAGGCAAGCACCGATACCTCCAGGCCCGTACCATTGCACTTCGGGGTGAAAATAGTCCGCCATCCCCATGCTTTTTAAATCATCTTGGTCGAAGGCATTTAGCCCATCGTAAATAAATCGCCAAATGTGGTCAAGACTATATGTCGAAGCGGTAATATCTTGCACGGTTAACTGAATGCCATCTTTGGCAGCGGGTGGTGGGTACAAGTTATCCTTGCCTTTGCTGGGTGGCAAAACAAAAATACCTACTTGCTGCATTAAATCAATCAAGTCCAATAGGAAGTAAATCTCGGTAATTTTCCCATTTTCTAACTTACAAAACTCCCCCCAACGAATTTTTACGGACTGACCATTCGCAGGAATCGTCAAATAATCCTTGGTAAAAGTCGCGTGAAAATAGCCCGTTCCACTTACCCAATAATGACCGTCTTTCGATATATCTCCATCTTTCCGACCATTAGAAACACCACCAATAAAAATGTGGGTTTCTCTTTTTAAATCTGGAAAAGACACTTTAAAAGGTTTCCAGAAAAATTCGCTAAAAGCATAACAGCCCGATAAGTTATTAACGGGGTCAAAGCCATACCATCGCACATCTGGCGCAAATAACGTCTCGGTAGTGGCCAAGTAATCGGAAGGAGCAGCTTGGTCCAAAACTTGCCAAAAATTCCAAACCAATTGCTTATTGCGTTGATTTAAGCCTAAGTTCATAATCTAGAGTAGTGAGGTGTGTAAAGAGATTTGTGCTTAATAAAATAGTTATGTAATTCTATGAGCGATTTGGGAATGATGGTCTGACTGTCTGATGGCTTGATGGTCAACGTAACATAAAAAACCATCTAGCCATCTAGCCATCAAAAATTCTCTCGACGGTTACAAATTATTGATTTTAATATAGTTGGAAATTTAAACATGCTCTTAGCGTACAGCATTTCGATTCAATTCCCGCATCCGCTTCAACACATCCAGTCCTTGCTCGTACAAATAGTGCAAAACGTCCATATACACCCAGTTTTCCGCCAATTTATCGCCCTCTCGCCGATACATATCGACAATACGCATGGGGGCGTGTACCTCACTGGCGGGCAATCCCATGAAGCCCCCTTTGTTTTTATTATTCAAATTGGGCCAACCGAAGAAGCCACAGTAGTTGCCTTCCGCAAATCGAGCAATGTGTCCATTGTAAGTTTTGTCGGTTAAGTTAGCTCTAAAGGGCAATTGATGTTGCTCTTGGTAGCGGGGAATCGTGTAAGACGTGCCGATACCCGACGGGCCGTACCAAATCATATCATCTCGCCAAGTGCGTGCTAAGACTTCAGGCGGGCAGCCGTAACTCCCCGATTTATTGAGTCGGTCTAAATCGTCAATCATTAAATTGACCAAGTCCATCGTAGCTTGGGCGTCGGCAGGCGGCTGCTCGTCGTACAATAAACCGTCTTGCGTGCGAGGAGGCAGAAATGGGAAGGCTTTTCCCGTCATGGGTGGAAGCGGATACTGTCCCGCTTGGTGCATGATGTCAATCACGTCGCAAAAGAAAGCCGTTTCCGCAATTTTCCCTTTGGGGGTTACCCGATGAAACTCGGCGTAGCGAATTAAGGTGAGCCTACCCGTCGGTGGAATATCTAACCAAGGCTGGTCAAATAGCCCCAAGAAGTTACCCGCATTGACGACCCACTGCGTTTCGCCACCATCGCAGTCATTATTGCCCGCAAAGAAAATATGCGGACGCCGTTGTAACGGCGTAAAAGACTGTCGAAGCGGTCTCCAAAAGGACTTAACTACCGCTTTTGCCCCAAATTGCTCGTAAAAGGGGTGCATGCCCCGCCAGTGATAGTCTTTGGTCACGTACTTTTTTAGTACTTTCTTTAGGTCTTTATCTGCGGCTTGGTCGAACTCTTGGATGTAGTTCTGGACGACCGCTTTTGCTTGTTGGAAGTTTGCCATGAAACCTTAATTATAGGCTATTTTATAAAAGTAGTTTCAATAATGGGATTTTCTAAATTTGTCCCAAATTGAACAAATCATTATCTTTGTTTAACGTCTCGGATATTTTCAAAATATCCGAGATGTTATAATCCTGTATAAAAATTGAGTTACAAATGGCAAAAAATGAATTATTAGATAGAATCACCATCAACCCAAATATTCTATTTGGGAAACCCTCTATCAGAAATATGCGGTACTCCGTAGCCATGATTTTGGATTTACTAGCTGCTGGTATGACCACCGAGGAACTTCTAGAGGATTACCCCGATTTAGAGCGTAATGATATTTTGGCTTGCCTGATTTTTGCTTCAAAGCTGGTCAATGTCGGTAGCATTACCAAAGTAAAGGCTGCCTAGTGAAATTTATTGTTGACGCCCACTTTCCGTGGAGATTAACCGCATGGCTTACCAATTACGGAGAGGATGCCATCCACACCTCTAACTTACCCAAAGGCAATGACACTTCGGATAAAGAAATCATTCAACTTGCGGAGGAACAATCCAGAATAGTGATTACCAAGGATAGTGATTTCATTAGATATAGAATTATTCACGGTACTCCTACAGAAGAAGGCTACATAACGCAACGCTCCGAGTTGTACCACAAATGCCCTACAATCCACTAGATTATGCGTTTTAAGTAATTAGATTTTTATTTCAACAGAATATTTTCGATATTGATGCTAGAATTAGTATAAAATAGTGCTGTATCAAGGCACAATTTAGGAAATTGTGTTGCCAACCATCGGCAACTATCCTATCTATTCCAAAACAAATACCATTACTTACCCCATAGCATTGTAATTAATGCTAAACAAAACAGGCACAACTCGGAGCGTTGTGTTACAACTATGAGCAAAATCTACCAACCTAAACGGCTACGTACCCGACGTAACCTACCACATTGGCAAGCCCCCGACGGCATTTATACCATTATTTTCCGGCTAAAAGGCTCACTCCCAAAAGCCATTATTGAACGCTTGCGAGACGAAAGAGCATTCCACAAAAAATCCTTACTAAAAAGGGGCCTATCCAAGGAAGAAACTGCCGTAAAATTGAGAAAAATGCAACGACTCTATTATGGAAAATTTGATACCCTGCTTGATAATACTAGCACTGGTCCGCACTTCTTAAAAGTCCCTCAAATCGCTCAAATTGTTGCTGATGCTATTATGCACTTTGATGGCAAAAGGTATCAAGTCATTGATTATTGTATCATGTCCAATCACGTTCATTTAACCTTTTGCCAATTGACCAAAGAACTCGGCGATATTTTGGGCAGTATCAAGAAATTCTCTTCTCGTCAAATCAACCTCCTACAGGATTGTGTCGGCAGACAAGTTTGGATGCAAGAAAGTTACGACCACTTGATAAGGGATTGGGACGACTTGGCCTTTTATCACACTTACAATATCAATAATCCTGTATCGGCTGGAATCGTTATGCATTGGACAGATTATCCATTCACTTATGCCAATCCCGATTACGAGGAATATTACCTGTCTCACCTCCCGTAACGTGACTCTCCGAGTCGCAAACAAACGTAACGTGACTCTCCGAGTCGCGAACAAACGTAACGTGACTCTCCGAGTCGCGAACAAACGTAACGTAACTCTCCGAGTTGCGAACAAACGTAACGTAACTCTCCGAGTTGCGAACAAACGTAACGTGACTCTCCGAGTTGCGAACAAACGTAACGTAACTCTCCGAGTTGCGAACAAACGTAACGTAACTCTCCGAGTTGCGAACAAACGTAACGTAACTCTCCGAGTTGAGCCCTTGCAAGTCGGTTCGCGACTCGGAGAGTCACGTTACAGGAGGTGAGACAAGTGTATTGGTTCGCGACTCGGAGAGTCACGTTACAGGAGGGGTCGCCCCCCATCCACCGGAAACACACACCCTGTAGAAAACGTAAAATTTTCAATAATCCCAACCAAAGCCTTTCCTACATCTTCCGCCTCGGCGATTCTTGCCAATGGTGTCTTATCTTTTTGCGCTTGCAAATACGACGCAGGAGACTTAGCAGCATACTCGCCCATGACCCAACCAGGCGACAGCGACACCACTCGAATATCGGGTGCCAATACCCGTCCCAACGAACGAGTCATCGAATCCATCGCCGCTTTAGAGGCACAGTAAGCCACATTACTACCAATCCCCGTGCGGGCCGCAATGGAGGAAATATTCACAATAATGGAGTGGTCTCCCTTCAATAACAGCGATTTAAAAGCCCGCACACAGGCAAATGCACCCCGAAAATTAACTTGCATAATTGTATCAATCCATTCGTCTTCCAAGCCTTCCAAATCGTCGTGCGGTACAGGTTTGGTGATGCCCGAATTATTCACTAGGACGTCCAATCGACCGTAAACTCGCTCCACCATTTGCGCCATTTCTGCTAGTGCTCCGCTGTTGGTCACCGAACCCTTGGCGATAGTATGTCCTTCGTTGCTTAGACTTTTTAGCGTCTCCTCTGCTCTGACTTTATTGGAGTTATAATTAACCACAACTCGATAGCCCGCTGCGGCTAAATGTCGGCATAATTCCGAACCAATGCCGCCACTACCGCCCGTTACCAATGCTACTTTTTGGGTGTTCATATATGCTAATTATTGGATGGCAGGATTGTTAGATTGCTAGGCAGCAACCATCAAACCATCACTTTTCTACTTTAAATAAATCTACTCTTCGGCCTTTGACGCCTGGCTTCACCGCAAATAACGCACCCCCCAATTCGTCCCCCTCTTTTGCCCCAGAAGTAATGTACAACGTATCCAAATTTTCACCGCCAAAAGTACAGCAAGTAGTACATTGCGCAGGTACATCAATTTGCGCTAATTTTTCACCCGTTTTGGAATCAAAACAAACAACTTTTCCACCCAAATAAAAAGCCACCCACAAGTTGTCATGTTCGTCAATCGTCATACCGTCGGCAATATCGCCCTCGAAGGATTTGAAAACTTGCTGATTGGTAATTTCACCCGTCGCATTATCGTAGTCGAACGACCACATTTTAAAATGACGAGTATCGATATAAAACATTTTATCAGCCGCCTTATTCCATGCCATCCCGTTGGACACTATCGAATTGGATAGCTTTTTTTGCACTTGCAAATCACTACCAATGCAGTAAAAACTACCCACTTCGGTTCGTGGTGGGTCAATGGCCATCGTACCCGCCCAAAAACGACCCGCAGGGTCACATTTTCCATCGTTGAACCGATTCAAGGGCAAATCACTTTCGGGGTCAGCAATGGGGGTTAGTACATTATTCGTTGGATTGTAAAAGGCAAAACCGTGTTGCATGGCTAGGATTAAATCGCCATTGTCGCAAGGGGCGGCCGCACCGACCATTTGTCCAATTTTAAACGTCCAATGAGATTGGTCTGCTGGTTTATAATTATGAATCAATCCATTGGGGATATCGACCCATCGAAGAAGGTTACTGCGGTAATCCCACATGGGGCCTTCTCCGAGTTTTGTTCCTTCGATACGTTGTATAACTTCTACTTGCATTTTTTGATTTTTAGAATCGGGATAAGGGTTTTCTTATAAAAATAATCTGCTATAAAAATGTGGTCGGTGCGCTGCACCTTTGAGATAATTGGGTATTTTGAACAAGTGTGATACAAATGTAGTCGCCCCGAATGGGGCTTGGAGTATTAGATGCAGCGCATCGGCAACTTTTGTATCTACTTTTTTTGACTGTTTTTATCATCAGAGGTGCAGCGCACCGACCACATTTGTGAAGTAACTTTTTTATAAGAAAACCCTTTTCTAATGAGCAACTGAAAGGGAGTAATTATGAATCAATTGCAGCAAAACCAATAGATTACCAAATTGAAATTAATATAACTACTTGTCATAATTTGTATAAAATCCGTAGCTAACCAATCCGTAGCTCACTATTTTATCAGCTACGGATTGGTTAGCTATGGATTTTTTATCGGTTTTTACCTGACGTTCTAAAAATATGAAATGCGATACCTACTGCCATTTTTTCTAACCATTGTCCTAAGTTGCGCCCAACCAACGCCTACAACGACGCCCAACCGGTCGCCAAACGTTCTACTCATATTAGCGGACGACATGGGCTTTTCCGATTTGGGTTGCTACGGCAGCCAAATCGAAACACCGCATTTAGACCGTTTGGCAAAAGAAGGCGTCCGCTTTAGCAATTTTTACAACTGTGCCAAATGTACGCCTAGTCGAGGGTCACTTTTGACGGGAAGATACCCACATCGAGCAGGGGTCGGAAGTGCCATTGCCATGCCCGACAAAAACTATAAAAAGGGAGCGTATCAAGGATATTTGGAGTCATCTATTCCCAATATTGCTAATTTTTTTAGGGAAAACGGCTACCAAACGGGAATGTCGGGTAAATGGCACTTGGGGGAACGGGAGCAACATTGGCCGATGAACTACGGATTCGATAGTTACTACGGTTTGATTAGTGGAGCGAGTAGTTATTTTGAGAAAGTGAAAGAAAAACGCAATCGCCGTTTTGTGCAAGATAGCACCGAATTTACCCCGCCTTCCAAAGATTGGTATTTTACCGACGAAATCGCCGACCACGCCATTGAGCATATCACCCGTTTTAGTCAAGCGGGGCAGCCCTTTGTGGAGTACGTCGCTTTCACCGCACCTCATTGGCCCTTACATGCTTTAGACAAAGACATTCAAAAATATGCTGGAAAATACGACCAAGGGTGGGCAGCTACTCGCCAAGCACGTCATCAAAAATTACAAGGGTTGGGGGTGTTAGAAAACGTTCCCGAACTGCCATTGGCTCCCGAAACTATTTCTGCTTGGGATGAGCGGGACACTACCCAAGCATGGGCGCGTCGTATGGAAGTCCACGCCGCTATGGTTGATAATATGGACCAAAATATCGGCAGGTTACTAGCAACTCTAGAAAATCTAGGGCAATTGGAGAATACCATCGTCCTATTCCTCTCCGATAATGGAGCGAGTGCAGAGGATATTACAGGGCGCAAACTACACAATCCCGACATTCCTATCGGGCAGCAAGGTAGTTTTTTATCGTTTTGCGAACCGTGGGCGAATGTGTCTAATGTTCCTTTTTATAATTACAAATTGCGTTTGTACGAAGGGGGAATTGCTAGTCCATTGATTGTACATTATCCCAAATCGTTAGCCAACAAAATTGCGCCCCAAGCCGAAAAAGTGTACCACGCCCCCGTCCACATTATGGATATTTTTCCCACGATGATTGACTGGACAGTTGGGCTACAAGCTGCCGACCGACAAACACTGGGCTTGGATGGTAATAGCATTAATCAACTGCTTACCTCCAAGGAGAAACGCTCGCTGTTTTGGGAATACCGCAAA